>NZ_JBEYBQ010000005.1:0-211084 GCF_040632295.1 Isoptericola sp. NPDC019482
CACTTTCCCCGGGCCCCGGCCGCCCGCCCCCCCCCCCCCCGCGTGTTGGCGCCCCCTTTCCCGTGCACTTCGGGCGTCCCTCTCCCCCCCGAAATCGCGCTCACAACACCTCGGGGTGGTCAGGCGAGGAGGTCGAGGTCGGCCTCGGTGTCGACGTCGCGGCCGTCGCCGGGGTGCACGACGACGTCGATGAGGTCGGCGTGCGCGCGGAGGAACGCGCGGGCCCCGGCATCGCCGACGGCGCTCGCGGCCGCCGTCTCGGCGAGCGCGGCGTCCAGCACGAGCGGGTGGGCCCAGCGCGGCCGGCGCTGCTCGGGTGCGGCGTGGTCGGGGGCTGCTGCGCCGGCCCACCGCGAGGCGGTGACGCGGCCGGGGCGGTGCGCGGCGAGCAGGCGCGCGACGTCGTCGGGCGTGACGCCGGGCTGGTCGACGTGCGCGACGACGACGCGCGCCGGAGTCTCGCCGCCGCGGGGCTCCAGGGCCGCCGCGACGCCCGTCCGCAGCGACGACGCCATGCCCGTGGCCCAGTCGTCGTTGACGACCACGCGGGCCGCGCCGAGGTCGGCGGCGACCGCGACCCGTGAGGCCTCGGCGCCGAGCACGACGACGACCTCGTCGCAGCCGCCGTCACACAGCACGCCCGCGACGTGCTCCACGAGCGGCCGACCGCCGTGGGCCAGGAGCGCCTTCGGGCCGCGGCCAAGCCGGGTGCCCGCGCCCGCGGCGAGCAGCACGGCGACGGTGCGACCCGTCACGAGACCTCGCGCCGCGCGTCGTAGCGCTGCTGGGCCGCGCTGACCTCGTCGACCGAGCCCTCGAGGACGTCGAGGAGCCCGACGAGCCGGTCGGCCACGCGCCGGCCGAGGTCGGTGAGCGAGTACTCGACGTGCGGCGGGATGGTGGTGCGGACCTCGCGCACGACCATGCCGTCGCGCTCGAGCGTCTGCAGCGTCTGGGCGAGCATCTTCTCGCTCACCCCGTCGATGCGGCGGCGCAGCGCGTTGAAGCGGACGGCTCCGTCGCGCAGCCCGGCCACCGTGAGCACTCCCCAGCGCCCGGTGACCGCCTCCAGCGCCTGGCGCGACGTGCAGCCGCGCGAGAACACGTCGGCGATCATCGCGTCGGTCGGGCCGGCGTCGACAGGGTCGACAGTGTCGACGGCGGGGGAGTCGGTGGTCACCGGCCCAGGATACGGCGCAGCCCGCCGGCAGGCACTGTGACGATCACCGCACGCTCTGAGGGTTGGCACTTACGAAAAGTAAGCGCATGCTGGCGGGGCGGTCCGGTCGACGGGCCGGCCGCGAGCCCCACCTGAGCCTGCACCCGAAGGAGCATCACCATGACCATCGCCGTCACCGGCACCAGCGGCCACCTCGGCCGCCTCGTCGTCGAGTCCCTCCTCGCCCGCGGCGCCGCACCCGCGGACGTCGTCGCCCTCGCCCGCTCGACGGCGAAGGTCGCGGACCTCGCGCAGCGCGGCGTCGTCGTCCGCGAGGCCGACTACGACCGCCCGGAGACGCTCGCCCCCGCCCTCGACGGCGTCGAGGTGCTGGTGCTCGTCTCCGGGTCCGCCGTCGGCCAGCGGGTCCGCCAGCACGGCGCCGTGATCGACGCGGCCAAGGGCGCCGGTGTCCGCCGCGTCGTCTACACGAGCGCCCCGCACGCCGACACCTCGCCCCTGGTCCTCGCGCCGGAGCACAAGGCGACCGAGGAGCTGCTCGCGGCGTCCGGCCTGACCACGACGGTGCTGCGCAACGGCTGGTACACCGAGAACTACCTGCCCGACGTCGAGCGGGCCCGGGAGACCGGCGAGATCGTCGCGTCGGTCGGGGACGGCCGCGTCGCCAGCGCGAGCCGCGCCGACTACGCCGAGGCCGCCGCCGTCGTCGCCCTGGCCGACGACGGCGCCCACGACGACGCGGTCTACGAGCTCGGCGGGGACGTCGCCTGGGACTTCGACGAGCTCGCCCGCACCGTGACGGAGGTGCTCGGCCGTCCGGTGACCTACCGCCCGGTCGAGCCCGACGAGCAGCGCGCGGCCCTGCTCGCCGCGGGTCTCGACGAGGGCACGGCCGGGTTCCTCGTCGCGCTGGACGCGGACACCCGCGCCGGGCTGCTGGCGGAGACGACGGGCGTGCTCGCCGGGCTGATCGGCCGCCCGACCACGCCGCTGGCCGAGGGCCTGCGCCGGGGCCTGCAGGCCTGAGCGCCCGCGCGTCACCGCTCCGGCCGGCGCCTCGTCGTCCCGCCGACCCTCCGCCGTTCGCGGAGGGGCCGGCGGGGATAATCGCCCCGTGGACCTCGAGAACACCTGCCGTGCGTTCGTCGCGGTCAGCGAGCGGCGCAGCTTCACCGGCGCGGCGGCGGCGATCGGCGTGCCGCAGCCGGTGGTCAGCCGCCGCGTCGCCGCCCTCGAGGCGCACCTCGGGGGGAGCCTGTTCGACCGCACGACGCGCGAGGTGTTCCTCACGGAGCTGGGCCGCCGGCTGCTCCCGGCCGCCGAGCGCGTCGTCGAGGCGGCGGACGACCTGCGGGCGGCGGCGACCATGCGCGAGGCGCCGCCCCTGCGCCTCGTGATCCCGGAGGACCTCTCGCCGACGGTCACGGCCACGCTGATCGGTGACGCCCGGCAGGCGGGGGTCGTGCTGCGGCCGCTGCCCGCCCCTCCGGCACGACGCGTCGAGCTGGTGCGCGACTCGCGCGCGGACGCCGCGCTCGTCGTGGCCACGGCCGGAGCGGCACGCTGGGCCGCCCCGCTGGGCTGGGGCGGGGGCGGCCCGCGCGGCGGGGCGCGGGTGTACCTCGACGAGCTGTCCCCGCGCCGTGGCGACCCCGGGCCGCCCCGGCGCGTGTGGGTGACGCCGGAGGACGACAACGCCCTCGTCGGCGACGCCCTGGCCCGGCACGCCGTCGCCGCAGGCTGTCTGCCGCAGCAGGTGCGGGTTTCCCCGCTGGTCCCCGCGCTGGCCGCGGTGACGACCAGCGAGGACCTGCTGCTCTGCACCCCGGTGCAGGCGCGCGAGCTGGGGCTCTCCTGGACGTCGCCGGGCGGCGTCGACCTCGCTCGTACCCACCGCCTGGAGCTGCGTCCGGGTGATCCGGCGGGGGCGGCCTCCGTCATGGACGCCCTGGCCGAGGCGGTCGCGCTCGCCCTCGGGGCCACCGAGGTCACCGCGTGATCGCTGGAGCGGCCGCGGCGAGCGAGGTCCGGCGGGTGCGGCACGAGCTCGCCGAGGCAGGCCTGACCGCGGGGATCCTCGTCCGTGACCTCGACTCCGGTCGGGAGGTCGGCGTCGACCCGCACCTCGAGCTCCCGGTCGCCTCCCTCGTCAAGGTCCCGATAGCCCTCGCGACGCTCGAGCGGATCCGTCGCGGGGAGCTCGACCCCGCCTCGACGGTGGTGGTCGACCCGGGGCGTGCGACGACCACCGGGCCGCCGGGCATCACGCGGTTCAGGCACCCCGCGTCGGTGGCCCTCGACGACCTGCTCTACCTGGCCGTCTCGCTGAGCGACAGCAGCGCCTGTGACGCGCTGCTCGCCCTGACCCCTCCCGCCCACGTCGGCCGGGTGCTGCGCGAGCTCCGGGTGCCGGACGTCGAGATCCGGCACGGTCTCGGCGAGCTGGACGACACCCCGGCGGAGGCGCTGGAGCGCTTCGCGCCAGGACTCGGGCACGCCTTCGCGGCGCTGGCGAGCACGGCGAGCGGCGGGAGCGTGATCCGGTCGCTCGACGTCTCGGTGTCGACGACATCCTCGGCGCGCGATCTGGCCGACCTCCTCGGCGCGGTCTGGGCCCCGCACCGGCTTGACCCCGCGGTGTCCGGCCGGCTGCGCGAGCTGCTCGCCGCCAACGTGCACCGGCAGCGCCTGGCGCCCGAGTTCGACCGCGACTCGTCCACCTGGTCGTCCAAGACGGGCACCGTGCTCAACCTGCGGCACGAGGCGGGGGTCGTCGAGCACGCGGACGGCGGCCGGCTCGTCGTCGTCGTCCTCAGCCGGTCCAGCGTGGCGGCAGGGGCGCAGCCGGCCGCGGAGATGGCGCTGGGTCGTGCAGCTCGTCGGCTGCACGACCTGGTGCGCCGCACCGCACCCCCGGCACGCCTGTGATCCCGCCGTCCCCTCAGAGCAGGTCGAGCGGCGTCCGGTAGTCGGGCACGACGACGCGGGTCCGGGGCGATGCGCGTCGGATCGCGGCCACCGTGGCACGCAGCCGGTCGGCCGTCCCGTGGTCCTGCACGGTGGGCGGGTCGGTCGGCGCGGCCTCGAAGTGGTCCCAGTGGACGGGGACGACCAGCCGCGGCCCACCGAGGACGTCCATGAGCCGGGAGGCGTACTCGTGGGTGACGTCGTTGGCCGGCACCGGCACGGCGACCGCGTCGGGCCGCAGCCCGCGCAACGACACGTCGTCGAAGTCGCTCGCCCCCAGGAGCAGCACGCTGCGGCCCGACGGCGCGCGGAGCAGGTAGGCGAGGGTGTCGCCCTCCGGCAGGTCGGCGACGGTCGCGGGGCGCTCCGGGACCGCGTGGCGCACTCCGGGGAACAAGACCCCACCGTTGCCGGACCGGCTGTGCAACGACCGGACGGCGCGGACCACCAGGTCGGCCAGCACGATCTCCTCGCCGCCCTTGAGCACCGCGAGCTGGTCGTCGGCCACGCCGAAGGACCGCGCGAGGTGATAGCCCGTCAGGGTGGTGAACACCGTGCCGCCCCGCGTCGCGGCGATGTGCGGGACGTCGCCGAAGTGGTCCCAGTGGGTGTGCGTGACCAGGGTCGCGGTGACGCGGCGGGCCGGCTCGGGCCGCCCCAGGACGTCGTCGATCGCCGCCGGGTCGACCGTGAGCTGCGTGCCGCGGTCGAACCGTCCCTTCGCCAGCCCGGTGTCGAACCGGGTGAGGTAGGGGTCGATCAGCAGGTGGGCGCGCGGCGTGCGGACCTGCCAGCCCGCCACGCCGAGCCAGCGGAACGCGGCGAAGCCGGTCGTGCCTCGGTCCGGCGTCCGCGGCGCGGCGAGGGCGGGGGCACCGGTCAGCGCCCCGGCAGCGGCGGTTCCGGCCATGCCGAACAGGGTCCGGCGGCGGACGGTCGGGGTCATGTCAGTCTCCTCGGGTCGTCGGGGCCACGACCGTGCCACCTCGCGATCGATGCCCGCCAAGACTCGAGACGGTCCTTTCATGCGCTTCGGGCATGAGTGGTCAGGTCGGTGCCGCGCGGACGTGTCCGCGCCTCCGGTGCTGCACTCCCTACACTCGCCCGGTGCGTCGTGTGCTGAGCCGTTGGGTGGACCCGTTCGTCGTCACGCTGGTCGTGGTGATGGTGCTGGGGCTGGTGGTGCCCGTCGGCCCGGGCGTGCAGCAGGTCGTCGACGTCGCGGCGGACGTCGCGGTGACGGTCCTGTTCCTCGTCTACGGCGCGCGGCTTTCGACCCGCGAGGTGTGGGCGGGGCTGCGCAACTGGCGCCTGCAGGGCGGCATCCTCGTCGCCACGTACGTGCTCTTCCCGGTGCTCGGCCTCGTCGTCGCGTGGGCGATCACCCCGCTGGTCGGCGCGCCGCTCGCCGCGGGGATGCTGTACCTGTCCCTGCTGCCGTCGACGGTGCAGTCGTCGGTGGCGTTCACGTCCGTGGCGCGCGGCAACGTCGCGGGCGCCATCTGCGGCGCCACCGTGTCCAACGTGCTCGGCATGGTGCTCACCCCGCTGCTGGTGCTGTGGCTCATGACCGACGCCGACGGCGGCGCCGGCGCCACGGCCGGGCACGGCCTCGACGGGCTGCAGACCGTGCTGCTGCAGCTGCTGCTGCCGTTCGTCGTGGGCCAGCTGCTGCAGCCGTGGGTGGGCGACTGGGTCCGCGCCCGCCGCTGGCTCACCCTGTCCGTCGACCGCGGCACGATCCTGATCGTCGTGTTCTCCGCCGTCGCGGCGGCGAGCTCCGCGGGCGTCTGGGCCGGCACCTCCGGGTGGGCGATCGTCGTGCTGCTCGTGGTGAGCGGGGTGTTCCTGGCGATCATGCTCGGCCTCACGTGGTGGGGCGGGGCCGCGCTCAAGCTGCCCGCCGAGGACCGGATCGCGCTGCTCATGTGCGGGTCCAAGAAGTCCCTCGCCACCGGCCTGCCCATGGCCAGCGTGCTGTTCCCCGTCGCCGCGGCCGGCGTGATCGCGATCCCGGTGATCATCTTCCACCAGCTCCAGCTCGTGGTCTGCGCCGTGCTCGCCCGCCGCCTCGCCCTCCGCGACTGACGCCTGCTGCGAGCACCGGGAGTGCTGCCTAGCGTCGAGGGCATGGCGAAGGACGACGACGGCGAGCGGTGGTCGCAGGACGTCACCGAGCACTCCGACGCGCTCGACCTGGAGGACGACGTCTTCACCTGGGACGACCCGGCGCGTATCGCCGCGTCCCTGAAGCGGTCCGCCGAGGCGAGCGACCGACGCAAGGGCTCGGCGTACCAGTCGGCCATGTCGATGCTGACGTTCTACGTCAACCGGGCCGGCAAGAACCTCCCCGCCGCGCAGCGCGACGTCCTCGAGCGGGCGAAGGACGAGCTGCGCGCGGCGTTCGGCCGGGAGTGACCGTCGACGTGCGGCGCAGATTGCACAGACATGTCGCTGCGCCCTGCACGAACCCGGACGCACCGCGCGCGACGTGCGAAGTTCCCGCGTGGTTCCCGCTGCACGCTACGACTGCCCCTGCTGCGACCGCGTCACAACCCCCGCACGGGGTTCTGAACCAGCCGGGGGTTGTGAAGCGGGTTGTGAACGGCGTGTCGCCCGCGCGTCGAGCGCGCGGTCCGGCCATGTCAGAAACGGTCGGTTCTGAACAGTGTTGCACGTGACACGCGGGGCTGGCGTGGTCCCCGAAATTCCCACTCCTGGCCGACTGGCCAACTTGAGGCCTACAGGCTACCTTGGCCATATGGCCAAAGGTTCGAGTGGTATTTCACGGAAGCAGATGCGGGTCGCTGATCGTCGCCGGCTCTTGGTCGAGGCGGCGTTGCGTGTGATGGCTCGCGAGGGCGTCGCGGCCGCTTCGACGCGGGCGATCACGCAGGAGGCGGGGATGCCGCACGGGGCGTTCCACTACTGCTTCGAGGGCAAGCAAGACCTCTACCGCGCGCTGCTGGCCGCGGAGATCGATGTCGATCTTGACGCCCTCTGGGCTTCCGTCGTGCCCTCCGCAGCCCCGGCGGACGTCCTCGAGGCGCTGCTCCTGGCGCAGTGGACGCCTATCGAGGCCGACCCTGATGCCCAGTTGGTCCTCTTCGAGCTCGGTGAGCTGGCCCTGCGTGACCCTGACCTGCGCGAGCTGGCCGAGTGGGAGCAGCGGGCTGCCGTCGACAAGGCCACCGAAGCCCTCGAACGCCTCGTCACCGACCTGAGTTGGACCCTCGCCAGGCCCCCGCGCGCCGTAGCGCAACTGACCGTCGCCACGGTCGACGGCGTGGCGCGCGCCTGGCTGCGTCATCGAGACGACGACCAGGCACGTGCCACGCTGAGCGACCTTGCCAGCCTTCTTGCCACGTTCGTCGCTCAGAACGGAACCGACCTGTGAACGTCACCTACCGCGACTACCGGGCTGCCGACGCCGAGGCGGTCAAGACCATCCTCGACGAGGCATTCGCCATCGTGGCCACCGTCGGAGCCGCGCACCTGCGCGAGCCCGCCCGGGAGGTCTACCTCCGCGATCGCCTGGCCACCTCCACCTGGGCCCAGGTCGCAGAGGCTGACGGAAACGTGGTCGGCATCATCTGCGGCCGCATCCCCGGCCAGTCCTCCCTGCCCGGCCACTGGGGCCACCGCCTGGCCACCGTTGCCAGCGTGGCCCGCGCCGTCATCACCGGCATCGCCCAGTACAAGTCCCTGGCGAAGTACCCCCGCCTGGCGGCCTCATGCGTCGAGCTCCGCAAGCGGACCGCCGCGCCGACCACCGATGAGCTCACCCTGTTCGCCGTCGCCGCAGACACGCGCGGCCTGGGTGTGGGGCGCGGCCTGTACGAGCGGTTCTGCGACTACCTGCGCGACCACGGCCGCACCGACTACTTCCTGTACACCGACGACAAGTCCTCCTACGGCTTCTACGAGTCCCGAGGAATGACCCGCGCCGCCACCAAGGACATCAGGTATCGGTACAACGGCAAGCCATCGGTCTTGAAGACCATGCTCTACACCGGATCGCTCTGACGCCTGGCCCTCGCGATGCCTTCGGAGGCCACGGAGACCTTGGCCTCAACCACCCCCACCGCACCGATGCGGCCGCGGCCGGCGCCCGGTGTGCTCTCTCGGCCCCGGTCGTCCTGAGCTCGACGGGCGCGACTCAGATCTGACCGATGAGCGCTCACGAGCACTCTCGGCGCCCGCGGCCGGTCCCACCAAGGTCACTCGGAAGGGCAGCCGGCCAGCGCGACCGCCGAGGTTTGAGACCTCCAGAACCCGATTTTGACGTGCCTCAGAATCGGTGGTTTCTGACGCGTGTCTCTTGAACGTGCTGCGACCGTGGAGCGTTGAACTGCGCACCCTCACCCCTTGGTCAAGAGCGGGTGCATTGCCGGCGGATCGTGCAATCTACGATGCATCTCGACAGTGACCTCATCCTCGACGGACTGGACGCCGCCCCTAGACTGGCTCGCACGCACCGGACGACGACGTCGGGAGGTCGCGGTGGAGCGCTCGGCCGCCTCGGTGGCGCGCGGGGACAGGGCCCGCGCGGCAGCCGCGCGTCGTGATCCGCGCACCGTGCGCGCGGCGTACGAGCGCTTCCTCGGCACGGGCGAGCCGCCCGGCGGCATCGACCCCGTCGTCGCCGACTCGTGGCGCCGGTCCCTGCGCAGCGGCGTCGACCCGGACACACCGCACCCCCAGGTCGCGCTCGGCGACGCCGAGCTCGCCGCGTACCGCGCCGCCCACCCGCTCGCCGCGGTCATGCCCGTGGTGCGCGAGCTCGTGGTCGACGGCGCGGCCGACGACGGGCTCGTCGTCGCGGTCTCCGACGAGATCGGGCGGCTGCTCTGGGTGGAGGGCAACCGGCGGCTGCGCGGCACCGTGGAACGGGTGGGGTTCGTGGAGGGCGCGGTGTGGGGCGAGGAGAGCGTCGGCACCAACGCGCCGGGGACGGCGCTCGCGACCCGCCGCGCCGTCCAGGTGATCGGCGCCGAGCACTTCTCACGCCCCGTGCAGGAGCTCAGCTGCGCTGCCGCGCCGATCCGCGACCCCCGCACCGGACGGGTGGTCGGCGTGCTCGACGTCACCGGGCGCCGGGCGGCGGCGACGCACGTCGTGCTGTCGCTCGTGCGGGCCACCGTCGCCACCGTGGAGCGCGAGCTCGCGACCCGCGCCGGCGCGGCCCCGCACCCGTCCGGCATCGCGCCGGTCGACCTCCGTGTGCTCGGCCGCCCGCTGCTGCGGACGCCCGCGGGGGACCGGCCGCTGTCGCTGCGGCACGCCGAGATCCTGCTGCTGCTCGCGGAGCACCCGCGCGGCCTGGCCGCCGACGAGCTCGCCGTGCTGCTGCACCCCGGCGAGCTGTCCGACGTCACCGTGCGGGCCGAGGTCTCCCGGCTGCGGCACGTCGCGGGTTCGCTGCTCGCCGGGTCGCGGCCCTACCGGCTCGCCCGCCCCCTGCACACCGACGCCGACGACGTGCGCGCGGCCCTCGCTACCGGCGACGTCGGCGCCGCCGTCGACGCCTACGCGCCGCTGCTGCCGCGGTCCGTGGCCCCCGGCGTCGAGCAGCTGCGGGCGGAGCTCTCCGCGGAGGTGCGCGCCGCCGTCCTGGCCGCCGGCGACCCCGACGCCCTGGACGCCTGGGTGCGCGGCGCCGACGGCGCCGACGACCACGCCGCCTGGACCCGCCTGCTCGGCGTCGCCCCTGCCGGCAGCCCGCAGGCCGTGCGCGCCCGCGCCCGTGCGGGGCTGCTGGACGAGACCCTCTCGTGACGGCCTGACTGCAACGGGGCTGCAACCCTGAGCCTCCTACCGTCGCGTCCATCGCGGCGCGACGAGGCGCCGCACGTGCGAGGAGGCAGCATGACCGTCTACGCAGCCCCCGGCCAGCCCGGGGCGATCGCCGAGTACCGCGCGCGGTACGACCACTGGATCGGCGGGGAGTACGTGCCGCCGTCGAGCGGCCAGTACTTCGAGAACCCCAGCCCGGTCACCGGCCAGACCTTCACCGAGGTGGCGCGCGGCAACGCCGACGATATCGAGCGCGCCCTCGACGCCGCGCACGGCGCGGCGCCCGCGTGGGGGCGCACGTCCGTCACCGAGCGGGCGAACGTGCTCAACAGGATCGCCGACCGGATGGAGGCGAACCTCGAGAAGATCGCCGTCGCGGAGACGTGGGAGAACGGCAAGCCCGTCCGCGAGACCCTCGCCGCCGACATCCCGCTCGCCATCGACCACTTCCGCTACTTCGCGGGCGCCATCCGCGCGCAGGAGGGGTCGATCTCCGAGATCGACGAGGACACGATCGCGTACCACTTCCACGAGCCGCTCGGCGTCGTCGGGCAGATCATCCCGTGGAACTTCCCGATCCTCATGGCCACGTGGAAGCTGGCGCCGGCGCTCGCGGCGGGCAACGCCGTCGTGCTCAAGCCGGCCGAGCAGACGCCGGCGTCGATCCTGTTCCTCATGGACCTCATCGGCGACCTGCTGCCGCCCGGCGTCGTCAACGTCGTCAACGGGTTCGGCGTCGAGGCGGGAAAGCCGCTCGCGTCGAGCTCGCGCATCCGCAAGATCGCGTTCACGGGCGAGACGACGACCGGGCGCCTGATCATGCAGTACGCGTCGCAGAACATCATCCCGGTCACGTTGGAGCTGGGCGGCAAGAGCCCGAACATCTTCTTCTCGGACGTCGCGTCGGCCAGGGACGACTACTACGACAAGGCGCTCGAGGGGTTCACGATGTTCGCCCTCAACCAGGGGGAGGTGTGCACCTGCCCGTCGCGCGCGCTGATCCAGGCGGACATCTACGACCAGTTCCTCGGCGACGCGCTGGAGCGCACGAAGGCGGTCAAGCAGGGCAACCCGCTGGACACCGACACGATGATCGGCGCGCAGGCGAGCAACGACCAGCTCGAGAAGATCCTGTCGTACATCGACATCGGCAAGGCGGAGGGCGCCAAGGTGCTCACGGGCGGGCACCGGGCCGAGCTCGACGGCGACCTCGCCGGCGGCTACTACGTGACGCCCACCGTGTTCGAGGGCAAGAACTCGATGCGGATCTTCCAGGAGGAGATCTTCGGCCCGGTCGTGTCCGTGACGGAGTTCGCGGACTTCGACGACGCCATGAAGATCGCCAACGACACCCTCTACGGCCTGGGCGCCGGCGTCTGGTCCCGGCAGGGCGAGACGGCGTACCGCGCCGGCCGCACGATCGAGGCCGGGCGCGTGTGGACGAACTGCTACCACGCCTACCCCGCGGCCGCGGCGTTCGGCGGGTACAAGGGGTCCGGCGTCGGGCGCGAGAACCACAAGATGATGCTCGACCACTACCAGCAGACCAAGAACCTCCTGGTCAGCTACTCGGGCCAGAAGCTCGGGTTCTTCTAGGCCGGCGGAGGGGACGATGAGCGACGACGGGGTCTCCCGTGTCGCCGTGACCGACGCCGCGGCCGGGCTCCTCGCCCGGCTGCGGCGTCAGCACGGCGAGCTGATGTTCCACCAGTCCGGCGGCTGCTGCGACGGTTCCAGCCCGATGTGCTACCCGGACGGCGACTTCCTGCTCGGCGACGCCGACGTGCACCTGGGCGACCTGCGCCTCGTCGACGGGCCGGACGACGCGCCCGGCGCGACGGGGGAGGAGTTCACCGTGCCGGTCTGGATGAGCCGCGCGCAGTTCGAGTACTGGCAGCACACCCACCTGACGATCGACGTGGTGCCCGGCCGCGGGGCGGGGTTCAGCGTCGAGGCGCCCGAGGGCGTGCGGTTCCTCATCCGGTCGCGGCTGCTCACCGACGCGGAGTGGTCCGCGCCGCACTGAGGATCACCAGCCGGCGAACCGCCCGACGGCGACGAACGCGGCGGCCAGCAGCAGGAGCACGTTGACCCACAGCTGCGCCAGCTCGCGGCGGCGGACGTGCACCGCGATCGCCAGCGCCTGCAGCACCACGAGGCACGTCGCAGCCGTCGGCGTGAGCCACGGCTGGACGCCGGTGGCCAGCGGGAGGATCAGCCCCAGCGCGCCCGCGATCTCCGCCAGGCCGATGAGGCGCACCACCAGCACGGGGAAGTCGTCCACCCACCCCATGCCGGTGCGGAGCCGGTCGCGGCGACGGGTGAGCTTGGCGACACCCACCGCCAGGTAGAGCAGGGCCAGCAGCCCGGCGGCGACCCACAGTCCGATGTTCATCGTGCCTCCTCGCGGCAGCAGCTCGTCGGCGGGGCGGCGGCGGTGCCAGGTGTCGTGCACGGTGTGGAGCGGCGACGCCGTCGTACCTGCTGGGAACCTAGCGCGGCCACGACGCGACAGGAACGACCGCGCCCGTGGTGTCGGAGGGTCGGCGCCCGATATGTTCTCCCGGTGACCCGAGAGACCCTCCCCTCCCTGTCGGCGCTGCCCGCGTGGCTCGTGCCCTCCGTGTACCTGCACTGGTCGGCCGACTGGCTGACGGAGTCCGTCGCGATCGCGACCCGCTCGCCGGAGCACCGGCTGCCAGCGGGCCCGGACGGTCCGCAGCGCGGGGACGTGGTCGTCACGGTGCTCGGCGACGCCGGCGTGGTCGCCGCCGTCGAGCTCATGGGCGCCAGCGACGGCGAGAGCTGGGTGAGCGACGACCTGTTCGGCCCCGACCGGCCGATCGTGTGGGCCGACCTGTTCGAGGGGGCCGACACGTACACCGGCACGTCCGGCTGGCTGCCGCCCGAGCACGCCCGGCTCGTGCTCGACGGCGTCGCGGAGCAGTTCCGCGGCGGCCCGGTGCACACGCTGGACCCGGGCGACTGCGGCGCCGGTGCCACCGGCCCCGACGTGCATGCCCTGCGCATCCTGGGCCACCGCGCCGTCACGGGCTGGTCGATGCGCCGCGAGGAGCGCTGCGCCACCTGCGAGCGGTTCGTCGACGTGCACCGCATGCAGGCCCACGACGACGGCGCCGTCCGCCTCGGCACCACCACCGCCGGGGGGCGCACGCTCGAGCAGCTCGTGCGCGACGTGCACCTGCTGTGCGGCCAGTGCCACGACCTGCTGCACGCGCACACCGTGGCGTCGCAGCGCGCGCGGATGCGCCCGCAGTGCCCGGGCTGCGGCGCGCGCGGCAAGACCAAGCGGATCGTGTGGGGCATGACCTTCCAGGACGACGTGATGAACGCCGAGCCGGATGTCGTCTACGGCGGCTTCGAGGTGCCCGTGCCCACCCCCGAGTGGTACTGCACGGAGTGCCACGCGAACTTCGCGAGCAGCGTCATCGCCTCCCGCGCCCTCACCCCGGCGGACCGCGGCGGCGCGAACGCCCTGCCCGCCACCGGGTCGCTCACCGTGGTGCCCGACCTGCCGGAGGACGAGCCCGCGGCCTGAACCGTCCCGGGGCGTCAGGCCGCGGCCGGCGCGGTGGCGCGCCGTCGCCGGCGCACCAGCCCGTGCTCCGCGGGCGGGACGAACGGCGCGAGCAGCAGCGGCATGCCGGCCTCCAGCGGGGTGCGGTCGGCCTTGCGCCCGTTGCACGGCTCGCACGCGGCGACGAGGTTGAGCCACGACGAGTCGCCGCCGCGGGAGCGGGGGATCACGTGGTCGACCGTCTCCGCGGGGCCGCCGCAGTAGGCGCAGACGCCGTCGCGACGCTTCACGCCGTCCTTGGTGACCGCCGGCCGCCCCGCGCCGCGGTACCGCCAGCGCATCGCGACGTACCGCACCAGGCGCAGCACACGAGGCATCGGGTACGGGCCGAAGCGGTGGCCCTCCACCGCCTCCTCGACCACCGCGACCTCCCGGACGAGCATCGTGATGGCGTGCTTGACCGACACACGGTGCAGGGGCTCGTAGCCCGCGTTGAGCACCAGGACGTCGGCCACGGCTCCGCTCCCTCCACCCTCGGTCCGGCCAGCCGGGCATGCCGTGTGAATCCGGTCACAGCATGCTGCCGAGGTGAAAGTATGCCGCCGAGGCGCGGAAGTCCAGGGCAAAGGCCGGCCAGGTGGCGGACGACGGAGGATCCTGAGAGTCTCAGCGTCGCCCACGTTCACCTCGCTCGTCGGGGTCGTGCAGCGTAGTTGTGGGAAGAGCGCTCTCAGATCTCGGAGTGGGCGGTGTCGAGGAAGAACGCCGCGAAGTCGGCCGGGAGCGAGCGCTCGTAACCGTTCGGTCCTGCCCCGCGAACCAGAAGTGAGTCTCCTCTGATGGCTCCGCCGTACATCCCCACCCCGGCGACCTCGAACAGCGCCGTAGCCCGTTCATTGACGAGGTCCTCGGGCAAGGCTGCATATCTGGAGTTGACGTAGCAGACGACGTCGAGACCGCCGAGGTTGAGATATCCCCCCTCGACAGGGCCGCCCTGAACGTATCGGTAGTAGTTCATCGCGTTCTTCTCGTCCACCGTCACTTCGGTGATCGGTGCCGTGTGATCGTGCGGGAAGTGGAGCGCCTTGATGGACACTTTCAGTCTTCTCCATTCGTCGGTCCTATCGATGCCTGGAAAGTACCGTGCGGGTTGAATGCGCAGACTGCTGAGGAGTGGTCGCAGCGGGTGAATTGCTGGAGACACGCCGCAGATCCCCCGCTCAGAATCGGGGGAGCCGCAGCAGGTTGTCGGTCTCCGTGCCGTTGGCGACGGTCGCGATGTAGCGGGTGCCGCGAGGGCTGATGCGCGCGACGACGTCGGTCTGTTCGTGCGTGACCGGGTGCAGCGTGCGGTACCGCGTGCCTCGGACGATGTCCGTGTGCACGGCGTCGCGGGACGCCACGCGGAGCGGACCGGTGGTCAGCTGGGACACGGCGACCGCCTCGATGTGCTCGTTGTGCGTACCGGGGTCGGCAACCCGGACGGAGTGGATGAACGGCATGGTCGGCTCCTCGTTCTCGCATGGACGGGGTCGTGCTGTTGGCGGTCGTGGGTGACCGGCGGGCGCGCAGGGCGTGGACCTGCGCGCCCGCCCGCGGATGTCAGCCCTTCGCGCGGAAGAAGACGGGGTCGGCGAACCAGCCGGCCGTCAGCGTCCAGGCACCGGGGGCCCCGGCGGGGACGGCGACGCACACGTTGCCCTTGGCGGAGCCGCCCTCGTAGAGCTCGTCGACGTCGGTGAGGTCGTCGGGGATGACGCCGCACGAGTCGGAGTAGGTGACGTTGTCATCACCGACGAACTCGACCGTGAGGTCGACCCACGGCGTGCCGGTCTCGGTGCCCGTGTAGGTCGCCTCGACCGGCACGATCCAGTACTCCATCCCGTCGGCGGGCGCCTCGTTGAACTGGTTCTCGGCGCGGATGTCCGCCCAGGCCTCGTGGGGCTTGCCGAGGTCGACGGTCCAGTCGTCGTTGCCCACGGTCTCGGCGAACGTGAACGGGTTGTCGCGGGTGCCCTCCTCAGCAGGGGCCGGCTCGGGGTCGGCGGCGACGTCCTCGTCCGTGGCGGCCTGGTCCGCGACGTCCGCATCGGACTCGGCCGGGGCACCTTCACCGGTGACGGCGGGGGTGTCGTCGAGCGAGTCGGCGACGTCGTCGAGCACCGAGCTGTAGAAGGCCTGCGACGCCAGGACGGCGGCGCCGGCGACGACGGCCAGCACGATGCCCGCGACCGCCATGCCCTGCCGGGGCGCACCACGGCGGGCCTTGACCAGGCCGACGATCGCCAGCACCAGGCCGACGAGCGCGAGAACGAACGCCCCGTTGTTGACGATGGGGATCAGGGACAGCAGCAGCGCGACCAGGGCGACGACGAAGCCGGCCACGGCGAGGCCGTTGCCTCGCGCCGGGGGCGGCGTGCCGAGGGCCGGGGGGAGCGGGGGGACCGGGAGCGGCTCGAACGTCGGGCCGTTGGGGGTGGTGGACATGGGAACTCCTTCGGTGGTGTCGGGTGAGTGCTGGGGGAGCGGCTCGCGCGGGGTCACTGCTTGTCCCACGTGCCGCAGCGGTTCGTCTCGAAGTCCTGGCCGTCGCGCAGGGTGACGGAGGGGCGGCCGCCGGTGACGATGTCGTTCTGGACGATGTCGTCCTGGTTGGTGCCGGACCGGTAGATCGCCCAGTAGCAGTCGCCGGCGACGGACTCGGTGGTGCGGTAGGTGCCGGCCTCGACATCGGTGCCGACGGTCCAGACGCCCTCGTTGATGCGGCGTTCCTCGATCTTCTGCTCGGTCTTGCTCACGGCCTTCTCGCGGTCGGTGACGTCCTGCTCACGCTGGTCGAGCCCGGACTCACGCTCGTCGAGCTCTGCCTGGCGGGTCGTGGCGGCCGCCTCGGCGTCCTCCATCCGGCCCTCCGCCGCCTCCGCACGGGCGAGGGCGAAGTCGAGCTCGTCGCGCGTCGAGCCCAGTTCGCCGCTGGTGTCAGCGACCTGGGCCTGCGCGGCCCGGGCTTCGTCGGACCGGTCGACGGCGACGACGGTCGCACCCGCCGCGTACGCGACCAGGAGCGTCGCAGCCGTGCCCAGAGCGACCGCCGCGCGGTGCTCGCGCAGCCATCGGGACAGCGGCCGGGGCCGGGCGCCGGCGCCGTTCACGTCGGGTCCCCCGCCGGCGCGACGGTGAGGAGCAGGTCGAGCCCGGTGTCGGGGTGGTAGCTCCACGTCGCGGTGACGCCGTCCCAGCTGTCGGTCTGCCTGCCGTCGAGCGCGCGGGTGGAGTTCATGAGCTCGGTGACGCGCGACGGCGCCTCGAGCGCACCGAGCACGCAGTCGACGGTCGTGTAGCTGGCGCCGCTGAAGTCCTCCTCGCCCTGGGCGTCGAGCGCGAGCGTCGTGCCGTCGTCGACGAGCTCCAGACCGTCACTGGGCCCGCAGTCCGCGTAGGCGGCCTCGAAGGCCGCCGACCCGGGCTCGGTGTCGGCGACGTCACCGGCGGGCTCCGCCTCGCCGAGCGACAGGGCGAGCGCCACGACGGACGCTCCGACGACCATCCCGCCGAGCGCCGAGGCGACCACGGTCCCGCGGCTGAAACGCCGCTCGTCGGTCGTCCGGGCGTCGGTCGTCCGGACGTCGCCCGGCGGGGGCGGCGCGGTGCTGAGCCGGCCGTCGTCCGGTGCGTCGTGGTTCATCATCGGCTCCTTGCGTCGATGTGGTGGGTGGGGGGGTGCCGACCCGTCTGGCAGGAGCATCGACTCTTGGGCGGGGCGGTGTCAGAAAGAGGGGTGATAAAGCCTCTTATCGCGTCGTCGTGGCGCGGGTGGAAGGCGCCGTGGCCCTACCCTGGGCGCGAAGAGAGGAGGCGCGATGGACCCGACATCGACGCGACCGGCGCGATCCGTGCTGGACGACCTGACCCTGTCCCTGCCGGACATCGCGCTCACGGCGGGCGTGCAGCGACCGGTGGTTTCCATGTGGCGCACGCGCCACGCCGGAGGCCCCCACCCGTTCCCGCCACCCGTCGCGGACGACGCCGGCCCGCCGCGCTTCCGTGCGTCGGACGTGGTCGCGTGGGTGGAGCGCACCGGGCTGGGGAAGAACCCGCACTTCGCCGCAGACGTCGCGGTGCGGGGCGTGCTCGACGCCCGGCCGGGTGGCGCCCGCCCGACCGACGGCCTCCTCGCGCTGCTGTGCCTGCGCGCGTACGGGGAGGTGGCGCTCGCGGACCTGTCGCCCGACGACGTGCTCGACCTGGCGGACGAGCTCGATCCCGACGACGAGTTCCTGTACCGGGAGGTGGCGGCGCTGGGGGCGTCCCTCCCGGCAACGTGCGCCCTGGCTGACCTCATGGCGTCGGCGGCGTACTCGCCGGGCCGCGCGGCGGAGGCCGTGCTCGCCGACCGTCACCGCGCCGGCCGGCTCGATCTCACCCGCTCCGCGCTCGCGCCGGCCGTGCTGGACCTGGTGGCGCGGGTGGTGGAGGCGGTGGCCCAGGCCGACGTCGTCGCGAGCCCGGCGCCCGGGTGCGGCGACCTCCTGCACGCGATCCTCGCGGCGCCCGACGCCGTCGACGTCCCGACGGCGATGGTGCCGCGGGGCGAGGGCCGGCGGCTCGCGCGACGCCGTCTGGTCGCGCACGGCTGGGACGTCCGGACGCTCGAGGACGGCGACCTGCCGACCGAGGCGGTCGTCGTGTGCCAGGTGCCGGAGGTCGGCGTCGCCGACGTGTCGGACGAGGAGGCGCTGGCCCGCGTCGACGAGGTCGTCCTGTCGCTGGGGCCTGGCCAGCGGGCCGTGGTGGTCGGCCCGGCGAGCGCGCTCGTCGAGGCGGCGTCGAGCCCGTCGGTCGAGTCGGCGCGGTCGGCGCTGCTACGGACGCACCGACTGCGGACGGCTGTGCTGCTGCCGCCTGGCCTCGTCACCGACCGGTCGCGGCAGAGGCTGGCGCTGTGGGTGCTGGGCGACGCGCACCCGGACGTCGCGATCGAGGACCGCTGGACGATGGTCGCGGACCTCTCGGACGTCCGTCCCGGCGCCGCGTTCGACCGGGCCGTGCTGGACGACCTGCTCACCGACGTCGTCGCCTCCCTGGACAGCGCGGACGCCGTGCGCGCGCACTCGTTCCGCTTTGCGCGCTTCGCGCGGCTGCCGCAGGTGCTCGCGCGCGGGGGGTCGCTCGTCGAGTCCGCCCGCGAACTCGTCCAGGTGCCGCGCGACGACGGCGGAGCCTCGACCGTGCGCGTGCGAGAGCTCGCGGAGCGGCTGGACGGCGAGACGCGCCCCGCGCTCGACGTCTCCGTGCGCCGGGGCGTGGCCACGCCCGTGCGGGACGCGATGCTCGGCGTTCTCGTGGACGACGGCCGGGCGCGGCGGTTGCCCGGGCTCCGCCTCGACCCGTCGATGGTGGTGCCGGCGCCGGAGCGCGATCCCGCGCTGACGCGCGTGCTGGGCCCGGAGGAGCTGCTGGGCGACGCGGCGTGGGGCTCGCGGGCGGTCGACCGGCTGAGGCTGGTGGCTGAGCACGCCGACGCGCGACTGACCGAGCCGGGCGACGTCGTCGTCACGACGACACCGCGCCCCGCGGCCGCCGTGGATCGTGACGGCTTCTCCGCCGTCGTCTACCCGGCGTGGGTGCTGCGCGTGCGTGCGCCGGACGGCGACGACGTCGGGCACCGCCTCCTGCCCGAGGTCCTCGCCCGCGAGATCGCGGCCCAGGCGCCGGACGCCAAGCGGTGGCGGTCGTGGCGGGTGCGGCTGTTGCCCGCGGACCAGGCCGCCCCGGTTGAGCGGGCCCTGGACGCCGTCGCGGACCGCGCGGCCGCCGCCCGTCGGGAGCTGGCGCGGCTGGAAGAGCTTGCCGCGACGCTGGTCGACGGCGTCGCGAGCGGCGTCGTACGCCTTGTCGGTAGCGGTGGCCAGGATGAGGCCACCGAATGAGGAAGGAACACCGAGTGCCCCCCAGGAAGAAGGCGGCCACGCCGTCGGTCGCCACGGCGACCACCATGAAGGAGCTGAAGGACACGCTCTGGAAGGCCGCGGACAAGCTGCGCGGCTCGATGGATGCCAGCCAGTACAAGGACGTGATCCTGGGGCTGGTGTTCCTCAAGTACGTCTCGGACGCGTTCGAGGAGCGGCGGGAGGCGATCCTCGCCGAGTGCGTCGCGGACGGGCTCTCCGAGGACGACGCCGCGCCGCTGCTGGAGGACGTCGACGAGTACCGCAGTGCCGGCGCGTTCTGGGTGCCCGAGCGCGCGCGCTGGGCCTACCTGGCCCGGCACGCCAAGGGGCGCACCGCGACGCCGGACGAGCACGAGGCGTCCATCGGACAGCTCGTGGACGACGCGATGACGCACCTCATGGGCGCGAACCCGCCCCTGCTCGGCACCCTGCCCACGATCTTCAACTCGGTGAGCGTGGACCAGCGGCGCCTGGGCGAGCTGGTGGACCTGTTCTCCTCCGCCCGGTTCACGGGCGTGATGGCGGACGGGACCAAGGTGTCCAAGGCCCGCGACGTGCTCGGAGAGGTGTACGAGTACTTCCTGGAGAAGTTCGCGCGCGCCGAGGGCAAGCGCGGCGGCGAGTTCTTCACCCCGCCCAGCGTGGTGCGGGTGCTCGTCGAGGTGCTCGAGCCGTACTCCGGGCGCGTGTACGACCCGGCGTGCGGGTCGGGCGGCATGTTCGTCCAGGCGGAGAAGTTCCTGGAGCGGCACGGCGCCGACCCGCAAGCCATCAGCGTGTACGGGCAGGAGCTCAACCAGCGCACCTGGCAGTTGGCGCGGATGAACCTCGCCATCCATGGGCTCACGGGCCAGCTCGGGCCGCGATGGGGCGACACGTTCGCCCGCGACCTGCACCCCGACGTGCCCATGGATTACGTGATGTCGAACCCGCCGTTCAACATCAAGGACTGGGCGCGCAGCACCGACGACGCCCGTTGGAAGTACGGCGTCCCGCCCGCCGGGAATGCCAACTACGGCTGGATCCAGCACATTCTGTCGAAGCTCGCGCCGGGTGGGTCTGCCGGCGTCGTCATGGCGAACGGGTCCATGTCGTCGAACTCCGGGGGAGAGGGCGACATCCGCGCCCAGCTCGTCGAGGCGGACCTCGTGAGCTGCATGGTCGCGCTGCCGACGCAGTTATTCCGGTCCACCGGTATCCCCGTGTGCGTGTGGTTCTTCGCCAAGGACAAGGGCGCCCGGGCCGGCGAGGTGCTGTTCATCGACGCGAGGTCGCTGGGGCACATGGTCGACCGCGCCGAGCGCGCGCTGTCCGACGATGACATCGCGAAGATCGCCGGGACGTACCACTCGTGGCGCGGCACCGCGTCTGCTGCGGACGCCGGGCTGGAGTATGACGACGTCGCCGGGTTCTGCAAGACGGTGCCGCTCGCGGAGGTCAAGGACGCCGGGTACGCACTGACGCCAGGTCGTTACGTCGGCGCCGCCGAGGCCGAGGACGACGGCGAGCCGGTGGAGGAGAAGATCGCACGGCTCACCAAAGAGCTCTTCGAGCAGTTCGACGAGTCCGCGCGGTTGGAGCGGGTCGTGCGTGAGCAGTTGGAGCGGGTCCGTGGGTGAGTGGAGTGCAACGACCGTCGGACATCTGGCCGAGAACTTTGATTCAGTGCGCAGGCCGGTCAAATCCTCTGATCGTGTAGCGGGTCCGTACCCGTACTACGGGGCGTCCGGGGTCGTCGACCACGTCGACGGGTTCCTCCTGGACGGCGAGTACTTGCTCGTGTCTGAGGATGGCGAAAACCTCCGATCGCGCAGCCTGCCCATCGCTTACCTCACTGATGGACGGTTCTGGCCAAACAATCACGCTCATGTGCTAAGGGGCCGTGAACCGTTCGACACGAGATTCTTGGCCTACGCAATCGAGTCAACTGACTTGACTGGGTACCTCACCGGATCGGCGCAACCGAAGCTGACCAAGAGCGCGCTGGATGGACTCGTTTTGAGCGTTCCGCCCGCCGATGACCGGCGCGCGATCGCCGAGGTCCTGGGTGTGCTCGACGACAAGATCGCGTCCAACACCCGCCTCGCCGCCACCGCGGAAGGGCTTGCTGCCGCGCTCTTCGACCATGCGGTGAGTCAGGGTTCCCGATCCGTCGTGGTCGGGGATGTGTCGACTCTGGTGTCGCGTGGGATAGCACCCTCGTACAGTGACGAGATCGATGGAACAACTGTCGTGCTCGGCCAGAGATGCGTGAGAACGCCTAGGGTTGAGTTGGGGCCCGCGCGACGGACCGAGGATAGAAAGCTAAAGTCGGATCGCATTCTTCAGTTCGGCGACGTGCTAGTGAATTCGACGGGAATGGGCTCGCTCGGGCGGGTTGCGCGTTGGCTCGGCGAAGGTAGAGCAACTGTCGATTCGCACATATCGATCGTGAGGCTTGATCCGCACAAGGTTGACCCAACGTGCGCGGGACACTCCTTGCTCGCGATGGAAGATGCGATCGAGTCGTTGGCGGAGGGCAGCACAGGACAGACCGAGCTCCCACGTGCATCCTTGGCAGGCTTGCGCATCCGAGTTCCGAGTTCCGAAGATGCATCCCTCGGGAAGCGGCTGGACAGCCTGGCGTTGCTTGGACTGGAACACCGCCGGGAGAACTCCCGGCTTGCGGCAATGCGCGACACGCTCCTCCCGCAGCTGATGTCGGGCAAGCTGCGCGTGCGCGAAGCGGCGGAGATGGCAGGACTGTGAGCCAGGGGCGTGTCCGCCTGGTCCGGGGACCTGTCAATGCCGCGACGGTCGCGCGGGCGCCGGTGCGGGAACTGCCGCGCACTTCTGCGGGCCGACCCGCTGTCGTGGTCAACCGCCCGGCTCCGGAGCGCCGGCGAGTGACGTGCGAGTGCGGGCGGGCGTTGGTCGTGCAGGGAGATGGCAAGGTCTCGGTGCACAAGGACAAGCGGACGGGCGAGTGGTGTCCGGGTGGCGGGGCCGTGCACCCACCACAGGCGACGGTTGGGCCCGCGCGTCGCGAGCCCACCATCATGCTCCGCAAGGACCCGTCCCGGCGTCGTCGAGCACAGGCCGAGCCGGTGTCCGTTCGCAGCGGTCGTGTGCACTGCGACCGGTGCGGGCGGACGATCTCGGGGGCGTCCGAGGAGCGCGTTCCCGTGCACCTCAACACCGCGGGAACGCGGCCGTGCCCCGGTTCGGGGGCGCCCGTTGGCGGGCCGCGACCGACGTCGAAGGCGAAGCGGAAGGAATCCGCCCGCGGGGCCACGACGAGCCGTGGGTCGGACCGCGCGGAACGGTCGCCGTCGTCCGGCCGGCAACTGCGCGAACGTCTGGACCCGATCGAACGACGCGAGCGTCGCATCCGCGACCGAGCGTTCGCGGACCTCGAGGTCCGTGCCCCGTCGGAGGACCTGGACGACTCGCTGTTCCGCGCCCAGGCGCGCCGCGGCGGGCTTCCGTCGCTCGGTCGGCGGAACTGAGCTCCCGGCACGGTGACCGTGACGCGATCGAGATCGGACCGGAGATGCGAGGGCTTCACACATGGGTAAAGTCGAGCGTAGGGTTCTCGCCGACGGTCGGATCCACGAGATCGCCTGCGCCGTCCGGGCCGACGGGGTGACGTCACCTGTCGCCACGTTCCTGGACGAGTTGGCAGACGGACTCGTCGACCCATCGTCGGCGCCGGACCTCGAGCACGACGAGCAGATCACCCACCGGGCCTGGTTGGAGGCGGCGTTCGAGCGATTTGCTGACGAGGGTGACCTGCCCGGTCCGCGGGGCTGGAACCGCCTCCGCGACGGGGTCTGGGAGATCAAGCGGTTTAATCTCCGCATCACGTTCTTCGACACGGACGGGGTGGGTGGCTACGACCCCAAGCTCGGGTTCGAGGGAGACGGGTACTGGGCACCACCCGAGCTCCCCGACTTCGACGAGTTCATCCGGTTGGCCACCGCGTTCGTGAAGCCGCCCGCACAACGCAAGACGCCAGATCGAGAGATCTACAGGGCGAAGCAGGTACGAGAAGAGGATGTCAGCCATGACCGACCAGACTGAGTTGGATCGCAGCGCCGCGCGTCTCGCGGTCGACGCCGTCGCGACGATGAACCGTGCCCGCGAGACGGCGGGGGTCTCGCAGCGGGAGCTCGCCGAGCGGCTCGGTGTCGGCGAGAGCCGGGTCTCGCAGATCCTCAACGGCGACGGCAACGTCAGGATGGCCACGCTCGGCCGAGTGCTCAGGGCGCTGGGCTACCGGGTGCGCCTCCAGGTCGAGCCGGTGAGCGCGGACGCGCCGGTGATCCCGCGTCGCGAACGGCGTCGCCGGGTGCTCAGCGAGCCCACGCGTGCGTGGGAGGCGCAGGTCACTCTCCCCGACCTCCCCGACACCGTGCCGTCCGCCTGGTCGGCAGCCCCCGTGACGGTGAAGCATGCCCGCTGAGATCTCCTCCGCCTTCCTGGTCAAGTCATCGGGAGAGCGGGTGCAGGACCCCTTTGCTCCCCGGGTGCAGGTCGAACTTCAGTTTCAGGCTACGGAGCCTGGAGAGGGACACCCGGACCACTGGTTGGTTGGCGCCGACGTGACCGTCCGCAGTGCTGACGCGAGCGCCGAGCAGTATCGGGGGAGCAGTCTGTTCGCCGTCGGGCTGGGCGCGGGTGACCCGCCGTCACCTCCAGCACTTGTCGCGCAGTTCTGGCCACACATTCGCGCCGACCTCACCGCGCAATGCAGTCGCATCGCTGGACAGACCCTTTCCCTGCCGTTCGAGCTGACTGTCGAGCAGCTCACCTCTGCCCTGGAGCAGAACACATGACCGCACCGCAGTACCGGTACCAGTCCCCGCCTAACTGGCCGGCGCCACCGGAGGGCTGGACACCGCCCGACGGGTGGAAGCCGCCCGCAGACTGGCCGGCCCCGCCGGACGGCTGGCAGTTCTGGGTGCCGGTCGATGCGGTATCCGTGACGCCCGCCCAGGGTCCGGTGGCGTCGCAGGCCACCACGGAATCAGCCGCGCCTTCGGTCTCGGCCACGAGTGGTGTGCCCCTGTTCGGGGCGCGCAAGCGGGCCCGCGAGCTCGCGACGTCGATCGACGCGTTGGCGGCCGAGAACGCCCAGTTGCGCGCGGAACTTGAGCGGGTGGGCGCGCTCGGCATCGTCCGCGTCCGTGAGGAACTCGCCGCGGCGCGGCAGGCGTACGCCGACGAGCAGGTGCTGATGGAACAGCAGAGGGCGACGGCGCGAGACCGGTTCGGGGCGGAGATCGCCCAGCTGACGGAGCGGCGAGACGGTCTCGCGGCACGGGTGGCGGACCTCGGCCGGGAGGTCGTCCTGCTCGAGGAGACGGCGCTCCTCCAAGAGGTCGGCGTCTACGAGTACCACCACCCGCTCGAGTCGGCGGACGCGTACAAGGACCGGCTCGCCGAGCTGCGTCGTCGTATCAAGGCGATGGCAGCCAAGGACGGCGGTGCCATCGAGGCTGACACGAGCTGGACGGTGCAAGGCTCCGCAGCCAAGGGGCGCCGGATGGTGGAGCAGACGTCCAAGCTGATGCTCCGCGCCTACAACGCTGAGGCCGAATCGCTGGTCCGGGCGCTCAAGCCGCACCGGCTCGAGGCGAGCGTCGAGAAGCTGCGCAAGACGGCGCTGCAGATCGAGCGGCTCGGCACGGTCATGGCGATCCAGATCAACGACTCCTACGAACGTCTCCGGACACTCGAGCTGGAGCTCGTCGCCGACTACCTGGCCAAGGTCGAGGAGGAGAAGGAAGCGACCCGAGCCGCTCGTGAGGCGCTGCGTGAGCAGCGCAAGGTCGAGCAGGAGATGGCGCGAGCTCGGGAGAAGCTGCAGAAGGAGCGGGAGCACTACGCCAACGCCATGGCAGCGATGCAGGCCAACGGCGACGCCGAGGCCGTGGCACGGCTCCAGGCGCAGCTCGCCGACGTCGACCGGGCCATCGAGGACGTGGACTACCGCGCCGCCAACCAGCGGGCTGGCTACGTTTATGTGATCTCGAACATCGGGGCGTTCGGCGAACACATGATCAAGGTCGGCATGACCCGCCGCCTGGACCCGATGGACCGGGTCCGCGAGCTCGGCGACGCGTCGGTGCCGTTCAACTTCGACGTCCATACGATCTTCTTCTCTGAGGACGCCGTCGGGATCGAGGCCGAGATGCATCGCCGCCTCGCGGACCGGCGGGTCAACAGGATCAACCTGCGCCGCGAGTACTTCTACGCCACTCCGCACGATGCGCTGGAACAGCTTCGTGACCTCGCTGGAGAGGTGCTGACCTTCGAGGAGTTGCCGGAGGCCATCGAGTTCCGGCAGAGCGTGACGCTCAGGGGCGGTCCGGCATAGCGGTCGTCACGTCGTCCGGTACCGGTCGGCTCAGCGATACCGATGCACACCCCGCGCGATCCGGTCGAGCATGCGCTCGCGAAGCTCGCCGATCTCGGGTGAGTCGCTGCGCTCGGCCTCAGCGGTGAAGGCGTCCGACATCGCGTCCGGGATGCGCTCGGCGAGGCTGCGCACCCTGGCCTCCACGGCGTCGGCGTCGAGGCCGGCCTCCCGGGCGAACCGGCGCCATCGCTCGAGGTCGATGTCGGCGAAGTCGCGGCGGCCGCCGATCGCCATCGCGGACCGCCGCAGGCCGACCTGGCTCGTGGAGTCGTAGGGCGCGCCGGACGCGACGTCGTACAGCGGGGCGAGCCGGACGATGTTGTCGAGCAGGACGACGGAGTAGTTCTTCGCGTGGGCGTCCGGCGCCTGGACGAGGACGTTGAAGGCGAGCGCGTCGACGAACGCGTCGAGGTTGGCCTGGCGGACGCGGCGGGTGCTCGCGGCCCGCAGCAGGTCGACGACTGTCACCGCCCTGGGGCCACCGTCGGATTCGTACTTGTCGCGGGGGAACGTGCTCGTCGCCTGGCACAGGTCCTCCTGGTGCAGACGCACGAGGTCCCCGTTGCTGTCACGACGACGGTCGTAGCGCTCCACGACCAGCGCCGTTTCGGCACCGAAACGCTCAAAGCGTGAGTCGGCGGCCGAGAGTCCGGCTCGCCGGGCGGTCTGGAGGCAGACGTGTTCGTTGAGAGCCTGCGAACGGAAGCCGTCCACACCGGGCTTGATGATGTGGGTGGTCGGCTCGGCGCCTGTGGCCTCGAACCACGTGTCGGCCTCTCGCCGCAAGGCGAACTTGGCCTGGGCCCCCGCCAACGACCATCGCTCACGGGGGGCGAGCCAGCTGGCCCCAGGATTGGTGCGCAGCTCGGACAGGCGGGCTTCGATGTCACTGTCGTCGAGTGCTTCGAGGCTGCCGCGCCGGGCCAGGACGTCGGGCACTTCGTCCTCCGAGCAGAACTGCACGGCACCGGCGCAGTCGAGCCCCATGAGCGCCAGGAGCGCGAACGGGTTGCGCGCGGACACGTCGAGCTCACGGGACATCGCCTCGCGAGCCGCCTCGCGCTCCGGGAGAAGGCCCTCGAGGAACGGGTCGACGACCCGATGGTTGAACGGACCACCCGCGAGCGGCATCGTCAGCGACACCGGCGTGGCACCGGGGTCGTCCCGGTAGTGCATCCGGCGCTGTCCGCCCGGCGTCTGCTCGAGGGCGGCCACATGTCGCCCGTACAAGAGGACGGCGAGGTGTCGGCTGCTCACAGGTCCTCCAAGAGGTCCGCAAGGCCCTTGTCGGGCGCCGTTGCCCTGGTCACCGTCAGGTCGAGCCCGAGAGCATCGAGGGTGTCGAGGATCTTGCCCAGCTCGGCTCGTTGAGCCTGTCCCTGCTCGAGGGCGATGAGCCATCGGCGGCTGACTCCCGCACGCTCGGCAAGACCGGTCTGGGTGAGGCCCTCGCGGATTCGGGCGCTTCGGATCGCCGCTCCGATCTGAGCAGGCGTGGTGAGCGCAATGCCAGCCATGAAAGTGATCGTACGTGCACATCTTCGGGATGTGCAAGAGCGGTGACATGGTACTGATGTGCAGGTTCGGTGACATGGTATCGGCCGCGGATCGTGGCTCACGCTGTCCGGCAGTGTCTGCGTGAGCTCCGGGGAGACTGCTCCTCGGTCCCTCCAGGGACGGCCTGATAAGGGTGATTACCGGGCGAACCTGCTGCCACGGGCCGTCCTGTCGGCCACGATGGGTGCCGAGGACGACGACCGCGACGACCACGGAGGACGCATGCGACTGCACGAAGCCGACTGGGAACAGCTCGCGCTGGAGCACCTGGCCGAGCCGCTCGGCTGGCAGCCGCTGCGCGGTGACGCGATCGCCCCCGGCGCGGTCTCTGCGGTCGGGCACGCTGGGTACGCAGCCCTCGGCGAGCAGCCGCAGCGCGAGTCGTGGTCCGAGCTCGCGATCCCCTCCCGGATGCGTGCCACTGTGCGCCGCCTCAACCCCGACGTGCCGCGCGAGTACATGGAGCAGGCGCTCCTGGAGATCCTCCGGCCGTCGTCGCAGGACGCGATCACCGAGAACAAGCGGATCCACGACGTCCTCGTCCATGGGCACCGGATCGCCTACGTGGACGACGGCCGGGAGCAGACGGCGACCGTCCGACTGGTCTCCGCGCACGAGCACGAGAACGAGTGGCTCGTCGCCAACCAGGTCAGGGTCGTGGACGGCGACGTCGAGCGACGTTTCGACGTGGTCCTCTACCTCAACGGCATGCCGGTGGTGATCGTCGAGCTCAAGAACGCGGGTTCCCCCCACGCGGACGTCTCCGCTGCCCATGCCCAGCTCGGCACCTACCTGCGCGAGCTGCCGATGGTGTTCCGCTTCTGCGTGCTCACCGTGATCAGCGACGGGGTCGTGGCGAAGTACGGGACGCCGTTCACGCCGCTCAACCACTACGCGCCGTGGAACGTCGACGACGACGGTCGCGTCGTCGGGCCGGACGGCCGGCCCGACGGAGACCGGCCGTTGCACCTGGTGCACGACGACGGTCTCCTCGGCGAGATCGAGGCGCGCACGCCGCTGGAGGTCACGCTCGACGGGCTCTTCAACCCCGAGCGCTTCGGCCAGCTGCTGCGGGGATTCGTCGCCTTCGACGCCGACGAGGACGGCCTGCACAAGCGGGTCGCGAAGCCGCACCAGTACTTCGCCGTGACCAAGGCGGTCGCCGCGACGGCGGAGGCGGTGCGTGGCGACGGACGTGCGGGCGTCGTCTGGCACACCCAGGGGTCCGGCAAGTCGATGGAGATGGAGCTGTACGCGGCGGCGATCGCCCGCCACCCGGCGCTCGAGAACCCGACGATCGTCGTCATCACCGACCGCACCGACCTGGACGACCAGCTGTTCCAGACCTTCGCCCGGTCGCAGCTGCTCGCCGAGCGGCCGCGTCAGGTCTCTCGTCGCAACGAGCTGCGCAGCGAGCTCGCGGGCCGCACCACGGGCGGCATCTACTTCACGACGTTGCAGAAGTTCGGCCTCACGGCGGAGGAGAAGCGGTCGGGGCGAAGGCACCCCGTGCTCTCCGAGCGGCGCAACATCGTGCTCGTCGTCGACGAGGCGCACCGCAGCCACTACGACGACCTCGACGGTTACGCCTGGCACCTCAAGAACGCGCTGCCGAACGCGACGCTCATCGCCTTCACCGGGACACCGGTCACGGGGGAGCGGGACACCGAGGCCGTGTTCGGCGACGTCATCGACGTGTACGACCTCACCCGTGCGGTCGCCGACGGGGCCACCGTCCCGGTGTACTTCGAGTCGCGACTGGTCAAGGTGGGCTTCCCGGCCGACGTCGACCCCACCGCGATCGACAGCGCGGCGGACGAGGCGACCGCAGGTCTGGACGACGCGGAGCGCGCACGGATCGAGAGGTCGGTGGCGGTGGTCAACGCGGTCTACGGCGCCCCCGCCAGGCTCAGGACCATGGCCCGCGACCTCGTGGAGCACTGGGAGGCCCGACGGGACGCCGCGGCCGAGCTCGTGCGCCCGGCGTCGGCCGTCGGTCAGGAGGTCCACGACGGCACCGGCGGCGCGCCCGGCAAGGCGCTGGTCGTCGCCGGGACCAGGGAGATCTGCGCCCGGCTGTACGAGCAGATCGTCGCGCTGCGGCCCGACTGGCACTCCGACGACGTGACCAAGGGACGGATCAAGGTCGTGTACTCGGGCGACGCAGGGGACCAGCCGCCGATCGCCGACCACGTGCGGCGCGACGGGGAGAACACGCTGATCAAGAACCGGCTCAAGGATCCCGACGACGAGCTCGAGATCGTCATCGTCAAGGACATGCTCCTGACCGGTTTCGATGCGCCGCCGCTGCACACGCTCTACCTGGACCGTCCGCTGCGGGGCGCGCTGCTGATGCAGACACTGGCGCGCGTGAACCGGACGTTCCGCGGCAAGGACGCCGGCCTTCTCGTCGCCTACGCACCGGTCGCCGAGAACCTCGCGGCAGCGCTCGCGCAGTACACGGTCCGGGACCAGGCCGAGAAGCCGGTCGGCACCCCGCTCGCCGAGGTGGCCGACGCCACGCGGGGTCTCGTCCTTGCCCTGGGCGAGCTGGTCGAGCCCACGGGATGGCGGGCGCGGCTGCGCGAGGCCGGGGCGGGCGGCCGCGCCTACATCGGTGTCGTGCTGGACGTCGTGAGCTGGCTCCGCAGCCCCCGCACGCCGCAGAACCGGGTGCCCGCGGACTCCGACGCCGAGCCCGTGGGCGACGCGTTCCGCCGGCGTGCCCAGGCGTTGTCGCGGGCGTGGTCGGCCTCCGGCCGCCACGAGTCCCTCGCGGACCTCGCCGACGACGCGCGCTTCTACGAGGAGGTGCGGGTGTGGATGGGCAAGCTCGACGCCGAGGAGCGGCAGGCGAGCGGACAGCCCATCCCCGAGGACGTCCAGCGCCTCCTCAACCAGCTCACCGCGACGTCGGTCGACGCGCGCGACGTCGTGGACGTCTACGGGGCCGCAGGGCTGGAGAGCCCGCGCCTCGACCAGCTCGACGGCGACTTCCTGGCGAAGGCGCAGTCCACGCCGCACCCGCAGATCACGATCGAGGCGCTCCGCGCGCTCGTGACCGCGGAGGCGCGCACCGCGACCGCCGGCAACCTGGTGCGACGCGAGGCATTCTCGGAACGTCTGTCCCAGCTCATGCTCAAGTACACGAACGCGAACCTCACGTCGGCCGAGGTGATCGCAGCTCTCGTCGAGATGGCACGTGACGTCGTCGCAGAGTCGAAGCGCGGAGAGCGGTTCGACCCTCCGCTCGGCCACGACGAGCTGGCGCTCTACGACGCTGTCGCGCAGAACGAGTCCGCGGCGCTGCTGCAGGGCGACGAGAAGCTCGCCGAGATCGCCCGGGACCTGATCGCCGTCCTGCGACGCGACGTGAAGACCGACTGGACCGTGCGCGACGACGTCAAGGCCAAGCTCCGTTCGTCGATCAAGCGCCTGCTCATCAAGCACAAGTACCCGCCGGACCAGCAGCCCGAGGCCATCCGCCTCGTCATGGCACAGATGGAGGCGATGGCCCCGCGATACGCGGCGTGACCGTCACTTCCGCACCTCGAAGACGAGGTTGAACGGCGTGCGCGCGACCTCGCGGAACCGGGTGAGCCCGCCGGCGGTGACGACGTCGCGGATGCGCGACGGCCCGGCCTGGGTGCCGAGCGCCAGGCCGACGTCCTGGGCCAGCGAGGTGGGGGTGCACAGCAGCGTGGAGAACCCGTAGTACGCGCGGCCCACAGGATTGAGGTTGTCCTCCACCCGGTCACCGGCCATCGGCTCGACGACCATCCAGGTGCCGTCGTCGGCGAGCGCGTCGTGCACGTGCCGGGCCGCGCCGACGGGGTCGCCCATGTCGTGCAGGGCGTCGAACATCGTCACGAGGTCGTAGCCGGTGCCCGGGAAGTCCTGCGCCGACGCGACCTCGAAGCGGACGCGGTCGCCCACGCCCGCCGCCTCGGCACGCTCGCGCGCCGTCGCGATCGACCCCTCGTGGTAGTCGTAACCCACGAACGTCGAGCCCTCGAACGCCTGGGCCATGAGGATCGTCGAGGAGCCGTGGCCGCAGCCGACGTCGGCGACGGTCGCCCCTCGGGTCAGCCGCTCCACGACGCCGTCGAGGGCGGGCAGCCACGCCTCGACGAGGTTCGCGTGGTAGCCCGGGCGGAAGAAGCGCTCGCACCCGACGTGCACGTCCACGCCGTGCTCGTGCCAGCCGAACCCCGCCCCCGTGCGGGCGGCCTCGAGGATGTGGTCCGTGTCGTGCACGGTGCCGAGCGCGATCTGGAACAGCCCGGGAAGGAACGCGGGGCTGTCCTCGACCGTGAGGGCGACCGCCTGCTCGGGCGGCAGCGTGTACCGGCCCGAACCCGGGTCGTACGTCACGTACGCGCCCGCGGCCTGCGCGTTGAGCCACTCCCGGGCGTACGGCTCGGCCGTGTCGGTCCGTGCGGCGAGCTCCGCGGGCGTGCTGGCGCCGTGCGCGGCGAGGTCGCGGTAGTAGCCGAGCTTGTCGCCCATCACCACGAGACCGGCGTTGAGGGTGGCGCCCGCCTCCTCCACGGCGCGGAACACGAACGCCATCAGGGCGTCGGTGTCGACCTGCGGCGCGGGCGCGGTGCCCGGGCCGGGAGCCTGGATGTCGGTCATCGTTCTCTCCGTCCGTCGGGTGCCGGCGGGACGCCGGCAGCCTCCTGCTGGCGACGGTAGGGACCGCGCGGGTGAACCCGCGTCAGGGGCCCCACCTGGTGATGCCGCGCTGCCTAGACTCGAAGGGTGCTCCTGGGGCGCGACGCCGAGGTCGCGACGATCGACCGGCTCCTGGCAGGGGCCCGGCTCGGGGAGGCAGGACGTCTCGTTCTCCTCGGCGAACCGGGCGTCGGCAAGAGCGCGCTGCTCGAGCACACGGCGGCGGCGCTGGGCGCGGGCGGTCCCGGCCCGGCGGCACCCGTCACGACGGTGCGCGTGCTGCGGGCCACGGGCACCGTCGCGGAGTCCGAGATCCCGTTCGCCGGCCTGTCCCAGCTCTTCGCGGGCTGCCTCGACCGGATCAGCGACCTGCCCGGCCGCCAGGCTGCCGCGCTCGCGGCGGCGCTCGCGGCCGGGGACGGCGCGCGGCCCGCGGCGGCGCCGGTGCCCGGGCCGGCGGCGGGCGACCGCCTGGCGGTGGGCGCCGCGACGCTCGGGATGCTCACCCGGTGCGCGGAGGACGGCCCGGTCGCCGTGCTCGTCGACGACCTGCACGACCTCGACGCGCCGTCGGCGCAGGCCCTGGTCTTCGCCGCCCGCCGGCTGGGCGCCGACCGGGTCGCGATGGTCCTCGCCGCCCGCACCCCCGAGGCGGACGATCTTGTCGTCGGGCTCCCGGTCGTCAGGCTCGCAGGGTTGGCGGAGGTGCCCGCACGGGCTCTCGCAGAACGTGCCGCCGGCGGGCCGGTGCCGGCGGGCCGCTTCGCCGAGCTGTACGGGCGGTCGGTGGGCAACCCCCTCGCGCTGATCGAGCTCGCGACCCATCCGGGCGCGTTGTGGCCCGAGATCGCGGGCATGCCGTCGACCGTGCCGGAGACGATCACCAGGGCGTTCTCCCGGCGCGTGGGGCTCCTGCCCGCCCCGGCGCACGAGGTCTTGCTGGTGGCGGCGGTCGCCGACGGCGACCTGGCCCTGACCTCAGCCGCTGCGGCGACGCTCGGGCTGGACCTCGCCGACCTCGACGCGGCCGAGGACGCCGGCCTCGTGACCTCCGGCGGCGGGCGGCTCGCGTTCCGCCACCCGTTGCTGCGGTCGGTCGTGTACACCGGCGCCCCGGCGGGGCGACGGCGGGCCGCGCACCGGGCCGTCGCCGCGGCCCTCCCGCCCGGGGACGACGACCGGCGTGCCTGGCACCTGGCGGAGTCCGTCCGAGGTCCCGACGCGGCCGTCGCCGACCTGCTCCACAAGGCGGGCGACCGGGCGGCGGCACGGGCGGGCCACACCGTCGCGTCGGCGGCGTACCGGCGTGCGGCGGCGCTGAGCCCGAGCGTGGAGCGGCGCGGCGACCGACTGCTGCGGGCGGCGGGCGCCACCTGGGCCGCGGGGGACGCGCGGGCTGCGCTCCGCCTGCTCGACGAGCTCGGCGAGCTGGCCGTCGCGCCCGCCGTGGCCAGGGGAGCGCTCGAGCTGCGCGCCGGCGTCGCCGCGCGGACCGGTGCCCTGCGCGACGCGGTCACCATGCTCCGCCGGCTCGCGGCCGAGACGTCGTCGTCCGACGACCGCGTGCACGTGCTCGCCGACGCCGCCTACGTGGCGTTCTTCTTGGGAGGCACCGCTGTCTCCCTCGAGCTCGCGGCCGAGCTCGAGGCCCTGGTGCCCACCACGACCACCGCCCGGGCCCGAGCCCTGGCGCTCCTCGGCTGCGGCACGGCCCGCGTCCTCGCCGGGCGGGGCGGGATCGCGGAGGTGGGTGCCGCCGTCCCGATCCTCGAGGCGGACGCGGGCCTCGCGTCCGACCCGCGCTGGTGGCGGTGGCTGATGATCGTGCCCCTCTACCTGCGGGACGCGTCCGGCGCCGGCGCGCTCGCGGACCGCGTCCCGGAGGTGCGTCGCGCGGCGACCGTCGCGGAGCTGCCCGGCCTCCTCTTCCTGGCGGCCCGCGGCCACGCGACGGGCGACACCTGGGAACGGGCGACCGCGGAGTACTCGCTCGCCGTCGACATCGCCCGCGAGACCGGTCAGCGCGGGCCGCTCGCGGCGGCACTCGCGGGCCGGTGCTGGCACGCCGCCCGGCAGGGGGACGTGGTCCGGTGCCGGGCCGACGCCGACGAGGCGATGCAGCTCTGCCGGGGCGGGGACATGCACCTGCTGGAGGCGTGGGTGCGCTTCGCTGTCGGGGACCTCGCGCTGTCCCGGGGCGACGTCCCCACCGCCGTCGCGGAGCTCACCGACCTCGAGGCTCTGCTGGAGCGGTACGGGATGGAGGACGTCGACCTGGCGCCCGTCCCGGAGCTCGTGGAGGCGTTGGTCCGGGAGGGCGACCTGGCCGGGGCGCGGCGGCGGGTGCCGTCGTACGCCGCCCGGGCCCGTGCCAAGGGCAGCCCGTGGGCGCTGGCCCGCGCGAGCCGCGCCACCGCGCTCGTGGCCGACGACGACGCCGACGCGGCGTTCGACGCGGCTCTCGCGCTGCACGCGCGCACCCCCGACGTGTTCGAGGCCGCCCGTACGCGGCTCGCGTACGGCCAGCGGCTGCGCCGCTCGGGACGCCGCGTCGACGCGCGCGGGCATCTGCGGGCGGCGCTGGAGACGTTCGAGCGGCTGGGCGCGGCGGCCTGGTCGGAACGCGCCGCCTCGGAGCTCACCGCGACCGGCGAGGTCGTCCGCCGCTCCGGCGACGGGTGGCGGGCCGCGCTCACGCCGCAGGAGCTCCAGGTGGGGATCCTCCTCGCGGACGGGCACACCACCCGCGAGGCGGCGGCCGCACTCTTCCTGTCGCCGAAGACCGTCGAGTACCACCTGCGCAAGGTGTACGTGAAGCTCGGCATCCACTCGCGCGAGGCGCTCGCGGCGGCGTTGTCGGACGGGTGAGCGGCCGCCGCTCGGGCGGGCGGATCTCACCCCCTCCGCCCGACAGGCGCGTCCTACCCTCGAAGGATGCGGGTGCTGTTCGCGACCACGGGCGGCCAGGGCCACTTCCGGCCGATGGTGCCCCTCGCCCGCGCGGTCGCCGACTCCGGCCACGAGGTCCGCGTCGCCGCGCCCGCCTCTTTCGCGAAGCACGTCGCGCCGACCGGTCTGCCGCACGAACCGTTCGACGACGCGGACCCCGGGGCGCTGGGCGCCGTCTTCGGCGCGCTGCCGAGCCTGTCCCCACAGGAGGCGAACGCGCGGGTGGTGAGGGAGGTCTTCGGCCGCCTCGACCCCGTCGCGGCGCTGCCGGCGGTGACCGGCCTCCTGGCCGCGTGGCGACCCGACGTCGTGGTCCGCGAGCCCGCGGAGGTGGCCTCCCTCGTCGCCGCGGAGGCGGCAGGGGTCCCGCACGTCCAGGTGGCGATCGGGCTGTGCTCGCTGACCAGGACGTTCGTCGACGAGCTGACCGGTCCGCTGGCCGAGCTCGCGGCCCGGGAGGGCGTCGAGACCGACCTCGCCGCGGCGGCGGCAGCCGAGCCCGTGTTCACCAGCGTGCCGCCGTCGTTCGACGACGACCGCGAGGGTGCCGGCGTGGGTGACAGCGTGGGTGACAGCAGCGCTCACGACGCCGTCGCGCCGGTGCGCTACCGGATCCCGGCGCCGCGCACGCCGGCCCCGCCGTTGCCTGCCGGGGGAGACCCTGACGCCCCGCTCGTCTACGTCTCCTTCGGCACGGTCGCCGCGGCACAGGGCGTGTTCGACGGCACCTACTCCGCCGCCGTCGACGCCCTGGCCGGGGTGGAGGCCCGGGCCCTGGTGACGGTCGGCGCTCACGGCGACCCGGAGGCCTGGGCCCCGTGGCCGCCCAACGTGCGCATCGAGCGCTGGTGGCCGCAGGAGGCGGTGATGGCGCTCGCGGCGGCGATGGTCGGGCACGGCGGCTTCGGCACCACGACGCTCGCGCTCGGGGCGGGCGTCCCGCAGGTGGTCGTCCCGCTGTTCGCGTCGGACCAGTGGGTCAACGCCCGCCGGGTCGCCGAGGTGGGGGCGGGGCTCGCCCTCGAGTCGGGTCCGGGACTCGCCGCCAGGCTCGGGGACGCGGTGCGCGCCGTGCTGCACGAGCCGCGCTATCGGTCCGCGGCGCAGGGGATGGCCGAGGAGATGGGTCGCCTCCCGGAGCCGCGCGCCGTCGTCGGAGACCTGCTCGCGCACGCCCGGTGAGCGGCCGGCGAGGCCTGCCCTCACGCGTCGTCCAGCGCGAGCGACCGCACCTGCCCGCCGGCGGCGACGAAGAACCCGCGCAGCCGCACGCCCTGGGCGTCGGCCTGCTCGCGCAGGTCGCAGTTCCAGGCACGGTCGTCGGCGGTGAGCGTGGCGTCGCCGGGCCGTTCGAGCACGACGACGGCGCAGCCGCCGGGTGCCTCGTCGTCGACGACGCTGCGCAGCACGGTGCCCAGGCCGACGAGGGCGGCGGAGTCCGGCCGCCGGGGGACGTCGTCGATCGGCAGCGCGAGCCCGAGGAGCCGGTCGTCGGCGTCGAGCCAGGTGAGGGTGAGGGAGCGCCGTCGTGGGTGGACGCCTCCCACGAGGAAGTGGGCGAGCTCCAGCAGCTCGGCGTCGTCGGCGATCTCGTCGCCCGGGCGGAACGGGGTGATGGTGTCCATGCGGTGTCACCCTGCCGCACCGGCGCCACCGCCCGCCGAGGTTATCCACAGCCTCTCCCAGCGGATCAGGGGGTGAGGACCTCTGCGAACTCGGCCCGGCCCAGGAAGTCCGCCCAGCCCGCGGGCGTCAGCCCGAAGCGGTCGTCGACGGTGGCCGGATCGGCGCCCCGCTCGAGGAGCAGCCGTGCGTCGTCCGGGGCACCGGTGCTCGCCGCGTGGTGCGCCGAACAGGCGGTTGACACCGTGATGGCGGCCCGTTGGACCGGATAACGGTGTCAACCGCCTGTTCGGCGACCGACGAGGGCGCTCAGCCGGCGAGGTAGCGGGCGTAGGCGCCGGTGGTGAGGAACGGCGGGAACTCCTCGCCCAGCGCCACCTCGCGGAACAGCGCCGCGGCGTCCTCGAAGCGGTCGCCGGCGGACCGGGGGAGGCCGCGCAGGACGTCGCGCAGCACAGCCTCGCAGCGCACGCGGGTGATGGGCAGGCCGTCGTCCGTCGTCGTGCCGGAGGCGACCCACTGCCACACCTGCGACCGGGAGATCTCGGCGGTGGCGGCGTCCTCCATGAGGTGGTCGATCGCCGCCGCGCCGGTGCCGCGCAGCCACGACTCGATGTAGCGCAGCCCCACGGACACGTTCGTCCGGAGCCCGGCCGCCGTGACGGTGGCGCCGCCGCGCCGCGCCGAGGCGACGTCGAGCAGCTCCGCCTGGCCCACCTCGACGTCGTCGCGCGAGCGGTCGACCTGGTGCTCGCGCTCGCCGAGCACCTCGTCGAACGCGCCGCGCGCCACCTCGACCAGGTCGGGGTGGGCCACCCAGGTGCCGTCGAAGCCGTCGTGGGCCTCGCGCGTCTTGTCGGCCCACACCTGCTCGACGGCGCGCTCGGTCACCTCGGGGGAGCGGCGGTCGGGGATGAAGGCGCTCATGCCGCCGATGGCGTGCGCCCCGCGCTTGTGGCACGTGGCGACGAGCAGCTCGGTGTACGCCCGCATGAACGGCGCCGTCATCGTGACCTGCCCGCGGTCGGGCAGCACGTACGACGACCCCCGCTTGCGGAAGCACTTGATCACGCTGAACAAGTAGTCCCAGCGGCCCGCGTTGAGGCCGGCGCAGTGGTCGCGCAGCTCGTAGAGGATCTCCTCCATCTCGAAGGCCGCGGGCAGCGTCTCGATGAGGACCGTGGCGCGGATCGTGCCGAGGGGGAGGCCGAGCGCCTCCTGCGCCGCCTCGAAGACCTCGTTCCACAGCCGCGCCTCGCGGTAGCCCTCGAGCTTCGGCAGGTAGAAGTAGGGTCCGCGCCCGCGGGAGACCAGCTCGTGGGCGTTGTGGAACAGGTACAGGCCGAAGTCGACCAGCGAGCCCGACGCCGGCTGCGTGGACCCGTCAGGGCCGGTGTACGCCAGGTGCGACTCGAACAGGTGCCAGCCGCGCGGCCGGAACACGATGGTCGGCAGCTCGGTGAGGTCCGTCGACCGGAGCGCGTAGTCCTTGCCCGCCGGGTTGGTGAACGTCAGCGTGCCGCGGATCGCGTCGTGCAGGGCGAGCTGGCCCTCCACGACGTTGCGCCACGTCGGGGACTGTGCGTCCTCGGCGTCGGCCAGCCAGCACCGGGCGCCGGAGTTCAGCGCGTTGATCGTCATCTTCGGGTCCGTCGGGCCCGTGATCTCGACGCGGCGGTCGCTCAGCCCCGGCGCCCCGGCCGCGCCCGCGACCCGCCAGGACGGGTCGTCGCGCACGGGCCGGGTGGCCGGGTGGAAGTCGGGGTCGTCGCCGTCCGCGATGCGCCGCATCCGTCGCTGCCGCTCCAGCAGCAGCTCGGTGCGGTCGTCGGCGAACCGGTCGTGCAGCATCGCCAGGAACGCCAGCGCCTCCGGGGTGAGGATCTCCTCGTCGCGCGCCGCGAGCGGGGCGGTGACGGTGAGGTGCCCCTCCGCGAGCGACGTCCCGCCCCAGACGAACGGGTCGGTCGCGGTGTCGGCGAGCGGCGTCGCCGTCGTCGGGCTGGTGGTGGGGGGAGCGAGGGTGGTCATGACGAACCTCCGGGAACTTCGGCCGACGGTTCGGACTCCGTACGTCATCGGGCGAATGACGTACGGGATCCGAACCGTCGGCGGGGTGCGGGCAGGGTCAGAACTGCGCGGCCTCGGTGGAGCCGGCGAGGGCGAGGGTGGCGGCGTCGGGGTTGAGCGCCGTCGACACGCGGTCGAAGTAACCGGTGCCGACCTCGCGCTGGTGCTTGGTCGCGGTGTAGCCGCGCGCCTCGGCGGCGAACTCGGCCTCCTGCAGCCGCACGTAGGCGGACATCTGCTCCCGGGCGTAGCCGTGGGCGAGGTCGAACATCGAGTAGTTGAGGGCGTGGAAGCCGGCCAGGGTGATGAACTGGAAGCGGAAGCCCATGGCGCCCAGCTCGCGCTGGAACTTCGCGATGGTGTCGTCGTCCAGGTGCTTCTTCCAGTTGAACGACGGCGAGCAGTTGTACGCCAGCATCTGGTCGGGGAAGTCGGCCTTGACGGCCTCCGCGAACTTCCGCGCGAGCTCGAGGTCCGGGGTGCCGGTCTCCATCCAGATGAGGTCGGCGTACGGGGCGTAGGCCTTGGCCCGCGCGATGCACGGCTCGACGCCGTTGCGCACCTCGTAGAAGCCCTCGCCCGTGCGGCCGCCGGTGAGGAACGGGCGGTCGCGCTCGTCGACGTCGGACGTGATCAGCGTGGCGGCCTCGGCGTCCGTGCGGGCGATGACGACGCTCGGCACGTCGGAGACGTCGGCCGCGAGGCGCGCGGCGTTGAGGGTGCGCACGTGCTGCTGGGTGGGGATGAGCACCTTGCCGCCCAGGTGGCCGCACTTCTTCTCGCTGGCGAGCTGGTCCTCCCAGTGCACGCCCGCGGCGCCCGATGCGATCATCGACCGCATCAGCTCGTACGCGTTGAGCGGGCCGCCGAAGCCGGCCTCGGCGTCCGCCACGATCGGGGCGAGCCAGTCGCGGGTCGGCGCGCCGTTCTCGGAGACGTCGATCTGGTCGGCGCGCAGCAGCGCGTTGTTGATGCGGCGCACGACGGCCGGCACCGAGTTGGCCGGGTAGAGCGACTGGTCGGGGTAGGTCTGGCCCGCGAGGTTCGCGTCGCCGGCCACCTGCCAGCCCGAGAGGTAGATCGCCTGGAGGCCGGCCTTCACCTGCTGCACGGCCTGGTTGCCGGTGAGCGCGCCGAGCGCGTTGATGAAGTCCTCCTCGTGCAGCTGGCGCCACAGCCGCTCGGCGCCGCGGCGGGCCAGCGTGAACTCCTCGCCGACCGAACCGCGCAGCGCGACGACGTCCTCGGCCGTGTAGGTGCGCTCGACGCCCGCCCAGCGGGGGTCGGACGCCCACTGCTCGGCCAGCGCGGCGGCGGTCTGCGTCTGGTCGCCGGTGGCGGTGGTGCGGGGCTCGAGGGTGGCGGTCATGTCGTGCCTCTTTCGTCTCTCGGTTCGCGTGCTGTGGTGCCGATGACCATGACCCTCGCGCGCCGTGCCGCCCCGCGGCCAGGATTTCTGAGGAGAAATTCCGCGGTTCTTCTCCTGGACGGAAGGTGTGGCGCGTGTCACCCTCGACCATGGCCATCTCGACCGACAAGCGGCCCGGTACCCAGGACGACGCCACGCCGACGCGCATCCCCATCGAGCACGAGGCGGACGCCCTCACCATCGGCCGTCGCATCCGGTACCTGCGCACCCGCCGCGGCATGACCCTCGAACAGCTCGGAGAGGCCATCGGACGTGCGCCGTCACAGGTCTCGATGCTCGAGAACGGCAAGCGCGAGCCGACGATCGCCCGACTCCAGGCGGTGGCGCGCGCCCTCGGCGCGAGCGTCGAGGACCTGCTCTCGGCCGAGCCGCCGTCGCACCGCGACGCCATGGAGATCGAGCTGGAGCGCGTGCAAAGGGGCTCGCTCTTCTCCGCGCTGGGCGTACGTCCTGTGAAGGTCGGGAAGTCCCTGCCGACGGACGCGCTCGAGGCCATCGTCGGGCTCCAGCGCGAGCTGGAGCGGCTGCACTCCGAGCGCGCGCTGACCCCGGAGGAGGCGCGGCGCGCCAACACCGAGCTGCGCGCGGACATGCGGGCGCAGGACAACTACTTCCCCGACCTCGAGATCGTCGCGCGCAGCCTGCTCGACGACGTCGGGCACGGGCGCGGGCCGCTGCCGCAGCGCGCCGTGGGGGAGCTGGCCGCCCACCTCGGCTTCTCGATCCACTACGAGCCGGACCTGCCGCAGTCCACGCGCGCCGTCATCGACCAGCTGCACCGCCGTGTGTACCTGCCGAGCAACGGGATCCGCGGCCGGTCCGAGGCGCGGTCCGCCGTGCTGCAGGCCCTCGCCTCGCACGTCCTGGAGCACGCCGAGCCGCGCGACTACCGCGAGTTCCTGCGCCAGCGGGTCGAGGCGAACTACCTGTGCGCGGCGCTCCTGGTGCCCGAGCGCGAGGCGGTCAAGCAGCTGCGCGAGGCGAAGGAGCGGCGGTCGATCTCGCTGGAGGACCTGCGCGACGCGTTCGCCGTGTCCTACGAGACCGTGGCGCACCGCTTCACGAACCTCGCGACCCGGCACCTGGGCATCCCGGTGCACTTCATGAAGGTCCACGAGTCGGGGGCGATCCACAAGGCGTACGAGAACGACGGCGTGCGCTTCCCGGCCGACCCCCTGGGCACCGTCGAGGGGCAGCACGTGTGCCGCCACTGGACGGCCCGCGTCGTGTTCGGGATCGCGGACCGGCTCAGCCCCTACTACCAGTACACCGACACCCCGACGGGCACGTACTGGTGCACGTCCCGCGTGCAGGACACCCCCGACGGGCGGTTCTCCGTGAGCGTCGGCGTCCCGTACGCGCAGGTCAAGTGGTTCCTGGGCCGGGAGACGACGGCGCGCAGCACGTCGCGCTGCCCCGACGAGAGCTGCTGCCGGAGGCCGGCCGAGCCGCTCGCCCGCCGCTGGGGCGGGCAGGCCTTCCCGAGCGCCCGCCCGCACGCGTCGATGCTCGCGGCCATGCCGTCCGGCGCGTTCCCCGGCGTCGACACCACCGAGGTCTACGAGTTCCTGGAGCGGCACGCGCCGGGAGACGCGTGACGCCGACCATGCACCTGTGCACGTCCTGAGCAGGCATTCCGTGCACAGGTGCATGGTCGGCGCGCTCGGCAGGGCTCAGTCGTGCCAGGCGCCGACCCACTCGTCCCAGCTCGGGCCGTCGCCGAGCCCGACGTCCTCGCGCGCCCTCGCCCGCAGGCCGGCCAGGACGAGCCGGAGGTAGCGCAGGTGCAGGGCGTCCGCCTCGGCGCGCGGGAAGGGGAGCGTCGGGCGCAGGTGCAGCAGCAGCTGCATGACGTCGGCGGTGGTGAAGCCCGAGGGCAGCAGGCCTGCCGCGCGGTCGTGCGCGATCAGCCGCTCGAGCCCCGCGTGCAGCTCGGCGGTGGCGTCCGCGAGGTCCTTCGGCAGGGGGCCGGTCGCACCCGTCGGGCGCAGGATCGGGCCGGTGGCGCCCGTGATCTGCCGCGTCAGGAACGCCCCCACCGCGCCGTCGGCCGCCTGCTCCGGCGCCGCGAACTCGTCGGCGACCTCGGCGGCGAGGCGGGCAGCCTCGCGCACGCCGTGCACGCGCAGCGCCTCCACCAGCGCCTCCTTGGTGGGATAGCGGCGGTACACCGAGCCGACGCCGACGCCGGCGTGGCGCGCGACGTCGGCCATGGACGCGCCGTGCCCCTGGGCCGCGAACACCTCGCGGGCGGCGGCCAGCACCGCCGTGTCGTTGGCGCGGGCCTCGCGCTGGCGGCCCGGCAGCGGCGGGTCGGCGCGCTCGTCGATGCGGTCGGCGGGGGAGGGCATGGGCTCACGGTAGCCCGCGGTGCGATGCTAGGGTGAATCGGAACGGTGATTCCGTTCCGATTCGGTCCGTCCGACTCACCGCCCACGCACCAGGCCCGCGCGACGAGGCGCAGCCACCCCATCACAGAGAGCGAGCCCGCCCGTGCCTCCGACCAGCCCTGCGCCCGACCATGCGCCAGACAGCACCGTCGTCCGCCACCCCGGGCGCGTGATCTTCGCGCTGAGCGCCGCCGTGCTGGCGTTCTCGCTGATGCAGACGCTCGTCGTCCCGGCGCTGCCGACGCTGGGCCGTGAGCTGGGCGCGACGGCGCAGGGGACCGGGTGGATCCTCACGGCGTTCCTGCTCGCCGGAGCGGTCTTCGCGCCCGTGGTCGGCAACCTGGGAGACCGGTTCGGCCACCGCCGCGTGCTGCTCGGCGCGATCCTCGTGTTCGCCGCAGCGACGCTCGTGGCCGCGGCCGCCCCGAGCCTCGGCGTCCTGCTCGGGGCGCGTGTGGTGCAAGGCGTGAGCACCGCGACGTTCCCGCTCGCCCTGGCGATCGCCCGGTCGACGCTGACGGGGCCGCGGCTCGCGGCGGCGTTCGGCTGGATCCCCGGCATGATCGGCCTCGGTGCGGGCGCGGCCCTCGTGGTGGGCGGCGTGGTCGTCGACGCCCTCGGCTGGCGCTGGCTGTTCGTGCTCGGCGCCCTGCTGATCCTCGGCTCGGGCGTGCTCGTCGCCGCCTGGGTGCCCCGCGGGGGCGCACCCGCCGTGCAGCGCCGGACCGACTGGCCCGGCATCGGGCTCCTCGCGGGCGGCCTGGTGGGCGTCCTGCTCGCCGTCTCCCAGGGCGGCACCTGGGGCTGGACCTCGGCCCGGACGATCGTCGTCGGCACGGCCGGCGTGCTGCTGCTCGTGGCCCTGGTCCTCGTCGAGCGCCGCACCGCCGCGCCCGTTGTCGACGTGCGGACCTTCCGGCACGGGCCGATCGTGCTGGTCAGCCTCCTGACGGTGGCCGTGGGCTTCGTGCCCTACGTCTGCTACGTCGCACTGCCGCTGCTCATGCAGGCGCCGGTGGGCACCGGGTACGGCCACGGGATGAGCGTGACCGTCTCCGGCCTGGCGATGCTGCCCAGCGCCGTCCTCGTCTTCCTCGGCGGCCGCGCGACGCCGGCGCTCGTGCGGCGGGTCGGGCCGGGCGGCACCGGGGCCGTCGCCGCGGCCGTGATGCTCCTCGGCGCCGTCGGGCTGGCGCTGTGGCCGACGACGCCGTGGGCCGTGGTCGTGGCGTTCTCCGTGCTCGGTCTCGGCAACGGCATCGGGTACGCGATCTGCGCGCAGCTCGTCGTCTCCTGGTCGCCGCCCACCGAGACCGGCGCCGCGACCGGCCTGAACAGCGTGGTGCGGACCGTCGGCTCGGCGGCGGCGGCGCCCGTCGTCACCGCGCTGCTGGCGGCCGGCGCGGCCGACCCCGCCGGGGCCTACTCCGCCGCGTTCTGGGTCGCGGCGGCGGCGAGCGTCGTCGGCGTGCTGGTCGCGCTCGTCCTGGCGGTGCGGTCCCGCCGGACGGCCTGAACTGCCGGACGCCTCACCACCGGGACGCGGACTCGGCCGGGCGGGACGCCTTCCGGTACCAGCGGAGGAGTCGGAGGACCAGGACGCTCCCCGAGACGAGGACGACGAGGCCGGCGACGAGCGGTCCGGTCCACCAATCGGCCGGCCGGTACACGGCCTCCGCGTCCGCACGGTCCTCGACGTAGGCGGGGCTCACGGGTGGCGGTCGTTCGTCGCCGCGCGACGTCCCGAGGTCGTCGCTGAGCAGCGCGTCCACCAGCACGATGCTCCCGTCGTCGGCGGCGAAGGTGCCGCGCCAGCTGCAGCGCTCGGAGCCCCACGCCCGCCGGCCGTGGCGCTGGGTGCAGTGCTGACGCTCCGGCGTGAACACCCCCACCACGCCGGAGCCGTGCGTCACGCGGTAGGTGTCCACCGACCCGTCGGCGACCAAGGTGAGGACGCCGACCGCGAAGAGGGCGATCGCCACGAGTCCGGCGACCAGGCCGACGCGGGCGCCCACGGCGCGGAGCTCGGGGGACGGCACGGCCGGAGCATAGCGGTCCCGCAGGGGGCGCGGCTCAGGGTTCCCCCAGGGTCGAACCGGGGGCACACCCCATGGTGGCGGGCGGTCCCGGCGCCGGAGGGTGGGAGGCATGATCGACGCGATCGCCACCGGGGTGGCCCAGGTCTGGGGGCAGCTGGAGAGCACGCTGTTCGCGCTCGTGTCCTCCGCCTGGGCGTTCCCCGCCCTGTTCGGGGCGACCGCGGCCGACGGATTCTTCCCGCCCGTGCCCGGCGAGACCGTGATCATCATGATGGCGGTGGGCGCCGAGACGGGTCAGGCCGTGAACCTCGCGCTCGTCGTCCTCGTCGCGGCCCTCGGCGCGTGGTGCGGCGACCAGGTCGCCTACGCCCTCGGGCGGGCGCTCGGCACCACGCGCGTGCCGTTCCTGCGCGGCCCGCGCGGTCAGCGTGCCGTGGCCTGGGCAGCGCGCTCCTTCGAGCGGCGCGGGGCGTCCGTCGTCCTCGGGGCGCGGTTCGTGCCCGTGGGGCGGATGGCGGTCAACGTCACCGCCGGCGCGGTCGGGTTCTCGCGGCGCCGTTTCATGGGGCTGTCCGCCGTCGCGTCGCTGGCGTGGGCGGCCTGGTCCGTGCTGCTCGGCGTCGTGGCCGCCCAGCCGCTGGGCGACCACCCGCTGCTCGCCGTCGCCGTCGGGATCGTCGTGGGCACGGTGCTCGGGTTCGTCGTCGACCGGGTCCTCACGGCCTGGGCCGCCCGCGGCCGCCGCGCCGCGCCGGCGCCGCGGACGACCGCGGTGGCGCAGCGGGAGCCCGCGCTCGCGGCGGGCACCGCCCCGCGGATCCCTGCCCGCGGGGCGGCCGCGCTCAGTGCTCCTTGCGGTCCTTCTCGTCCCCGATGAAGTCGGCGACGGCGTCGTCGACCCCGTCGAGGTTCATGTCGGGCGTGCGGGCGCGCCGCGCGTCCCAGCGCAGCGTGAGGGCGCCGAGCACGGCGGCGATCACGGAGCCCAGCAGGATGGCGGCCTTGGCGCCCTCGGTGTGCTCGGACGCGTGGCCGAACGACAGCTCGGACACGAGCAGCGCCACCGTGAACCCGATGCCGGCGAGGAAGCCGACGGGCAGCAGGTCGCGCACGCCGATGCCCTGCGCGAGCCGGAGCGGGGTGAGCCGCGTGACCAGCGCCGTCGTGCCCAGCACGCCGATCAGCTTGCCCACCACGAGCCCGATCGTGATGGCCGGGACCACCGGCTGCCCGAGGATCTCGGTGACGCCGCCGCCGTCGACGAGGTCGACGCCCGCCGCGAAGAAGGCGAAGACCGGCAGTGCGACGCCCTGCGACCACGGCTTGACCGCCCGCTCGTAGCGGTGCGTGCGCGGCTCCGCCTCGCCGTGCATGGGCCGGGCCGCCACGGTGAAGCCCATGAGCACGCCCGCCACGGTCGCGTGCACCCCGGAGGCGTGCATGAACGCCCAGGCCACCGCGAACAGCGGCACGAGCATCCACCAGTACGGCCGGCGGGACCGCACGACCAGGCCGAAGACCACGATCACGGCCAGCGCCGCGGCGAGGTAGCCGAAGTCGAGGTCCGACGTGTAGAAGACGGCGATGACGATGATCGCGAGCAGGTCGTCGACCACCGCGAGGGTGAGCAGGAACGTGCGCACCGCGGCGGGCAGCCCCTTGCCGAACACGGCCAGCACCCCGAGCGCGAAGGCGATGTCGGTGGCGGTGGGGATGGCCCAGCCCTGGAGGGCGCCGGGCTCGCCCAGCACGACGACGATCACCGAGTAGAGGATCGCGGGCACCGCCATGCCCCCGACGGCGGCGAGCATCGGCACGCCCGCCTCCTTCGGGCTGCGCAGGCTGCCGGCCACGAACTCGTGCTTGAGCTCCACGCCGACGACGAAGAAGAAGATCGCGAGCAGGCCGTCGGCCGCCCACTCCGCGACCGTGAGGTCGAGGTGCACGGACAGCGGTCCCAGCCGGTCGAAGCCGAGCACCGCCTCGGACAGCGCGAAGTACGCCTCGCGCCACGGCGCGTTCGCGCAGATCAGGGCGAGGACGGCGGCGCCGATGAGGAGTGCTCCGCCCGTGGTCTCGCGCGAGGCGAAGCGGCGCAGGCGGGTGCCGAAGGGTGGGGTGGCGGTCTCGGAGGTCAGGGTCGTGCTCCCGTCCGGTCGTGGGGTCGATGGTCCTGCCGGCGTCGCAGCCGGTGCCACCGACCAGACTTCCCGGCTCACCCGCGGGTCAGCCTAACGTCCGGTGGCGGGTGCCGGCCCCGGCGTCTCAGGTCGCCTCGCCGGCCATCGCCACCAGCTTCGTCAGGGTGTTCCAGTTCCGCGCGGTGGTCCAGGTCCCCGCTGCCTTGTCGACCAGCGCGGGGGTGAGCTTCGACCGGCCGATGCCCACCACGTAGTCCACGTAGAGCACGCCGTCGACGACGGCGACCCGCTCCGGCCGGTCCTCCACCAGCCGCGCGAGGGCGTCGGCGTCCACGGGTTCGGGGGAGACGTGCACCTGCACGTGGGACGGGTGGTCGGCCACGGCGTCGGGGAACGGGTCGGCAGCGAGCACGGCGGCCGCACGCTGCGCCGGCAGGGCGACGACGCGCAGGTCACCGCCGAGGCGGTCGGCCAGCGCCGCCGCGACGCGCCCGGCGACGTCGCCGTCGGGCGCACCGAGGGCGACGAGGTTGCCGCTGTTGGCGTAGGTGCGGGCGTCGGCGAGGCCCGCCGTGGCGGCGGCCTCGCGCAGGTCGGCGGAGGTCACGCGGCGGGACCCGCCGACGTTCACGCCGCGCAGCAGCACGACCCAGGCGGTGCGTGCGTCGTCGGAGGACGCGGAGGGGTTCGGGGCCACGGCTCCATGGTGCTCGCCCTTCCGGCGTGCGTCGCGGCGGGGTCCGGCGCGTGAACTGCGGGTGACAACTTCCCGACCCGCCGACGTGGGGGTGGTGGCGCGAATCACAGCGTCGTAGTTTGGCGCCCAGGGACGGAGTCCAGCCGTCCTCGGGGAGGCCAGCCGATGGGGTTCACGCTCCGTGCGGGAGGGCCGGCTCCGGCCGGGCGCCGCACGGTGCCCCCGGGGCGGCCGCCCGTCCACCTGGAGGGAGCTCGCCGTGGCCCGAACCGCACCCGTCCCTGAGCGCGACACCGTCGACACGGTCGACGCCACCGACCCGGACGGCACCACCCCCCGCACATTCGTCGTCGACACGTCCGTGCTGTTGTCCGACCCGCGGGCGATCCACCGCTTCGCCGAGCACGACGTCGTCCTGCCGGTCGTCGTGATCACGGAGCTGGAGGCCAAGCGGCACCACGCCGAGCTCGGCTACTTCGCGCGCAGCGCGCTGCGGATGCTCGACGAGCTGCGTCTCAAGCACGGCCGCCTCGATGCGCCGATCCCCGTCGGCGAGGCGGGCGGCACGCTCCGCGTGGAGCTCAACCACACCGACCCGCAGGTGCTGCCGGCCGGGTTCCGCCTCGGTGACAACGACACCCGGATCCTGTCGGTCGCGGCGAACCTCGCGGCGGAGGGCTGTGACGTCACCGTGGTCTCCAAGGACCTGCCGATGCGGGTCAAGGCGTCGGCGGTCGGCCTGCGCGCGGAGGAGTACCGCCACGAGCTCGCCGTCGACTCCGGCTGGACCGGGATGCGCGAGATCGACGTCGCGGACGAGCAGGTGGGCACGCTGTACGAGGGCGGCGAGCTGGAGCTCGCGGCCCTCGACCCCGCCGTCGTCGAGGCCGCGTCTCCGCTGCTGTGCCACACCGGGCTGGTGATCCACTCGCCGGGCGGTTCGGCCCTCGGGCGCGTCACGCCCGACAAGACGGTCCGGCTCGTGCGCGGCGACCAGGACGTCTTCGGCGTGCACGGCCGCTCCGCGGAGCAGCGCATCGCCATCGACCTGCTGCTGGACCCGGAGATCGGGATCCTGTCGCTGGGCGGGCGCGCCGGCACCGGCAAGTCGGCGCTGGCGCTGTGCGCCGGCCTGGAGGCGGTGCTCGAGCGCCGGCAGCACCGCAAGGTGATCGTGTTCCGCCCGCTGTACGCGGTGGGCGGGCAGGAGCTCGGCTACCTGCCCGGGTCCGAGTCCGAGAAGATGAACCCCTGGGCCCAGGCGGTCTACGACACGCTCGGTGCGCTCGTCTCGCCCGACGTCGTCGACGAGGTGATCGACCGCGAGATGCTCGAGGTGCTGCCGCTGACCCACATCCGCGGGCGCTCGCTGCACGACGCCTTCGTCATCGTGGACGAGGCCCAGTCCCTCGAGCGGAACGTGCTCCTCACGGTGCTGTCCCGCATCGGGCAGGACTCGCGCGTGGTCCTCACGCACGACGTCGCGCAGCGCGACAACCTGCGGGTCGGCCGGCACGACGGCGTCGCCGCCGTGATCGAGGCGATGAAGGGGCACCCGCTGTTCGCGCACGTGACCCTCACGCGCTCCGAGCGGTCGCCCGTCGCCGCGCTGGTCACCGAGATGCTGGAGTCGCTGGAGATCTGACGGGGCGTGCCGCGCCGCCGGTCAGGCCGCCGCAGGCGCGGCCGGCCGGCGGCGCGGGTGCACCAGGACGACGGCGAGCACGCCGACGACGGCGCCGAGCACGGTGTCGAGGGCGCGCGACGCCGCGATCCCGGCGGGGTCGACCGACCCGCCGAGGGACGTCATCAGCAGCGCCATCGGCGTGATGGTGAGCATCGCCAGGCCGTAGTGGCGCCCGACGACGACCTCCGTGACGACCTGCAGCACCACGACGACGGCGCAGGTCGCGGCGAAGGACAGGTGCGCCGCGAGCAGCGGCCAGGCGAGCAGGGCGCCCAGCACCGTGCCGCCCCCGCGCTGCAGCGCGCGGACCACGGCGTGGTGCGTGCTCGCTCCCTGCAGGGTGGCCGTGGCGCCGAGCTGCGCCCACGCGGGGTGGCTCAGCCCGGCGGCGAGCGTGCCCGCGCCGGCGACGACGCTCGCCAGCACCACGCGGACCCCGGCGAGGCGCCAGCCGGGGACGCGCCACGTGGTACGGACGTCGTCGCGCAGGCGGCGGCGGGGCGGCAGCGCATCGGCCGGCGCGACGGCGCGGGCCGCGTCGCCGGGCGCGGAGGGTGCGGAGGGCTCGAGCGCCTTCGCGACCGCGGCCAGCTCGGCGGCCAGCACGCGGGCGGTGTCGCGGGTGCGCCGTCGGGACAGGTCGTCGGCCAGCACCTCGCGGGCCCGGGCGACGGCGGCGGACGCGGCCCGCGCGGTGCCGGGGTCGTCGGGCCCGGCGTCGAGCGACGTCCGCACCGCGTCCGCGGCCCGGCGGACGGCCAGGCGGGCCGGCGCGCTCGGGCGCACGAGCCAGCCGCTCATGCCGACGACCCACGCGACGGCGGCGCCGAGGGCGAACGCGACGCCCCGCTCGCCGACGTCGGACCAGGTGAGCGGCCCGACCATGCCGCCCGCCGCGGCGAAGACGACGATGCTCGCCCCGGGCGGCCCGGTGCGGACCAGGGCGCACAGGGCCGTGGCCACGCCGGCGACCAGCGCCACCACCGCGAGGACGACGAGCGTCGGCGCGCCGGCGGCGGTGAGGGAGGCCGTGAGCAGGAAGGCCGCGACGAACACGGCGGCGACGCCGGCCAGCAGGGTCGCGCGCCGCCGGTACGGCTCGTACCGGCCGTAGAGGATGACGAGCGCACCCAGGGAGGCGAACGCCGCCAGGTCGGTGCGCCCGACGGCGGCGCTCAGCGCGAGGACGACGGCGGCGGCGGCGCCGACGCGCAGCGCCGCCGCGATCGTGGCGTCGGCGGGGTTGACGCGGAGCGCGGCGCGCAGGTGGGCGGGGTCGAGGACGTCGCGGGCGCTCGTCAGGACGGGGGAGGAGGTGGGAGGCATTGTCGGCCATGATAGTTCACAGGTAAATCATCATGGAAGTAGTTGGGGTGTGACCTCTATCCTGTCGCCGTGGACTACATCGAGCGCGTGCGCGCGCAGTGGGCCGAGCGGCTGCCCGACGTCGACACGTCCCCCGCCGACGTCGGCGCGCGGGTGCGCCGGATCGCCGCCCTGCTGGAGTCTGAGATGTCCGACGACCTCGCCGGCCGCGACGTCACGCGGGCCGAGCTCGACGTCCTCACCGCGCTGCGGCGGTCCGGGCGACCCCTGCGGGCGGGCGAGATCACCACGATGACGGGGTCCCCGGGCGCGTCGATCACCAAGCGGCTCGATCGGCTCGAACGGGCCGGCCTGGTGGAGCGTGCTGTGCACGAGCGGGACAAGCGTGGCGTGCTGGTGGCCCTGACGGCCGAGGGGGAGGCACTCGTCGACGAGGTGTTCCCGCGGCAGATCGAGCACGAGCGCTCGGCCCTGGCGGACCTCCCCGCGGCGGAGCGGGCCGAGCTCGGCCGGCTGCTCGCCGTCGTCCTGCGCCGTCTGGACCCGAAGGACTACTGATCGCGGGGAGGCGCCGCACGTCTCAGGTGGAACCCCCCAGCCCCGCGCCCCGAGGGGCGCCTCCCCGCGTACCGCCGACAGTAGCAGGTGAGGTTAGCCTTACCAACCCCTGTGTCGAGTCCCGCGTGTCGAGTCATGGGAGAACGCCGACGGCGGCGCTCCCGAGGGGAGCACCGCCGTCGCGTGGCAGGGACGTCAGGCCTGCGGGGGCTTCGTCATCTTCAGGACGTCGAGGGCCGAGTCGAGCTGGGCCTCGGTGACCTCGCCGCGCTCCACGAAGCCGAGGTCGATCACGGCCTCGCGGACCGTCATGCCCTGCTTCACCGAGTGCTTCGCGACCTTGGCCGCGGCCTCGTAGCCGATCACGCGGTTCAGCGGCGTGACGATCGACGGTGACGACTCGGCGAACGCGCGGGCGCGGTCCACGTTGGCGGTGATGCCCGAGACCGTCTTGTCGGCCAGGACGCGCGACGCGTTGCCGAGCAGGCGGATCGACTCCAGCACGCCCTGCGCGATGACCGGGATCTGCACGTTGAGCTCGAACGAGCCGCTGGCGCCGGCCCACGCGACGGTGGCGTCGTTGCCGACCACGCGGGCGGCCACCATGAGCACGGCCTCGGGGATCACCGGGTTGACCTTGCCCGGCATGATCGACGAGCCCGGCTGCAGGTCGGGGATCGCGATCTCGCCCAGGCCGGTGTTCGGGCCCGAGCCCATCCAGCGCAGGTCGTTGCAGATCTTGGTGATCGAGACGGCGATGGTGCGCAGCGCGCCGGAGAGCTCGACGAGGCCGTCGCGGGCCGACTGCGCCTCGAAGTGGTCGCGCGCCTCGGTCAGCGGCAGGCCCGTGTCCTCGCGGAGCAGCTCGATGACGCGCTGCGGGAAGCCCGCCGGGGTGTTGATGCCCGTGCCGACCGCGGTGCCGCCCAGCGGGACCTCGGCCGCGCGGGGCAGCGCCGCCTCCACGCGCTCGACGCCGTAGCGGATCGCCGCGGCGTAGCCGCCGAACTCCTGGCCCAGCGTCACCGGGGTGGCGTCCATGAGGTGCGTGCGGCCGGACTTCACGACGGTCGCGAACTCGTCGGCCTTCGCGCCCAGGGCGTCGGCCAGGTGCTTCAGGCCCGGGATCAGGTCGTGGATCGCGCCGGCCGTGGCGGCCACGTGCACCGACGTCGGGAAGACGTCGTTGGACGACTGCGAGGCGTTGACGTGGTCGTTCGGGTGCACGTCCTTGCCCAGCGAGCGCGTGGCGAGCGTGGCGAGCACCTCGTTGGTGTTCATGTTCGACGACGTGCCCGAGCCGGTCTGGAAGACGTCGATCGGGAAGTGACCGTCGTGGGCGCCCGAGGCGACCTCGTCGGCCGCGGCGACGATCGCGTCGGCGATGTCCTGGTCGAGCACGCCCAGCTCGGCGTTGGCGCGCGCGGCGGCCTTCTTGATGCGCGCCAGGGCCTCGATGTGCCCGCGCTCGAGCGTGGTGCCGGAGATCGGGAAGTTCTCCACGGCCCGCTGCGTCTGCGCACGGTAGAGCGCGTGCGCGGGGACGCGCACCTCGCCCATCGTGTCGTGCTCGATGCGGTACTCGGTCTCGCCCGCGCCGGACGCGCCGGGGACGACGGTGTCGGAAGTCATGCCTCTATCGTGCCGCACCCGCGCGGCCGGTCCGTCGTGAGCCGGGTCACTCCCGTGTCGGTGCAGGAGGGGAGGATCGTCGTGTGACGTACTCCCACGTGGTGCTCTACCGGGCGATGAACCTGGGCCATCGAGGCAGCCCGGTGCGCGCCGAGCTGGAGGCCGCCCTGCTGGAGGCGGGGGCGCGCGCGGTGCGGTCGTTCCAGACCAACGGCACCGTGCTGCTCGACCCGGGCGACGACGCGTCCGCGGCCGAGCGCGTGGTGCGAGAGGCGGCGCCGCGGCTCGCCGAGCGCTCGGGCTACACGCACGCGGCGCTCGTGCGCCCGCTGGCCGACGTCGCCGCCGCGATCGACGGCGACCCGTTCGCGCTCACCCGCGACGAGCGGACGTACCGCGACACCCTGACGTTCGTGGACGGCGGGCGCCCGCTGCCCCTGGACCTGCCGTGGACCGACGAGCGCGACCTGCTCGACCTCGTCGCCGCGCCACCGGGCGTCGTCCTCGGCGTGGTGCGGGGCGGGCCGGGCAGCTGGGCCGACCCGAACTCGCTCGTCGAGCGGCTCACCGGGGGCGTCGCGACGACGCGCACCCTCGGCACCGTGCGGCGGCTGCTGGCGGCCGCCGCACGGGCCTGAGCGGGGTCAGTCGACGGGCTGCTCGCCGATCTCGCCGTCGACGGCCACGAGGTGCGCGCTGCCGTCGTCCAGGTCGTAGACGACGCCGACGACGGCCAGGCGGCCCTCGTCGATGGCCGTGGCGATGGCGGCCGAGTAGCCGCGCAGCAGCGCGACGGTGTGCTTGACGTGCTCCGTGCGCAGCACGTCCGGATCGATCGGCCCGGTGACGCCCTGGCGGCTCGTGAGCTCCGCGACCGAGGGGATGACCTTGTCGACGACGGCGCGCACGAAGCCCGGGGGCTGCTCGCCGGTCGCGAGGGTGTGCGCGGTCGCCGCGACGGCGCCGCACGAGTCGTGCCCCAGGACCACCACGAGGGGCGTGTGCAGCACCTCCGTGCCGTACTCGATGGAGCCGAGCACGGTCGTGTCGACCACGTGCCCCGCGGTCCGCACGACGAACACGTCGCCGAGGCCCTGGTCGAAGATGATCTCCGCCGCCACCCGCGAGTCGGAGCACCCGAAGATCACGGTGTGCGGGTGCTGCACCGAGCGCAGCTCGCGCCGGCGGACGGCGTCCTGGTCGGGGTGGTCCGGCTCGTCGCGCACGAACCGGCCGTTGCCGGCCCGCAGCCGGGCCCAGGCGTCGGTGGGGGTCAGGGTCATGAGTGCTCCTCTGCTCCGTGCTCGTCTGCTCAGTGCTCGTCTGTACCGTGCTCGTCGACCCGCACGCGGTCCGGCCCGATGAGGTCGCGGGGCCACGGCGGGTTCGCGCCGGCGCGGGAGACGGTCACGGCGGCCACGGCGACCGCGCGCACGAGCATCCGTGCCGTCGCCGCGCGGTCGATGGCGCGCAGCGCGTCCCGCCGGGCAGCGCCCAGCAGGTCCGCGCCCCACAACCAGTCCAGGAGGGCGCCCATGAACGAGTCGCCCGCGCCGACGGTGTCCACCACGTCGACCCGCGGGGCCGCGACGGCGACCTCGCCGGCCGCCGTCACCGCCGTCGCTCCCTCGCCGCCGAACGTCACCACGACGACCGCCGGGCCGGTGGCCTGCCAGGCGCGCGCGACGTCGAGCGGCGCCCGGTCGGGGTAGAGCCACGCCAGGTCCTCGTCGCTGACCTTCACCACGTCCGAGAGTGCGACGATCTCCTCGACCCGCGGCCGGACGACGTCGGCGTCCCCCATGATCGCGGGCCTCGCGTTGGGGTCATAGGTCACTGTCGACGTCGCCCGGGCGACCTCCACCAGCCCCCGCACGTCGGCGTCCCCGGGCGGGAGCATGGCCGCGATGGAGCCGGTGTGCACCGCGAGCGTCTCGGCGGTGGCATCCGCGTCCGCGGGCACCTGCCACTCGAGGTCGAACTCGTAGGTCGCGGCGCCGGTGTCGTCGAGGGTCGCCTGCGCGACGCTCGTGCGCTCGGCGCCGTCGCTGCCGTCGACCAGCCGGACGCCGGACTCCGCGAGCCAGGACCGGACGTCGTCGCCGCGCGCGTCGCGGCCGAGCCACGTCGCGAGCCGCACGTCGCGACCGAGACGGCCGAGCGTGAGCGCGACGTTCGCCAGGCTGCCGCCGGGGTGCTCAGCGCCGGACCCGTCGGGGCGGTGCACCGCGTCCACCAGGGCCTCGCCCACGGCGAGGACGTGGGCGCTCACGCGTCGTCCTCGTCGGCCTCGGAGGTGCCGTCGGCGCCGGACGAGGTGGCGGACGAACCCGCCTGCGCCGCCGCGAGCCGCTCCCGCGCGCCGTCGAGCCACTGCTGGCAGCGCGCGGCCAGGGCCTCGCCGCGCTCCCAGAGGGCGAGGGACGCCTCGAGCGGTTCGCTGCCGGCCTCGAGCCGGGCGACCACCTGGACGAGCTCGTCGCGCGCGTCCTCGTAGCTCAGCGCGGCGACGTCGGCGGGGAGGTCGGGGGTACCGGGGTTCGCATCGGTCACGGGGGACAGTCAACAACACCGGGCCGACAGGCCGCCGCGGTCGTCCGCGGGCCGGGCCGAAATGCCTTGCGACCGGACGGCGCGTCGGGCAGCGTGCGCGGCATGGGTCATCTGGAGGTGGCGCACGTCGAGCACGTGCTGCCGGACGGGCGCACGCTGCTCGACGACGTTTCGTTCCGCGTCCCCGAGGGCAGTGCCACCGCGCTGGTCGGCCCGAACGGCTCCGGGAAGACCACCCTGCTGCGCCTGCTGTCGGACGACCTCGTGCCGCAGGCCGGGTCCGTCACCGTGACGGGCGGGCTCGGCATCATGCGGCAGTTCGTCGGCTCCGTGCGGGACGAGACGACGGTGCGCGACCTGCTCGCCTCCGTCGCGCCGCCCCGGATCCGCGACACCGCCCGAGCGGTCGACGCGGCCGAGCTGGCGATCATGGAGGTCGACGACGAGCCCGCGCAGCTCGCGTACGCGCAGGCCCTCGCCGACTGGGCCGAGGCGCAGGGCTACGAGGCCGAGACGCTGTGGGACGTGTGCACGGTCGCGGCGCTCGGTATCCCGTACGAGCAGGCGCGCTGGCGCGAGGTGCGCACGCTCTCGGGCGGCGAGCAGAAGCGGCTCGTCCTCGAGGCGCTGCTGCGCGGCCCCGACGAGGTGCTGCTGCTCGACGAGCCGGACAACTACCTCGACGTGCCCGGCAAGCGGTGGCTCGAGGACCAGCTGCGCGCCACCCGGAAGACCGTGCTGTTCGTCTCGCACGACCGCGAGCTGCTCGCCCGCGTCGCCGACCGCATCGTCTCCCTCGAGCCCGCGCCGTCCGGCGCCGACGCGTGGGTGCACGGCGGCGGTTTCGCGACGTTCCACGAGGCGCGCCGGGAGCGGTTCGCGCGGTTCGAGGAGCTGCGTCGGCGCTGGGACGAGAAGCACGCCCAGCTCAAGAGGCTGGTGCGCGAGCTGCGGCAGGCGGCCGCGAACAGCGACGCGATGGCGTCCCGGTACCGGGCGGCCCAGACCCGGCTGAGCAAGTTCGAGGAGGCGGGCCCGCCGCCGGAGCCGCCGCGCGAGCAGGACATCCGGATGCGCCTGCGCGGCGGCCGCACCGGCGTGCGGGCGCTGACCTGCGAGGGGCTCGGGCTCACCGGCCTGATGCAGCCGTTCGACCTCGAGGTGTTCTACGGCGAGCGCGTCGCGGTCCTCGGGTCGAACGGGTCGGGCAAGTCGCACTTCCTGCGGCTGCTCGGGGGCGACGACGTCGCGCACACGGGGGAGTGGCGGCTCGGCGCGCGCGTCGTGCCCGGCGTCTTCGCGCAGACGCACGCCCACCCCGAGCTGTTCGGCCGCACGCTGACCCAGATCCTCTGGGAGGACCACGCCCGCGACCGCGGCGCGGCGATGTCCGTGCTGCGCCGCTACGAGCTCACCGTCGCCGCGGACCGCGCGTTCGACCGCCTGTCGGGCGGGCAGCAGGCGCGGTTCCAGATCCTGCTGCTCGAGCTGGCCGGCTGCACGGCGCTGCTGCTCGACGAGCCGACCGACAACCTCGACCTCGCCAGCGCCGAGGCGCTGCAGGACGGGCTCGAGGCGTTCGACGGCACCGTCCTCGCCGTCACGCACGACCGCTGGTTCGCGCGGTCGTTCGACCGGTTCCTCGTGTTCGGGGAGGACGGCACCGTGCGCGAGACGCCCGAGCCCGTCTGGGACGAGGGGCGGGTCGCCCGGGCGCGCTGACGCGGCCCCGACGGGCTACGACCGGCCCTCGAAGAAGGCGCGCAGGTCCGCCGCCAGCAGCTCGGGCTCCTCCATGGCCGGGAAGTGGCCACCCTCGGGGTGCTCGACCCACTGGTCGATGGCGCCCCAGCCGTTGAAGACCTTGGCCATGAGCGGGTGCGTGTCGAACACGGACCACGCCGAGGGAACCTCGGAGGCGGAGAGCCAGTCGAGCCCGGAGTGCGAGGCCTCGTAGTAGAGCTGCGCGCTGGACGCGCCGCTGCGGGTGAACCAGTACAGCGACACGTTCGTGAGGAGCTGGTCGCGGTCGACGGCCTCCTCCGGCGTGCGGGACGCCGGGTTCGTCCACGTCTGGAACTTCTCCGCGATCCACGCGAGCTGCCCGACGGGGGAGTCGGTCAGGGCGGCGCCGATCGTGTCCGGGCGGTGGTTCTGCATCTCGAAGTAGCCGTGCTCGGCGGCGTCCGCCTCGCGCACCGCGTCGATCTGGGCGACCTCGTCGTCGGTCAGCCCGTCCGGCATCGGGTAGGCCGCGCCCACCATGCCGAGCGACCGGCCGTCGCTGCCGACGTGGGTGCCGATCACGCGCTCCGGGTAGAGCGCGGCGAGCCGGCCGGTGGTGCCGGCGCCGATGTCGGTGCCGTGCACGGCGAACCGCTCGTACCCGAGCCGCGTCATGATCTCGGCGTACGCCTCGGTGGTGCGCGCGACCTCCCAGCCCGTGCCGGACAGGGGCGTCGAGTAGCCGAACCCGGGCAGCGAGGGCACGACGACGTGGAACGCGTCGGCGAGCAGCGGGAGCAGCCGCTGGTACTCGACGAACGACCCCGGCCACCCGTGGCACAGCAGCAGCGGGGTCGCGTCCGGGTTCGCGGAGCGGGCGTGCACCACGTGGAAGGTCTGGCCGTCGACGACGGTCGTGACCTGCTCGTGCGCGTTGAGAGCGGCCTCCTGGGCGCGCCAGTCGAAGCCGTCGCGCCAGTACTCGGCGAGCTCGCGCAGGTACGGCAGGGGGATGCCGCGGCTGAAGTCCGTGCGGTCGTCGCGGCCGGGCACTGGCACGGGCCAGCGGGTACGCGCCAGGCGGTCACGCAGGTCGTCGAGGTCCGCCTGCGGGACGTCGACGCGGAAGGGGACGAGGGCGGTGTCTGCGGTGGGGTTCATGACTCGGTTCATGACTCCACGCTCGCACCTATCGCGGAAGACCTGCTTCCGCGATAGGTGAGATGCTCCGAGAGTGCTCGAGACCTCGGCCCGCCTCCTCCAGCTCCTGTCCCTGCTGCAGCTGCGGCGCGACTGGACCAGCGGCGACCTCGCCGAGCGGCTCGGGGTGAGCACCCGCACCGTGCGCACCGACGTCGGCAAGCTGCGCTCGCTCGGTTACCCGGTCGAGGCCCGGCCCGGCGTCGCCGGCGGGTACCGGCTCGCCGCCGGGTCGGCGATGCCGCCGCTGGTGCTGGACGACGACGAGGCGGTCGCCGTCGCGATCGGGCTCGCCGCGGCCGCGCACGGGCAGCACGGCGAGGGGGAGACCGCCCTCACCGCGCTCGCGAAGGTCGAGCAGGTCATGCCCGCGCACCTGCGGCGCCGCGTCGAGGCCGTCCGGGAGGCGACGAGCGTCGTGCCGGGCGGGGACCCGGCGCCGGACCTGCAGGTGCTCGGCGGCGTCGCCGCCGCGATCCGGGCCGGCGAGCGGCTCCGGTTCCGGTACGCCTCCCACGACGGCGCCGAGTCCTCCCGGCATTCGGAGCCGCACCGCCTGGTGCGCTGGGGGTCGCGCTGGTACCTGCTGGCCTGGGACCTCGACCGGCGGGACTGGCGTGTCTTCCGGGCCGACCGGATCACGCTGCGCCCACCCACCGGGGCCCGGTTCCGGCCGCGCGTCATCCCCGAGGACGCCGTGCTGCGGCACGTCGTGGCGCGGGTGGGCCGGGCCACCTGGCGCTACCGGGCGCGGATCCTCGTGCACGCCTCCGCCGCGCAGGTCGTGGCGAAGGTCGGCTCCCCGCTGGAGGTCGAGGAGGTCGGGCCGTCCACCTGCCGGATCGAGGTGGGCAGCGACGACCCCGACCGGCTCGCCCTGTGGATCACCCGGCTCGACCTGGACGTCGAGGTGCTCGAGGGGGAGGAGCTCGCCGCGGCGTTCGCCCGGCTCGCGGACGGGTTCAGGCGGGCGGCGCGGGTGCCGCCGTCGCGGTGACGGCGGCGTCCAGCGACCCCTCGGCGACGCGCACGTGCACGGCGTCGCCGGTCGTGACGTCGTGGCTCGCCCGCACCACGTGCCCGTCCGTGCGCTGCACGACGGCGTACCCGCGCTCCAGCGTGGCCTGCGGGGAGAGCGCCCGGACCTGTGCACCCAGGCGGCCGATCTCGCCCGCCGCCCGCAGCAGCGCGGCGTCCAGGCAGTGGCGGGCGTGCCGCACGTGCTGGGCGATCTCGCGCTCGCGGACGTCGACCGTCGTCTGCGGGCGGGCCAGTGCCGGGCGCGACCGCAGGGCGTCGAGGCCGTGCTGCTCGCGCTCGACCCGCCCGGCCACCGCGGCGCGCATCCGCCGTCGCGCCTGGTCGAGGCGCAGCCGCTCCTCGGCGACGTCGGGCACGACCTGCTTCGCGGCATCGGTCGGCGTGGACGCGCGGTGGTCGGCGACGAGATCCAGCAGCGGGGTGTCCGTCTCGTGGCCGATGGCGCTGACCAGCGGGGTCGTGCAGGACGCCGCCGCCCGGACGAGGGCCTCGTTGCTGAACGGGAGCAGGTCCTCCACCGAGCCGCCGCCGCGCGCCACGATGATCACCTCGACCTCGGGTCGGGCGTCGAGGTCGGCGATCGCCGCGCTCACCTCTCGGACGGCGTCGACGCCCTGCACCGCGACCTCGCGGATCTCGAACCGGACCTGGGGCCAGCGGGCGCGGGCGTTCACCACGACGTCGTGCTCCGCCTTCGACTCGCGCCCGCACACGAGGCCCACGACGGCGGGCAGGAACGGCAGCGGGCGCTTGCGGTCGAGGTCGAACAGGCCCTCCGCGGCGAGGACCCGCCGGAGCTGGTCGATGCGGGCGAGCAGCTCGCCGACGCCCACCTGACGCACCGCCGTCGCGCGCATCGACAGCCGGCCCGTCTTGACCCAGAACTCGGGCTTGGCCTGCACCACCACGTGGTCGCCCACCTCGGGCTTGTGGTGCAGGCCCGCGTAGATCCGCGACAGCAGGTGCACCGGCAGGGAGGCCTCGGCGTCGGTGTCCCGCAGGGTGACGAACTGCATCCCGGCCCGGGGCCGGTACGTGTGCTCCACCACCTGGCCCTCGACCCACACCGTCGACATCTTCGCGACGTAGTCCCGGATCTTGGCGGACAGCAGCCGCACCGGCCACGGGCGCTCCGCCGACGTGTCGCGGGCGAGCTCGGGCAGGGGCTGCGGCTGGGCTGTTGGCCGGGATTCCGGCTGGGACTCGTCCGACACGGCGTCCAGCATGCCCCACGCCCCCGACGGAGCCTCGTCACCGGTCGTCCACAGTCCGTACCTAGACTGTTGCCCGTGACTGTGACCAGCCCGGCCCCCGCCACCCCGACGTCCACCAAGCGCGTGCTCCTCGCCGCGCCGCGCGGCTACTGCGCGGGGGTGGACCGCGCGGTGGTCGCGGTCGAGAAGGCGCTCGAGACGTACGGCGCGCCCGTGTACGTGCGCAAGGAGATCGTGCACAACAAGCACGTGGTGGAGACACTGCGCGACCGCGGCGCGATCTTCGTCAACGAGACGGACGAGGTGCCCGAGGGCGCCCGGCTCGTGTTCTCCGCGCACGGCGTCTCGCCGGCGGTGCGCGCCTCCGCCGCGGCCCGCAGCCTCGACACCATCGACGCCACCTGCCCCCTGGTGACCAAGGTGCACAAGGAGGCCGTCCGGTTCGCCAAGGACGACTACGACATCCTCCTCATCGGCCACACCGGGCACGAGGAGGTCGAGGGCACCGCCGGCGAGGCGCCCGACCACGTGCAGGTCGTCAACTCCCCGGACGAGGTCGACCAGGTGCAGGTCCGCGACCCGGAGAAGGTCGTCTGGATCTCGCAGACCACCCTGTCCGTGGACGAGACGATGGAGACCGTCCGCCGCCTGCGCGACCGGTTCCCCGAGATGCAGGACCCGCCCAGCGACGACATCTGCTACGCCACGCAGAACCGCCAGGTCGCGGTGAAGAAGCTGGCCCCGGAGTGCGACGTCGTCATCGTCGTGGGCTCCGCGAACTCGTCGAACTCGGTACGGCTCGTCGAGGTGGCGCTGCAGGCGGGCGCCCGCACGTCGTACCGCGTGGACCGCGCGGCCGAGATCGACGACGCCTGGCTCGACGGCGCGACGACGGTGGGCGTCACGTCCGGCGCGTCGGTGCCGGAGATCCTCGTGCAGGACGTCATCGCGCATCTCGACAGCCACGGCTTCGGCGAGGTCGAGGAGGTGCGCACCGCCACCGAGGACCTGATGTTCTCCCTGCCCCGCGAGCTGGCGCGCGGCCTCAAGGCCGCCGGCCAGGAGGAGAAGCGGCCCCGCCGCGGCGCGCGCACCGCGCTGCCCGTCGAGCCGGCCTGACGCCGCCGCCGAGCCGGCCGCGGCGCTCAGCCCGCGGCCGACTCGCCCTTCTCGTCGGCCCCGGACGAGCGCTCGAGGTCGCGCTGTGCGGCGTCGACCAGTGACTCGACCGAGTCGTCGCGGTCCCCGCCCGCGGTCAGGGTGCCGAGGTCGACGACCAGGCCCTCCTCCACGGCGAGCAGCTCGGGCTTGGTGACCGCGCGGGTCGTGTCCTCGACCGCCTTGAGCGGCTCGATCGACTGACCCGCATCGACGACCTTGAGCTCGACCATCCGCCGTGCCTGCGGCAGCACACGCGTCTCCAGCGACCCGACGAACGAGTTGTAGTGCTTGGTCGCGGCGGTCATCGACTGGCCGAGCTTGGTGATGCTCTTGGTCATCGTGACGATGCGGGCGTACAGCTCCTTGCCGGTCTGCAGCACCTTCTGCGCGTCCTCGGCGATGGCGTCCTGCTGCCACGCGTACGCCACGGTGCGCAGCATGGCGACCAGCGTCATCGGGGTGGCGACGAGCACCCGCTTGCGGATGGCCGTCTCGAGCAGGTCGGGCTGTCGCTCGACCGCCGCGGCCAGGATCGGCTCGGCGGGGACGAACAGCACCACGAACTCGGGCGCCGCATCGAACTGCGACCAGTAGGCCTTGCCGGCGAGCACCTCGACGTGCTTGGCCAGGTCCTTGGCGTGGGCGTCGAGCTCCCTGTCGCCGTCGGCCGGGCTGTCCGCCTGCTGCGCCCGCAGGTACGCGCTGAGCGGCACCTTCGCGTCGACCACGATGTTCTTGCCGCCCGCCAGGCTCACCACGAGGTCGGGGATCAGCGTCTCGCCCTCCGCCGTCGTGCGGTGTACCTGGGCCTCGAAGTCGACGTGGTCCATCATCCCCGCGGCCTCGACCACGCGCTTGAGCTGGAGCTCGCCCCACACGCCGCGGGTCTGGTTGGAGCGCAGTGCTGAGACCAGGTCGCTGGTGCCGACACGCAGCTGCGAGTTGACCGTCTCGAGCTGGCGCAGCTGCTCGGTGAGGGCCGTGTGTCCCTGGAGACGCGCCTGCTCGGCGGTATCGACGCGGGCGTTGACCTTGTCGAGCGTCTTGCTCATCGGGTCGAGCAGCGCGCGGATCGCCTGCTCGCGCTGGGCGAGCGTCTCGTCGTTCTTCTGCGTGCTGCGGCGCAGCCGCTCGTCCGCCAGGTCGAGGAACTGCTTCTGGTTCGCCGTGAGAACGTCGTTGGCCAGCGCGCGGAACCGCTGCGCCGCGGCCTCCTGGTCGCCCTTGGCCTCGGCGAGCTGCTCCTCGAGGTGCTCCCGTACCTGGGTGAGCAGCCGGTCGGCCTGCTCCCGCGCCTCTGTCACGCGCCGGTCCGCCTCCTGGCGGGCGTGCTCGCGCTGCTCCGCCAGCCGTCGGTCGCTCTCCTCGTTCGCCTGCGCCAGGCGGCTGCGCAGCTCCGCGGCGTCGCGGCGCAGCACCTCGAGCTCGCCGTGCTCCTGCACCCGCTGCATCTCCTGCGACCGGCCGGCCTTGGCCGCGCGGTTCGCGTGCCAGAGCCATCCGACCAGGATGCCCAGCACGAGGGCGCCGAGGATCAGGATCACCGCGAGGCTCGTCGTCATGGGCCACACGGTGTCATGGGGCACCGACACGTCCCAGCCCCCACGCGGCGCCTCGCCCACTACGGTTGACCCGTGAGCGACCAGACCGGGCCGCCGCCCGCCGCCCCCGTCCCCCCGCCCGACCTCGCCGCCGCCCTCAGCCTGCGCGGGCTGTGGAAGCGCTTCGGCCAGAAGATCGCCGTCGCGGGCGTGGACCTCGACGTGCCGACCGGCTCGTTCTTCGGCCTCGTCGGCCCCAACGGCGCGGGCAAGACGACGTCACTGTCCATGGCGACGGGCCTGCTGCGGCCGGACTTCGGCACGGTGCACGTGCACGGCACCGACCTGTGGGCCCTTCCCGAGCAGGCCAAGGCCGAGCTCGGCGTGCTGCCGGACGGCGTCCGCCTGTTCGACCGGCTCACCGGCGCACAGCTGCTCACGTACGCGGGCCTGCTGCGCGGGCTGGACCGCGACACCGTCGCGGAGCGCACCGAGGACCTGCTGCAGGCGATGGACCTGGTCGGCGACCGGGACACGTTCGTCGTCGACTACTCGGCCGGCATGACGAAGAAGATCGGCCTCGCGTCGGCGATGATCCACGCGCCGCGCGTGCTCGTGCTCGACGAGCCGTTCGAGGCGGTCGACCCGGTCAGCGCCGCGAACATCCGCGACATCCTGCACGGGTACGTGGGCGACGGCGGCACGGTCGTCGTGTCGAGCCACGTCATGGACCTGGTGCAGCGCATGTGCTCGCACGTGGCGGTCATCGCCGGCGGGCACGTGCTCGCCGCCGGCACCGTCGCGCAGGTGCGCGGGGAGCAGAGCCTCGAGGACCGGTTCGTGGACCTCGTCGGCGGACGTCGGGAGTCGGAGGGACTGGCGTGGTTGCGCAGCTCGTCCGCCTCAAGCTGACCCTCCTGGCCAACACGTTCCGCCGGAGCGTGTGGCAGACGATCGGCCTGGTGATCGGGTCCCTGTACGGGCTGGGCGTGGTGACCCTGGTGGTCGCCGCCGCCATGGTCGGCGGCACCGCGGACCCGGTGGTGACCGGCCACGTGCTCACCCTGGCGGGCGCGCTCGTGGTCCTCGCGTGGTGGGTCGTGCCGGTCTTCGCGTTCGGTGTCGACGCGACCCTCGACCCGCGACGCTTCGTCACCTACGCCATCCCGCGACGCACGCTGCTGGCCGGGCTCGCGCTCGCCGGGCTCGTCTCGATCCCCGCGGCGGTGACGACGCTGGGCGCGCTGGGCGTCTCCTTCGCCTGGTGGCGGGATCCGGCCGCGCTCGTGGCGGCGCTCGTCGGCGGCGTCCTCGCGACGGCCCTGTGCGTCGTCGGCTCCCGCGCGGTGACCACGGCCCTGGCGCCGCTGCTCGACTCGCGGCGGTACCGCGAGGTGCTGGCGATCGTGGCCGTGGTGCCGCTCCTGCTGATCGGGCCCGCGTTCGGGTGGCTCGCCGACGGCGTCGAGGTGACCGTGGACGGGGCCGGCGCGGACGCGCTGGGGTCGGCGATCGCGCCGCTGGCCCAGGTGGTCGGCTGGACCCCGCTCGGGGCGCCCTGGTCCCTCGCGTCGGCCGTGCACGACGGCGCGTGGGCGCTGCTCGCGGCCCGGCTCGTGGTCTGCCTGGGCACGCTCGCGCTCGCCTGGGCGGTCTGGGACCGCGCGCTCGCCCGCGAGCTCGTGACGCCGCACGGCGGCGGCGCGTCGGCCACCGCGGCGAAGGGCCTCGGCTGGTTCGGCCGCCTGCCCGCCACGCCGCTCGGGGCGGTCGCCGCGCGGACCGCCACCTACTGGGTCCGGGACCCCCGGTACGCGGCGTCGATCGCGATGGTGCCGCTGCTGCCGCTGGTGCTGCTCGCCGTCGGCACGACGAACGGGGCGGGGGGCGGGCTGCTGCTGGTCATGGCGCCGCTGGCCGCGTGGCTGCTCGGCTTCGGCATCTCGAACGACGTCGGCTACGACAACACGGCGTTCGCGCTGCACGTCGCGACCGGCGTCCGGGGCCGGGTCGACCGGTGGGGGCGCGTGCTCCCCGTGCTGGTGGGCGGCCTGCCGCTGTGCGTCGCGTTCGCCCTCGTCGGCTGCGCCGTCGCGGGCCGGTGGGACGCGCTGCCCGCGCTGCTGGGGCTGACGGCCGGCACGCTGGGCGCGTCGCTGGGGATCTCGAGCGCGGTGTCCGCGCGGCTGGTGTACCCGGTGCCGAAGCCGGGGGAGAGCCCGTTCAAGTCCCCGCAGGGCGCCACGATGGCGACGATCGTCGCCCAGTTCGCGACGATGGGGATCACCCTCGCCGTGAGCGTCCCCACGCTCGCCCTCGCCCTGCCGGCGATCCTGCTGCCGCAGGTGACGCTCGGGTGGGCGGCGCTCGCGGTCGGGCTCGTCACGGGAGTGCTCGTCCTGCTGCTGGGCGTGCGGTGGGGCGCCCGGACCTACGACCGGCGGCTGCCCGAGCTGCTGCAGCAGGTCATGGCCTTCGGGTGACGTCGTCGCGGCCTCCTGTCGAGGTTCATGACGGGCCGGTCATGGGCGCACCAAGGATGCTTTGCGACAATGGGCGCGTGACCGTTGCGAACCCCGAGCACCTGCCCCTGCCCGACGGCTGGACGACGTCGACCCCCGAGCTGTCCGACCTGCCCCGGCTCGGCGAGCTGCGCGGGGCGGTCGCCGCCCCGTTCACGGGGTCGTCGGTCGTGAACCAGGACGCCCTCGCCGCCGAGGTGGCGGGCCCGGTGTCGTGGACGCGGCGCCAGGTCGTGGCGCGCGACCCCGAGGGCGTGGTGCGGGGCTGGGCGTGGGCGCACGACCGTGCCGCGGGGCGCGTCGTCGTGGGCGTCGACGTCGACCGCGCGACGCCGGCGGCCGACGGGCTCGCGGCCGCGGGCTACGCGTGGGCGGCGCGACAGGGCCGCGAGCTGGCGGCCCAGCGCGGGGTGACCCGCACCCAGCTCGACGCGGGCGCGTTCGAGGGGGACACGACCCAGCAGGGCTGGCTCGCCGCCGCCGGCTACGAGCGGGCCCGCTCGTGGCTGCAGATGTCGCGGCCCGTGGTCGCGGAGGAGGCCCACCGCGGCGTCCTGCCCGACCCGCGCCCGGGAGTGACGGTGCGTCGCGTCGCGACGCACGACGACGGCTTGCCGGTCGCCGAGGACCTGCAGACCGTGCACCGGGTGCTCGAGAGCGCGTTCGAGGACCACTTCAACTCCTACCGCGAGAGCTTCGGCGAGTTCCTCGTGCGCCTGCGGTCCGACCCTGGCCACCGGTGGGACCACTGGTGGCTGGCCCTCGTCGACGACCCGCAGGACCCCGACGCGGCGCCCGAGCCGATGGGCGCGCTCGTCGGCGCCGTGCTGCCGTCGGGCGCGTCGGGCAAGGAGGGCAGCTACATCGAGTACCTGGGCGCCGACCGCCGGGCCCGGGGGCGCGGCGTGGCGACGGCGCTGCTGTTCGCCGTCGTCCGGGACGCCGCGGCGCGCGGGCGGGATCGCGTGGGGCTCGAGGTCGACGCGGACAGCCCGACGGGCGCCGCGTCGCTGTACGAGAGCTGGGGCTGGCGCACGTCGTACGTGACGGAGTCCTGGCACCAGGACGTCGACGTCGCCACCTCTTGACACGCGGTGGGAGCCCGGCGACGCTGGGTGCAGCGCGACCGGGGATCGCGCCGAGGCTCGCCGGCAGGCCCGAGGCCCTCCCCGCAGCACCGACCAGGTGAGCGACGCACACACCGATCGGCAGACCTGCGCGAGCCCAGGTGCCGAGCGAGGTGCTCCTCATGAAGACGCTCCCTGACCGACCCGACATGGGCCAGCTCCGCCGACAGGCGAAGGAGCTGCTCGCCGGGCTCCGGTCCGCAGACCCGACGACCACGTTGGCCCGCGCCCAGACGGCGCTCGCCGACCGGTACGGCTTCGGCTCCTGGACCGAGCTCAAGGCCGAGGTGGACCGCCGCAGCGGGCCCGGCGCCGAGGTCGACCCCGGCACGGCCCGAGAGCTCGCGACCCGTTTCGGGCTGGGCGAGCTCGTGGGCCCCATGACCTCTCTCGCGCCCCCGGACGAGACCGGCCGCCGCTTCGCCGTGGCGACCGAGCGCGGGCGGTACGAGGCCCGGACCCTCGACACGTGGTGGCCGATCGTCGAGGTCGACGCCGTCGCGCGGATCCAGCGCGCGGCCGGGGCCGCCGGGGTGATCCTGCCCACGCCCGTGCCCGGGGTCGGCGGCGGGCTCGTCGAGGAGGTCGGCGGGCACCGGTGGTGGGTGCACGAGCACGTCCCGGCCGGGCCGCCCCTGGTCGCGCCCGTGAGCGCGGGCGTCGCCGCGCAGGTGGGCGACGTGCTGGCGGCGCTCCACGGTCTCGCGCTCCCCGTCGACCGCGTCAGCCCGTGGCACGCCGGCCGGCTGCGGCCGACACCGTGGAAGGACGTCCTCGCGGCGGCTCGCGACGACGGCGCGTCGTGGACGACGGCGCTCGGCGACGCCGCGCCCGCCCTGGCCGAGCTGGAGGCCCTCGGGTCCGCGGCCGTGCCGGAGCGGCCCGTGCTGAGCCACAACACGCTCGGCCCGGGCCAGTGCCGGCTGCGCGCCGACGGGCGGCTCGTCGTCGCCGCGTGGGAGCACGCGGGCGGACAGCCGCCGTCGTGGGAGCTCGCCGACGCGCTCGTGAGCTGGGCCGTCGACCCGGGCGGTGCGGTGAACGACGCCGCGGCGGCGGCGCTGACGGAGGGCTACCGGGCGCGGGCCGGCGGGCTGCCCGCCCTCGACCTCGCGGCGTTCCGCGGTTCCGCGACCGGGCTGCTGAACTACCTGGACGGTCTTGCCGGCGAGGTGCTGGCCGGGCACGCGGGCCCGGGGAGCGACGTCGACCGGTCCGTGGCCCACCTGCTGACGCACCTGCCCACGCCGCGGACCTACGAGCGGCTCCTCGACGCCGTCACCGCTGTCGGGGGTGCGGCGTAGCGTCGCGGGGCATGACGCGATTCACGGCCGACGACGACCTGCGGGGCGCCCGGTTCGTCGAGACGGACCTGACGGGCGCCACCTTCCGTCTCGCGCAGCTCGACGGCGTGCGGTTCGAGCAGAGCTTCCTGCCGGGCGCGGTGATGCGCGGCGTCGACCTCACGGACGCGGACCTCGACGGCGAGATCGCCGGGCTGCGCGTCAACGGGGTCGACGTCGCACCGCTGGTCGAGGCCGAGCTGAACCGCCGGTACCCGGGCCGCGAGCAGGCCCGGTCGGCGGACCTCGTCGAGCAGCGCGCGTCGCTGGACGCGGCGCTGCGCGCCTGGGACGCGCACCTCGCGCGGGCGGCGGCGTCGGGCCCCGGCGCGGTGCACGAGCAGGTCGACGGCGAGTGGTCGACGGCGCAGACGCTGCGCCACCTGGTGTTCGCCATGGACGGCTGGATCCGGTACGGGCTGCGGGGGATCGACGACCCGTTCTGGTACGCCGGTCTGCCGTTCTCGGAGTACGAGCCGGAGGTGGCCGCCCTCGGGGTCGACCTGGGGGCGGCGCCCTCGTTGGAGGAGACCCTGGCCGCGCACGCCGACCGCGTCGCCGAGGTGTACGCCGTCTACGACGAGCTCGCCGGCACGGACGTCACCGCCGACGCCCCGCGCCTCCCGCCGTGGGCACCGGCGGGCCTCACCCGCGCGGTGCACCAGAGCCTGGGCGTCGTCGCGCGGGAGCACTGGGCGCACCTGCAGTTCGTCGAGCGGGACCTGACGACGCTGGAGGAGCGGGCCCGGGCGGCCCGTTGACGCGCGCCACGTAGACTCTCCCGACGTGGCACTCACCATCGGCATCGTCGGCCTGCCCAACGTCGGCAAGTCCACGCTCTTCAACGCCCTGACCCGCAACCAGGTGCTCGCGGCGAACTACCCGTTCGCGACGATCGAGCCCAACGTCGGCGTGGTCCCGCTGCCGGACCCGCGGCTGGACAAGCTCGCGGAGATCTTCGGCAGCGAGCGGATCCTGCCCGCCACGGTGTCGTTCGTCGACATCGCGGGCATCGTCAAGGGCGCGTCCGAGGGGGAGGGCCTGGGCAACAAGTTCCTCGCGAACATCCGCGAGGCCGACGCGATCTGCCAGGTGACCCGCGTGTTCGACGACGGCGACGTCGTCCGCGTCGAGGGCTCGGTCGACGCCCAGGGCGACATCGAGACCATCTCCACGGAGCTGATCCTCGCCGACCTCCAGACGCTGGAGAAGGCGCTGCCGCGGATGGAGAAGGAGGTCAAGATCAAGCGGGGCGACGCCGCGCTGTTCGCGGCCGCCACCACCGCGCAGAAGATCCTCGAGTCGGGCACCACGCTCTTCCAGGGCGCGAAGGCGGAGGGCCTCGACCTCGCCGACGTCGCGTCGCTGCAGCTCCTGACGGCCAAGCCGTTCATCTACGTGTTCAACACGGACGAGGCGGGCCTCGCCGACGCCGGGATGCAGCAGCGCCTGCGCGACCTCGTCGCCCCCGCCGACGCCGTCTTCCTCGACGCGAAGTTCGAGTCCGAGCTCGTCGAGCTCGACGAGGACGACGCCAAGGAGATGCTCGCGGACTCCGGCCAGGACGAGGCGGGCCTCGACCAGCTCGCCCGCGTCGGGTTCCACACCCTCGGCCTGCAGACGTACCTCACCGCCGGCCCCAAGGAGTCCCGCGCCTGGACGATCCGCAAGGGCTGGACCGCCCCGCAGGCCGCCGGCGTCATCCACACCGACTTCGAGCGCGGCTTCATCAAGGCCGAGGTCATCTCGTTCGACGACCTCGTCGACGCCGGCTCCGTCCAGGCCGCCCGCTCCGCCGGCAAGGCACGCGTCGAGGGCAAGGACTACGTCATGCAGGACGGCGACGTCGTGGAGTTCCGCTTCAACGTCTGACGTCTCGTCCCGACGCCACGGCTCACCCTCGAGGGTGAGCCGTCTGCCCCCCCGCAGGGGATCCCAGGGCGCGCCGACCCGGTCAGCCTGGAGGCATGGACACGACGACCGACACGCGCCCCCTCGTCCCGACCCGCCCGTTCTCCCGCCCCCGCCGGATCGCCGGTGGCGTCGGCGCGCTCGCGCTGGTCGGGCTGGGCGTCGCTCACACGGTCACGAACGCCGTCGGCTTCGCCTCCGACCTGGAGGCCTCCTGGCCGCTGTTCCTGATCTTCGGGACGGGGCTCAGCCTGGTGCTGTGGGCGATCGCCGTGGTCGCCTGGCGGTACTCGCGTCGTGGAGCCGGGCGCGTCGCGCGCGCCGTGGTCCTCGTCGCCGGCGTCCTGTGCTGCGCGCTGGCCGTCAACGTGCTGCGGGTGCACCCCGAGGTCGTGCTCTCTCCGGCCGGCCCCGGTCCGTGGTCGCTCGTCGCCGGACCGGCGCTCCTCGTCGCGGCGGCGCTGCCGCGGCGACGGGGATAGGTCGGGAGCGCGCTCAGACGACCCGGCGGACCTCCTGCGGCCAGCCGCAGGCCTCGGCGACCCGGCCCGCCCACGCCTTCGCGGCGTCGTCGTCGGCGACGTCGACGATCGTCAGGCCGCCGATGCGCTGCTCCGCCGGGGCGAACGGCCCGGCGGTGACCACCGGCGTACCGCTGGTGGCGTCGGCGGTGAAGGCCGCGGCGTCGTCCTCGTCCACGCCGGCGGCGAACACGAGGACGCCGGCGTCTCGCATGTCGTCCACGACGGCGTTGGCGAGCGGCCCGCGCTCGGCGAACCAGTCAGGGCTGTGGTCGCCGACCCACTGCTGGTTGAAGTAGATGAGGTAGTGGCTCATCGTCCTCGCCTCGTCGACGTCGTCGGGGATCTTGCGCAGGACGTTACCCGGACCACCGGTGGCCGGCACGGGCCCTGGGAGGATGGCCCCATGACCACTCCCGCCCTCGAACCGGACCGCGGCCCCGAGCCGCTCGACCTCACCGTCCGTCCCGGAGCCGGGCCGGAGGAGTACCCCCGCCTGGTCGAGATCTGGCGGTCCGCGGTCGACGCGACGCACGACTTCCTGGCGGAGGACGACCGCGCGCGGATCGAGGAGCGGCTGGCGAGCGCGTACCTGCCGCACGTGCGGGTGCTCGTCGCCGAGCGGGCCGGCCGGGCCGTCGGCTTCGCGGGGGTGTCCGAGGGGTCGCTCGAGATGCTGTTCGTCGACGCGGACGCCCGGGGGAGCGGCGTCGGGCGCGCGCTCCTGGCCCATGTCGTCGACCGGTGCGGCGTGACGACCGTCGACGTCAACGAGCAGAACGCGCAGGCGCTCGGCTTCTACGAGCACGCCGGGTTCACGGTGATGGGCCGCAGCCCGGTGGACGACGAGGGCCGGCCCTACCCGCTGCTGCACCTCACGCTGTCGAGGTAGCCCGCCGGCGAGCTCGGTGACGCTCGCCGCGCGCTCGTGGAGCAGGCCGAGGATCGTGGTGCGGGATCCGAGGAGGGGCCATGGCCGAGATCATCGTGTTCCACCATTCCCAGGGGCTGACGCCGGGGATCCGGGCGTTCGCGGACGAGCTCGCCGCGGCGGGGCACACCGTCCACGTGCCCGACCTGTTCGACGGCCGGACCTTCGACGACGTCGAGACCGGCGTCGCCCACGCTCAGGAGCTCGGGTTCGACACGGTGATGGCCCGAGGCGTCGCCGCCGCGGAGGAGCTCCCCGCGGAGCTCGTCTACGCGGGGTTCTCGATGGGGGTCATGCCGGCGCAGCGGCTCGCCCAGACGCGGCCGGGCGCGGTCGGCGCGCTCTTCGTCGACGCGTGCCTCCCGGTCGAGGAGTTCGGGACCTGGCCGGAGGGCCTGCCCGTCCAGGTCCACGGCGGCGTGGACGACGACTGGTTCGCCGAGGACCTCGAGTCCGCCCGCGCGCTCGCGGGCTCCGTGCCGACGGCCGAGCTCTTCCTCTACTCGGGCACGGCGCACCTGTTCGCCGACCGGTCGGTGCGGGGGCACGACCCCGCGGCGGCCGCGCTCCTGGGCGAGCGCGCCCTGGCCTTCCTCGACACGCTGGCGTGAGGCGTCGCCAGTGGGTTCAGTCGCCGACGGCGACCTCCCGGTCGGCCACCTTCTCGAGGACGAAGTAGTAGAGCGCGCCGTCGTCGGCGGTGTCCCGCCCGGTCATCACGCCGAGGACGGCGTCGTCCGACAGGCGCACGAAGTGGTCGATGACCGGCTGCCCGTCGTAGACCATCGACGCCGTGGCGACGCCGTCGTGCACGACCGTGCGCAGCGTCGCGCCACCGCGGGCGAGGCGCGCGTCCGCTTCGAGCGTGCCGTCCGGCCGCTCGCAGACGATCGGGGACACGTCGTCGTCCGAGCGGAAGAGCTTCCCGAACCAGCCGGTGCGGGTGAGCAGCCGCTGGGTGCGGTGCGCCGTGCTCACGCCGAAGCCGCGCCACAGCCCGCGCAGCTCGTCGGTCCGCACGGGCGGCAGCGAGCGCCACAGCGCGGGGAGGTCGGACGCCGGGACGCGGCCGTCCCGGAGCAGGTCCGCCAGGGCGGCCGCGTCGGCCGCGTCGGCCGGGACGGCCGGCGCGGCCGGCGCGGCCGGGACCGCGCCGCCGTCCATCAGCAGCACGGGCTTGATCGTGCGACCGGCGCGAAGGTCGTCGACCGCCGACCCGACCCGGGCGAACGGGTAGCCGCGCACGAGCCGCTCGACCGGCAGCCGCCCGGCGCGCCACAGCGCGACCAGGGTGGGCACGTCGCGATGCACGACGGCGTCCCCCTCGATGACGCCGGTCAGCGTGCGGCCCCAGAGCACCTGCGTCTGCGACACCTCGACCCGGTTCGGCCCGGCGTGCAGCGCCACGGTGACGCACACGCCGCGCGGGGCGAGCGCGGCGAGCGCGAGGTCGGTCGTCTCCTGCCGCCCGACGGTGTCGAGCACGTGCGTGGCCGCGAGCGTGCGGGCCGGCACGTCCTGCGGGGCGAAGGCGTCGGTGGCGCCGAGCTCGAGCGCCAGGGCGCGCCGGCCGGGGTCGGGGTCGCTGACGACGACGCGCCCCACGCCGCGGTGCCGGGCCGCCATGACGCCGGCGAGCCCGGTGGTCCCCGCGCCGATGACGAGCAGCGTGTCGCGCGGGCCGGGGGTCAGGACGTGGAGCACGGTCCCGGCGCCGGTGAGGATCCCGCAGCCGAGCGGGGCGGCGACCTCCCAGGGCACGTCGTCGTCGATACGCACGGCGTTGGACTCGCGGGCCAGGACGTGCGTCGCCCAGGACGACTGGCCCATCCAGCCGGTCGTGGCCGCCGCCCCCTCGGCGACGGCGCGCGACCGGGGACGGTAGTTGAGGTCCGCGAAACGGACGCACGAGGCGGGGTGCCCGTCGGCGCACGCCGCACAGCCGCCGCACGAGTCGAAGCTGAGCACGACGCGGTCACCGGGCCGGAGCGAGTCGACACCCGGCCCGACGGTCTCGACGACGCCCGCCCCCTCGTGCCCGAAGATCGCGGGGAACCTGTCGCCGGCGCCGCCCGCCATGCCGAACAGATCCGTGGGGCAGACGCCGGACGCGTGGACGCGGACCAGGACCTCGCCGTCGCCCGGAGGGTCGAGCGTGACGTCCGTGAGCCTCGCGGGCCCGCCGGCCTCGCGGACGACGGCCGCCCGGGCCGCCGTCGTCGCCACCGGGTCGAGCAGGTCGGGCATCGTGGGCTCCCTCGCGTCGTCGTCTCACGTCGTCGTCTCGTGCGTCGTCGTGCCCGAGTGTGGCAGCGCGCGGGCCGGAAGTCACGGATCTTGTGAATCACGATTCACACGGCCTCCGCGGGTCCGCGGCGTGGATACTGAGGGCATGACCCTGTACGACGACGTCGGGGGCTTCGACGTCCTGCTCGCGGTGTGCCGCCGCTGGAACGCGCTCTGCCTCGCCGACCCGGTGGCGGCGCACCCGTTCTCGCACGGCACGCTGCACCCTCAGCACGACGAACGTCTCGCGGCGTACCTGGCCGAGGCGCTCGGCGGACCGCTCCTGTACACCGGCGGCTACGGGAACGAGTCGAGGATGCTGCGGATGCACGCGGGCAACGGGGAGCACGCCGACCTCGACGAGGTGTGCGTACGCCTGTTCCGCGAGGCGCTGGACGACGTCGGCGTCCCGGCGCCGGCTGCCGGGAGCCTGGCCGACTTCTTCGAACGGCAGACCGTCGCGATGCGCGCCTACGGGCGCAGCCGCGACGACGTGCCCGCCGGGTTCGACCTGCCGCGGGCCTGACGACGCCCGCGCCGGCCGGACCTAGGATCGCCGGGTGCCGACGATCGTCCTGGTCACCGAGATCCCCGCGGCCCCGGAGGCGTGCTTCGCGCTGAGCCTGTCGGTCGACGCGCACACGGCGTCGATGCGCCGCTCGGGGGAGCGGGCGGTCGCGGGCGTGACGTCGGGCGCGATGGGCCTGAGCGACACCGTGACGTGGCGGGCGCGGCACTTCGGCGTCCCGTTCCGCATGACGTCGCGCATCACCGCCCACGACGCGCCGCGCCGGTTCGTCGACGAGCAGGTGGCCGGCCCGTTCCGCCGCTGGTGGCACGAGCACCGGTTCGAGGCGGTGCCCGGCGGCACGCGGATGACGGACAGGGTGGAGTTCTCCGCCCCGGCCGGGCCGTTGGGGCGGCTCGTGGAGCGGCTGGTGCTCACCCGGTACATGACGCGCCTGCTGCGCGCCCGCAACGACTGGCTGACGGCGACTCTCTCCTCGCACGCCTGACCGCCGCCCCTGCAGGCCCGGCAGCCCCGGCCTCGGCGGTCTCGGCGGCGCCGGGTCGGACGTGCGGGACACCACACGGGCCCGGACAGGCGATGTCCAGGTGCGCTGCTTACCCTGAGCGCAATGTTGCTCCAGGCTCCCACCGCGCCCGCGCGCGTCCCCGACGGCTCGCGTCCCGGTGCCCGAGCGGTGCGTGCCCGGACGGCGGTCGACCCGCTCGCCCGCCTCACGTCGGCGCCGGCGCTCCTGGCCGGGCTGGTCGTCGTGACGCTCCTGGCGGCCGGTCCGTTCCAGCGGATCGACGAGGCCGCGCACGGGCACTGGGCCAGGGCGCTGACGCCGGGCCTGCGGCCCTTCATCCAGCACGTGCTCGACCCGATCGCCGGGCAGGCGGTCTGCCTGCCGGTCCTCCTGGCGGTCGCTGGCACGCTGTCGTGGCGGCACCGCACGTGGCGGCCCCTGTGGTGCGCGGCCATGGCCGAGCTGGCGTTCTACGGGGGAGTGGGGCTGCTCAAGGTGGTGCTCGCCCGGCCGGCGCCGACGACGGACGACGCAGACCTGTTCGGCGGCGGCCTGCGCCAGCTCGGCTGGAGCGGGATCAGCTTCCCGTCGGGGCACGCCGCGGAGGCGGTGCTGATCTACGGCACGGCCGTCTATCTGGTGGGGCGCTGGACGAACGCGTCGGCGCGCACCATGACCACCCTGCGCCTCGGCGTGGGCCTGGTCGCGCTCAACGCCGTCGCCGTCTCCTACTACCTCGGCTGGCACTGGATCAGCGACCTGGTGGGCGGGCTGCTCGTCGGGGGCCTGCTGCTGCGCCTGCTGGTCGAGGCGGACCGCCGCGGGTGGCGGCCCCGCTCCCGACGGGCGGTCGTGGCCCGGCACCTCTGACACCGACGCCCGCGACACCCGCGCGCCGCTCGCATCCTTGCGCGACCGCCGCCGTCCTGGGAGCGTCGGCCGGACGAGAGCACCTGACTCCGCTGGCGGGCCGCGGGTCTCACACCACCACCGCGGCGCCGGCGAGCGCCAGGTAGACCCCGCCGGAGGCGCGCCCCAGGCGGCGCCGGGCGCGTTCCGACGCGCGCAGCCGCCACGACATCCGGTCGGCGAGCAGGGCGTACGCGGAGTCCACGAGCGCGGCGAGGCCGACGAAGAGCCCGCCGAGGAGCGCCAGCTGGGGCGCGACGGGGCCGCGCGCCGGGTCGGCGAACTGCGGGAGGAAGGCCAGGAAGAACAGGGCGGTCTTCGGGTTGAGGACGTCGACGAGGACGCCGTCGGCGAACAGCCGCCAGCGGCGCGGCGACGACGGGCCGGCGGCCTCACCCTCGCCCGGGGTGTGGGTGCGTGCCGCGCGCAGCTCGCGGACCCCGAGCCACACGAGGTAGGCGGCGCCGGTCCAGCGCACCGCGTCGAACAGGACGGGCGACCGCGCCAGCAGCGCGGCCAGCCCGGCCGCCGCGGCGACGACGTGCAGCGCGGCGCCGGTCTCCAGCCCCGCCATCGACCACAGCCCGGCGCGCCGCCCGTGGGCCGTGGTGCGCGCGACGACGTACACGACGGACGGGCCGGGGACGGCGAGCATGGCGAGGGAGGCGGCGAGGAAGCCGAGCAGGACGGAGCCGCTCGGCAGCAGCGTGCTCGCCGCCTCCGCGGCCTGGTTCGTGGGCGTCCCCGGGGTCATGGTGGGGAGGGAGCGGGGGGACGGTTGCCGCGTGACACTTTCGACGTGGGTGCAACAGGGCGAGGCGCCGGCTCGCCCGCGGCCCGACGCGGGGCGACGATGGCACGCATGACGCGATGGACGGTCGTGCAGGTCACCGACCCCGCGGAGCTCGTGGCCGCGTCGCACCTCTTCGACTTCGCGGTCACGCCCGAGGGCGCCGCGGACACCCTGGGGCGGCCCGGCCACGTCGTGCTGCTGGCCCGCGCGGCCGACGGTCGCGACGTCGGGTTCGTGTCCGGCGTCGAGATGCGGCACCCCGACAAGGACGCGGAGCTCTTCCTGTACGAGCTGGGCGTCGACGAGGGATCGCGCCGGCAGGGGGTGGCGACGGCGCTGCTCGCAGCGCTGCGCGGCGTCGCCCTGGCGCGGGGCTGCCGCGGGATGTGGACCGGCACGGAGGCGGACAACACCGCGGCGCTCGCCACCTACCGTGCGGCGGGCGCGCAGATCGACGACGGGTCGGTCTTCGTCGTCTGGGAGGACCTGACCGAGGGGTGACGACGGCGCCGCCCCTGGTGCGCGGCGCAAGCGCATGACAGGTCGGTACGCCACGGTGAAAACCGTTGCCCCGCGTGCTGCGCTCTGGAAGGGTGACCGCCGTGAACGCACCTGCCGCGGACGTCGCGCGCCTGCTCGCCGCCTACGACGACCAGCTGAGGACGGACGCCGAGACGCCGAGCGCCGTGGCCGTGACGCGCCTCGGGCCCCTGCGCCTCGCCACCTTCCCGGGCGGGCGCGGCTTCGTCACCTACCGCGACCTCGGCGGCGCCGACGCCGCGACGATCCGCGGGTTCGTCGCCGCGGTCCTGGCGCACTTCCGCGACGACGCCGCGATCACCGAGGCCGAGTGGAAGGCCCGCGGGCACGACGTCGCGCCGGGACTCCACGAGGCGCTGGTCGACCACGGGTTCCTGCCCCAGGACCCGGAGTCGATCATGATCGGGGACGCACGGCTCCTCGTCGCGGACGTCCCGCTGCCGGACGGCGTCACCCTGCGCCGCATCAGCGCGGAGGCGGACGTCCGCGCCATGTCCGCGATGGCCGACGAGGTCTTCGGCGACGACCCGGCCACGTCCCACCACGCCGACCAGATCCTCCACCGCCAGGAGCGCGACCCCGACATGGAGCTGTGGGTCGCGGAGGCGGACGGGCAGATCGTCAGCGCCGGTCGCCTCGAACCCGTGCCCGGTACCGAGTTCGCGGGCCTCTGGGGCGGCTCGACCCGGCCCGAGTGGCGCGGCCGCGGGATCTACCGGGCGCTGACCGCGGCCCGCGCCCGGTCCGCCGTCGAGCGCGGCAAGACCTACCTGCACAGCGACTCGACCGAGTTCTCCCGCCCCATCCTGGAGCGGTCCGGCCTCGTCAAGGTGTCGACCACGACGCCCTACGAGTGGCGCCGCTGAGGGAGACGTCGTGGGACTCGAGGACGACCCGTTCGACCACCGGGTCACCAAGGACGGCACGGTGCTGGTGAGCCGCGGCGGACGTCCGGTCGTCACCGTCGCCGGGGCACGCGCCGCCCGCCTCGTCGCGCTGCTCGGCCGTGACCCCGAGACCGACCAGGAGCTGCTGGCCCGCGCGACGGGCAACTATCGGCGTGGCAACGAGAAGCGGGAGCGCCGCCCGTGACCCGCGCCCGGCTGCTGGCGAGCCGCTCGGGTGCCCGGCGCGGGTTGCTGGTCCTCGTCGCGCTGCTGGTCGCCACCGTCGCGGCGGCCCTCGGGACGGCGGTCGGGGCGGTCCACGCGGCCGAGACGGACGTCGTCCACGACGGGCTCACCCTCGGGGGCGCCCCCGCCACGGTCGCGGTGACCACCCGGCTCGCCGCGGAGGCCGACGCCGCGGCGCAGGACGCGGCGCTGCGCAGCGACGTCGACGCGCTGTTCGCGCCGGCGCCCTACGACCTGGTCCGCGAGGAGGTGCCCGACGACGACTCCGACGACCCGTTCGTGCGCTGGACGCTCACGCCGGACGTCGCCGCCACCGACACGGCCGACCTCGGGGTCCTCGCGGCGGCGTCGGACGCCCTCCTCGACACGGTCCTCGCCGACGACGCCGTGGCGGTGCGCGGCGCGGCGGTCACGGGGGACCTGGGGGAGCGCGCCGCTGCCGCGGCGTCGGCCGCCGCGGCGGCGTCGGCCGTGGCCCTCGTCCCGATGCTGGTGCTCGCGCTGGCGGGCGCGGTCGCCGTCGCGCAGGTGGCCCGTCTGCTCGCGGCCACGCGGGCGGCGGAGGTCCACCTGCTGGTCTCGCGCGGCGCGTCGGCGGGTCAGCTGACCGCGGCCGCGGCGTCCGAGGCGGCGCTGGTGGTCGTGGGCGGGGCGGCCGTCGGCGCGGGTGCGGCGGCGGCCGTGCTCGCGGCCCAGGGCACGGCCGGCGCAGCCCTCGCGGGCACGCTGGCACCCTCGGCCGTGGCGACGGCGGCGGGTGCGCTGCTCGTCCTCGTGGCGGTCGGCGGGACGCAGGCCAGAGCGGCCGCGGCGCTGCGGGTCGCGGACCGGTCGGGTCGCACGCGGCGGGCCGCCGCCTGGGGGACGGTGGTCCTGGTGGTCGTGGCCGCCGGGGTCACCACCTGGCTGCTGCGCCGGTACGGGTCGCCCCTCGTCCCCACGCCCGACGGCGCGCAGACGGACCCGGCGGCCGCCGCGGCGCCCGCGCTCGTGCTCGCGGCCGCGGCCGTCGTGGCGGTGGCCCTGCTGGGGCCGCTGTCGCGGGCGTGGGCGGGGGCGGCCGCGCGCCGCCCGGGCACCGGGGTGCTCGCCGCGCGGCAGGTGGCGCGGCGGCTCCCGGTCACGGCGGTGCCCGTCGTCCTGGTCGTGGTGGCCGCGGGGAGCGTCGTGCTCGCGTCCGCCTACGCCGGGACCGGGCAGCACCTGCGGCAGACGGCCGCCACCGTCGCGGCGGGGAGCGACGTGCGTCTCGTCGCCGCGGACGGGTCGCCCGGCCCCGCCGCGACGTACGCGGCGCTGCCGGGGGCGGAGGCCGCCGCGCCCGTGCGGGCCTCCGAGGCGGTCCTCGACGGGGTCCCGCTGACCACGACGGGCGTGCCCCCCGACCGGATCGCGGCGGTGGTGCGTGGGCCGCACGGGCAGCAGGGCGTCGACGAGATCGCGTCGGCACTGGCCGGCGCCGGCCCGTACGACGACAACCCCCGTCTCCCGGCCGACGCCGGCGAGCTGGTGCTGCACGTCACGGGACAGTTCTACGTCGTCGACGAGGCGGCCACGGGGGAGGCCGGCACGGCGGGGACGGGCGGTGAGCCCGCCTCGTGGGACACGCTCCTGGCGATGACCGGGGCGTTGCCCCCCGAGAGGGTCGCGCTGCTCGCGCTCGAGGACTCGACGGTCGATCTCACGCTCTGGCTCGCCGACACCGACGGGCAGCTGGTCCCCGTCGCCGTCGAGGACCTCGACGTCGACCTGGACGGTGACCTGGACGGCGGCCTCGACGAGGCGCGCCCGATCGGTCCCGACGAGCGCTCGCTCGAGCTCCGGGCCGACGTACCCGCCGCGCCCGCCACCGCCGACGGCGCCCCGGGGACCTGGACGGTCGTCGCGCTCGACGCCCAGCTGCCGCCGTCAGCCGGCGCGCTCACCACCCTGCGGCTCGGGGTCGACACGCTGGACGTCACGACCGGCGACGGGCGCACGGAACAGGTGGACGTCGGCGCCGCCGACTGGGGGCCGGCCCGCGACGACCCGAGGGCGAACGCCCTCTTCGGTGCGCGGCCGGGGACGAGGCTGAGCCTCGTGGTCCAGGCCGACCACGAGGCGATGCCCTCGCCGTTCCGGGTCATGGTGGGGGGCCCGGGCCGCCGGCCTGCCGCCGTCGTCCTGTCCGAGGACCTGGCGCGCCTGCTCGACGTCGCGACCGGGGGCACGACGGAGCTCCCGCTGGGCGAGGGCGGGCGCATGCCCGTGCAGGTGGTCGACGTCGTGGACGTCGTGCCGGGCTCGTCCCACCCGGCGGCGGCCATGGTCGGGCTCGACGCGATGCAGGCCGCGTCCCTGCGCCTCGCCACCACCGTGCCCGGCGCCCGCGAGACCTGGGTCCGGGCCGCGCCCGGCGCCGACGTCGACCGGCTGGCCGCCGCGGCCGTCAAGGCCGCCGGGTCGACGCCGGCGCAGGTCAGGACGTCGAGCGGGGGCCAGGCCTCCGACGCCGCCGGGCCCGTGCGCCAGGCGTTCGCGGTCGCCGCGCTCGCGGCCGTGGCGCTCGCCCTCGTCGGGGTGGGCGCCGTGAGCGTCGCCGGCGTGCGCGAGCGGCGCGGCGAGGTCGCGGTGCTCCGCGCCGTCGGCCTGCCGCCCCGGTCCCAGGGGGCGGGCCGCGCGACCGAGCTCGCCGTCGTCACGGCCGCCGCGCTCGTGGCCGGGCTCCTGGCCGGGTGGGTGCTGGCGGCCGCCACCGTGCCGGGCCTGGCCGCGGCCACCCTCACCGGGTTCGCCGTCGCCCCGACGCCCGACACGGCGTTCGCACCCGCGGCGGCGCTGGTGCCCGGCCTCGTCCTCGTCGTGGGGCTGGCGGCCGTCGCGCTCGCCGTGCGGGCCGTCGTCACCGCCCAGGCGCGCGACGGCGGCTACCGGGAGGAGGTGCGCTGATGCTGTGGCTGCTGCTCCGTCGCCACCTGCGCACGGCGTGGGGGACGGCGCTCGTCCTGGCGGTCGTGACCGTCCTCGGGGCCGGCGCCGCGACCGCTGCCACCCGCGCGATCGGCGAGATGCGCTCGGAGCAGGTCACCTACGCCACCGAGCAGCTCTCGCCCCAGCGTCGCGACGTCACCTCCCGGGCGTCGGTGGTGCCCGGCGGCGGCCGGTCGGCCGCGGACGCCGCACTGGCCGATCCGGAGGCCGAGCCGGTCGTGCCGCCGGAGCCCCGGTGGGACGAGTTCCTCGACGGCATGGTGGCGCTGCGCGACGGCCTGCCCCGCCCCCTGCGGGACGTGCTCGGCCAACCCTCGTTCGCCGTCTCGTCCCGGGAGACGGTGACCGAGCAGGTGCCCGGCTCCGGGATCGCGATCCCGCGGGTCGTGCTGCGGGCGTCGGCGCGGATGACCGAGGACCTGCGGCTCGTCGAGGGGGAGTGGCCCGCCGCGACGCCCGTGGTCACGGGGTTCAACGGCCCCGAGGGCGACGAGCCCGTCCAGGTGGTCCTGTCCCGCCAGGCCGCCGACACGCTGGGGTGGGAGCTCGGCGGGACGTACGCCATGGACGTCTGGAAGTCTCCCCCGCTGCGCGTCGTCGGGCTCACCGAGCCCGTCGACCCCGACGCGAGCACCTGGTACCACCAGCCGTTCGGGCGCAAGGCCCAGCTGGGCGTGACGCCGTCCGGCAGCACCATCGCGACCGCCGCGGTCTACGTCGACCCGGCGATGATCGGCTCCCTCGCCTTCCGGGAGGTGAAGACCGAGCTGTGGTACCCCGTGACCGTCGAGGGCCTGAGGTCCGACGACGTCGCCACGCTCGCCGACCAGGTGCGCGGCCTCACGCACGAGACCCTGACCGTGCTGCCGGGCGACCCGGCGACCCTGCAGGCGCGCACCGCGCTCTCCGACGTGCTCGACGCGCTGATGCGCGAGCGCGTCACGACCGACGCGATCCTCGCGGTGCTCGTGGTGGGGCCGCTCGGCGCGCTCGGCGCGGTCGTGGTGCTCGCGGCGCGCCTCGTCGTCGAGCGCCGCCGGGCAGCGCTCGCGGTGCTGCTCGCGCGCGGGGCGACGGGAGCGCGGCTGCGGCTGCTCACGGCGACCGAGGGCCTGGCCGTCAGCCTGCCTGCCGCCGTCGTCGGCGTGCTGCTGGGCCTGCTCGTCCGGCCGGGCGAGGTGACGGGGACGCAGCTGCTGTGGGCGGCCGGCGCGGCGCTGGCGCCCGCGGTCGCGGCCGCCGCGGTGACGGTGCCGCGGTCGCTACGTGGCGAGCGCCGCGACCTCGCCGCGGGCACCGGCGGACGCTGGCGCCGGACGGCGGAGCTGGCGGTGGTGGGCGTGGCGGCGCTCGCGGTCGTGCTCCTGGCGCGCCGCGGCGTCGTCGGGGGCGCGGGAGGCGGCGGGGTCGACCCCCTGGTCGCGGCGACGCCGCTCCTCGTGGCGGCCGCGGCCGCCCTGGTCGCGGTGCGCGCGATCCCTCTGCTGGCGCGGGGCCTCGAGCGGCTGCTCTCCCGACGGCGCGACCTCGTGCCGTTCCTGGGCGCGGCGCGCGCCACCCGCGCCCCGGCGGGCGGCGTCGTGCCGGCGCTCGCCCTGGTGCTCGCGGTCTCCGTGGGCGCCTCGTCGGCCGTGCTGCTGTCCACGGTGGACGCGGGGGTGGCCCGCCAGGCGCACGTCGACCTCGGGGCGGACCTGCGGGTGTCGGGGCCCGCGCTCGCGGCCGAGGACGTCACGGCGCTGCGGGCGGTGGACGGCGTGACCGCGGTGGCCACCGCGGCCCGCGCGACCGAGACGGGCCAGCTGAGGTCGTCCGACGGGAGCTCCCGTGCGGTGCAGGTGGTCGCCGTGGACGCGGCGGGGCTCGCGACGGTGCAGGCGGGGGTGCCCGAGGCCCCGGCCGACGTCGCGGCGCTGGCCCGCCCGGCCGCCGACGGCGCCCTGCCGGTCCTCGCGCTGCGGGTCCCGGGCGTCGCGGCCGGCGAGACGGGACTCGTCCTCGACCTGCAGGACGAGAGCGCCGACGTCGTGGTGACGGGGGCGACGGATCGGGTTCCGGGGGTGATCGACGCGCCGTCGACGCTCGTGCTCGACGCGGGCGTCCTCGCCGGGCCGCTCGACCTGCCGACCGAGCCGCGCACGGCGCTCCTGGCGCTCGACGACGGCGCGGACCCGGCACGGGTGGCCGGGGCGGTGGCCCACGTGCTGCCGGGGGCGACCGTCGACGACCGCACGACGGTCGCGGCCGAGCTGCTCGAGTCGCCCGCCGCCCGGGGGATCGCGACCGGCGCGTGGGTGTCCGTCGCGCTCGCGGGGGTGCTCGTCGCGCTCACGGTGGCGCTCACCCTGGTGCTGGCCGCCCCGGACCGGGAGCGCCTGCTCGCGGTGCTGCGCTCGATGGGCGTCCGGCGCTCGGAGACGCGCGGCCTCGTCGCGTGGGAGGTGGCGCCCGGGGCCCTGGGCGCGCTCGTCGTCGGGACCCTGGTCGGGGTCGCCGTGCCGGCCTTGCTGCGCGCCCGCGTGGACCTCACCGCGCTGACCGGGGGCGGGCCGCAGCCCGCGCTCACGGCCGACCCGGTGCTCGTGGCGGTGGGGGTGGTCGGCTTCGTGGCGACGGTGGTGGTCGGGGCCGCGCTCGCGACGGTCGCGGGTCGTCGCGGCGCGACCCCGGAGCGGTTGCGGGAGGCGGCGGAATGAGGGAGGACGGCTGATGGGCGACGACGAGACGGTGGTGACGAGGGTGGTGACGAGATGGTGGTGACCGAGGACGAGGCGCGGTGGCCGGCGGCCGACGCGGCCCCGACGGAGCCCGACGAGATCCGCTGCCGCGGGCTGGTGCGCATCTTCGCCACGGACGGCATCGAGGTGCAGGCGCTGCAGGGGCTCGACCTCGGCGTCGACCGCGGAGACCTGGTCGCCCTGGTCGGGGCGTCGGGCTCGGGCAAGTCGACGCTGCTCAACATCCTGTCCGGCATGGACGTGCCCACGGCGGGCTCCGCCGTCGTCGCCGGCACGGACCTCCTGGCGATGACGCGGCGCGACCGGGTGCACTACCAGCGGTCGACGGTCGGGTTCGTCTGGCAGCAGACGGGCCGGAACCTGCTGCCGTACCTCACGGCGGCCGAGAACGTCCGGGTGCCGCTCGAGATCGCGCGCTCCGGGTCCAAGGCTGCGCGCGCGGCGCGCGTGACCGAGCTGCTCGAGCTGCTCGACGTCGGGCACGTCGCCGACCGGCTGCCGGGCCAGATGTCGGGCGGGCAGCAGCAGCGCGTCGCGATCGCCGTCGCGGTGGCAGGCTCGCCGCGCGTGCTCCTGGCGGACGAGCCGACGGGCGAGCTGGACGAGGCGACGAGCGTCGAGGTGCTGGAGGCGCTGCGCGGCGTGAACGCCGCGACCGGCGTGACCACGCTGATCGTCACGCACGACCCGGCGGTCTCCGAGCACGTCGCGCGGACGGTGCAGATCCGTGACGGGCGCACGTCCACCGAGGTGCTGCGCCGCACCGAGGTGGACGAGGACGGCGCGCAGCGGCACGTCGCGGAGGAGTTCGCCGTGCTCGACCGCGTGGGGCGCCTGCAGCTGCCGCAGGACTTCGTCAGCGCCCTGGACCTGCGGGACCGGGTGCGGCTCGCGCTGGAGCCCGACCGGGTCGAGGTCCGGCCGGACGGCCGGCGCGGGGGATCGGGGGAGCGGCGATGACCAGCACGACAGCGACGACGACGGTCCTGCGCGCCGAGGGCGTCTCGCGCGTCTACGGCGGCGGCGCGGGTGAGGTGCGGGCGCTGGAGGACGTGTCCGTGGAGGTGGGGGCCGGCGAGCTCGTGGTGGTGGTGGGCCCGTCCGGGTCCGGCAAGTCGACGCTGCTGCACCTGCTCGGCGGCCTCGACCGGCCCACCACGGGCACCGTGCGCCTCGGCGCCGACCCCGCGGCCGACGGCGGCCCGGCCGCCGTCGAGCGCGAGCTGGGCGGGCTGGGCGAGGACGAGCTGCACGCGGTGCGCCGCACCGAGATCGGCTTCGTGTTCCAGTCGTTCGGGCTGATCCCGGTGCTGTCGGCGGCCGAGAACGTCGAGGTGCCGCTGCGCCTGGCGCGGGTCGACGCCGCCGAGCGGGCGGCCCGGGTCGCGGAGGCGCTCGAGGCGGTCGGGCTCGCGGACCACGCGGAGCAGCGACCGTACGAGCTCTCGGGCGGGCAGCAGCAGCGCGTGGGCGTGGCGCGGGCGCTGGTGGCCCGCCCGCGGGTGCTGCTCGCCGACGAGCCGACGGGGCAGCTGGACTCCACGACCGCGGCGCGCGTGATGGCGCTGCTGCGGGACCTGGTGCACTCCCGCGGGGTGGCCGCCGTCGTGGCCACCCACGACCCGGAGCTGGTGGCCATGGCGGACCGCGTCCTGGTGGTCCGCGACGGCCGCCTGGCGACGGTATGACGGTGTCCGGCCCCGGCCGCCGGTCGTGTCCCGGAAGTTGCGCCCAGATACCGGATTGGTCACGGTTCCGGGTGCAAAGGGGGCGAAGGGTATGTGCGGGCCCTGAACGGTGACTAGAGTCACCCGCGCACAGTGCAGTGCGCGGGCACACGCGCCTGCACCTCACCGAGGGGTGATCCCCGCCGGTGAGCGACTCAACTCAGGAGGACACGTGACACCTCGACGACGACTTGCAGGCATCGGGGCCTTCACCCTCGCCTCGGCCCTGCTCTTGTCTGCCTGCGGCGGCGGCTCGGGCGACGACCCCGAGGCCACCGGTGACAGCGGCCCCAGCACGGGCATCGTCACCGTCAGCAACGGCGAGCCGCAGAACCCGCTCATCCCCACGATGACCAACGAGACCTACGGGTCGAAGGTCATCAACAACCTCTTCGCCGGCCTGGTGTACTACGACGCCGACGGCGCCGTGCACAACGAGATGGCCGAGTCCATCGAGACGGACGACCAGCAGACGTACACGATCACGATCAAGGACGGCTGGAAGTTCAGCGACGGCACCCCCGTCACGGCGCAGAGCTTCGTCGACGCGTGGAACTACGGCGCCAAGCTGTCGAACGCGCAGAACCTCTCGTACTTCTTCGAGCCCATCGAGGGCTTCTCGTACGAGAAGGACTCGGAGCTCACCGGCCTCAAGGTCGTCTCGGACACCGAGTTCACCGTCAAGCTGACGCAGCCGGAGTCGGACTTCCAGACGCGCCTGGGCTACGCCGCGTTCATGCCGCTGCCCGAGTCGTTCTTCGACGACCCGGAGGCCGCCGGCGAGACGCCGGTCGGCAACGGCCCGTACGTCCTGGACTCGTGGGAGCACAACCAGCAGATCTCGCTGCGCCCCAACGAGGACTACCAGGGTGAGCGCGCGGTCCAGAACGGCGGCATCGACCTCATCGCCTACACCGAGGAGGACACGGCGTACAACGACCTCCTCTCGGGCAACCTCGACATCGTCACCAACGTGCCGTCGTCGGCGTTCTCCACGTTCGAGGACGACCTGGGCGAGCGTGCCGTCAACCAGGCCTCGGCCGTGATCCAGGTCGTCAACGTGCCGGAGTACCTGCCGGAGTACGGCGGCGAGGCCGGCCACCTGCGGCGCCAGGCCATCTCGATGGCCATCGACCGCGACCAGATCACCGAGACGATCTACAACGGCTCGCGCACGCCGGCGACCGACTTCACGTCGCCGGTCATCAAGGGCTGGTCGGACGACGTCCCGGGCAGCGAGGTGCTCAAGTTCAACCCGGACGAGGCCAAGAAGCTCTGGGCCGAGGCCGAGGACATCGAGGCGTGGGGCGACAAGCCGATCACGATCGCCTCGAACGCCGACTCCGACCACCAGACCTGGGTGGACGCCGTCTGCAACAACATCCGCAGCACGCTCGGCGTCGACTGCGAGTTCGCGCCGTTCCCGACGTTCGACGAGTTCCTCGACGCGCGTGACAACGAGACGCTCACCGGCCTCTTCCGTGGCGGCTGGCAGGCCGACTACCCGGCCATGAGCAACTTCCTCGGGCCGATCTACGGCACGGGCGCGGGCTCGAACGACATGGGCTACTCGAGCAAGGAGTTCGACGCCAAGCTCAAGGAGGCCAACGGGGCCGACACGCCGGAGAAGGCGATCGAGCTCTACAAGGAGGCCCAGACGATCCTCTTCAAGGACATGCCTGGCATCCCGCTCTGGTACCAGAACGTCACGGCCGGCTACGGCGAGGACGTGGACAACGTCGTGTTCGGCTGGGACAGCGACCCGCTGCTCTACCAGGTCACGAAGTCCGAGTGACGCACCGTCCGTGCTGAGCGACCGGCTCGGGGAGGCAGGGAGGACACCCGAGCTGTCCACCCTGGGCCGGTCGCCCGATTCGGAGACTGCCGCCCGCGTCCTGTAGCGTCGCGGGCGGCCACCCGACTCTGAGAGGGGGCGGGGCGTGCCGACGACGCACGCTCCGCCCCCGCCCCTGTCCGGGCGACGACGGCCGGACGACGACCCGTAGCCCGGGGAACCCCCCGGAGCGAACGAGGAGAAAAACACGCATGCTCTGGTATCTCGGACGCAGGCTCCTGCAGGTGATCCCTGTGTTCCTAGGGGCGACCCTCCTGCTCTATGCGCTCGTGTTCCTGCGGCCCGGTGACCCCGTGGCCGGCCTGGGCGGGGAGCGCGGCCTCCCCGAGGCCGTGCAGGAGCAGATCCGTCAGCAGTACAACCTGGACCAGCCGTTCATCGTCCAGTACCTGCTCTTCCTCAAGGGCGTCTTCACGCTCGACTTCGGCGTCGACTTCCGCGGCCGCGACATCATGGACGTGATCGCGCAGGCGCTGCCCGTCACGTTCCAGCTCGCGATCATGGCGCTGGTCATCGAGGCCGTCTTCGGCATCCTCTTCGGCCTCCTGGCCGGGATGCGCAAGGGCGGCTGGTTCGACGGCACCGTCCTGGTGATCAGCCTGCTGGTCATCTCCGTGCCGACCTTCGTCATCGGCTTCGTGCTGCAGTTCGTCATGGGCGTCAAGCTCGGCTGGTTCCCCGTGACGGTCGGCCGGGACCCGAACTTCTACACGCTCCTGCTACCGGCCATCGTGCTCGCGGCGACGTCCTTCGCGTACGTGCTGCGCCTGACCCGCACGTCGGTGGCCGAGAACCTCAGCGCGGACTACGTGCGCACCGCGCGGGCCAAGGGCCTGCGCCGCTCGCAGGTGACGGGCCGCCACGTGCTGCGCAACTCGCTCATCCCCGTCGTGACGTTCCTCGGTGCCGACCTCGGCAACCTCATGGGCGGCGCGATCGTGACGGAGGGCATCTTCAACATCAACGGCGTCGGGGGAACGCTCTACCAGTCGATCATCCGCGGCGAGAACGTCACCGTCGTCTCGCTCACGACCGTGCTGGTCATCGTCTACATCCTGGCGAACCTGCTCGTCGACCTCCTCTACGCCGCCCTCGACCCGAGGATCCGTTATGCCTGAGAACCGATTCGAGACCGTGCCCGGCGGGCGGCGACCGCGCCCCGGGCAGGAGCACTTCGCCGCCGAGGTCGACGAGGGCGGCCTCGGCGCCGTCGACGCGGTCAAGGACGGCGGGGCACCGTCCAGCCTGTGGCGGGACGCGTGGCGCGAGATGCGCCGTCGGCCCATGTTCTGGGTCTCCGCCGCGATCATCGTCCTCGTCATCGCGGTGGCCGCCTTCCCGGGCTGGTTCACGGACGTCCACCCGCGCTTCGAGTGCGACCTGTCGAAGTCCCTCGGCCCCGCCGAGCCCGGACACCCGTTCGGCTTCGACCGGCAGGGCTGCGACATCTACGCCCGCACCATCTACGGCGCCCGCGCGTCCGTCCTCGTGGGCGTGATGTCCACGGCGATGGTCGTCATCCTCGGCACCGTCATGGGCGCCGTCGCCGGCTACTACGGCGGCTGGTTCGACGTCATCCTGTCGCGCATCACCGACATCTTCTTCGCGATCCCGCTGGTGCTGGCCGCCATCGTCATCATGTCGATCACCACCAACCGGACCAGCTTCACGGTGGCCCTGGTGCTCGCGTCGTTCGGCTGGACGTCGATCGCCCGCATCACGCGCGGCACCGTCATGTCGGTGAAGAACAACGAGTTCGTCACGGCGGCCCGCTCGCTCGGCATGGGGCGTGGCCGGATCCTGGTGAACCACGTGCTGCCGAACTCGGCGGCGCCGATCATCGTGTACGCCACGGTCGCGCTGGGCACGTTCATCGTGGCCGAGGCGACGCTGAGCTTCCTCGGCATCGGCCTGCCGCCCAGCACCGTGTCGTGGGGCGGGGACATCTCGCAGGCGCAGGCGTCGATCCGCCAGGCCCCGCAGATCCTCTTCTACCCGGCCGCGGGCCTGGCCATCACGGTGCTCGGCTTCATCATGATGGGCGACGTCGTGCGCGACGCCCTCGACCCGAAGGCACGGAAGCGATGACGACACAGTTCCCAGTGACGAACGGCAACCAGCCCGTCGGTGAGGGCGCCGGCCGCAGCTACGAGGCGGGGACGGACAAGCCCCTGCTCGAGATCCGCGACCTCGAGGTGTCGTTCACCACCTCCGAGGGCGTCGTGCACGCGGTCCGCGGCGCGGACATCACCGTGTACCCGGGCCAGTCGGTCGCGATCGTCGGCGAGTCCGGCTCGGGCAAGTCGACCACCGCGCACGCGGTCATCGACCTGCTGCCCGGCACCGGCAAGGTGACCGGCGGCAGCATCATGTTCGACGGCCGCGAGATCGTGGGCCTGCCCCGCACGGAGATCGAGTCGATGCGCGGCCGGGACATCGGCCTCGTCCCGCAGGACCCGATGTCCAACCTCAACCCGGTGTGGCGCATCGGCACCCAGATCGAGGAGGCCCTCAAGGCCAACGGCTTCGAGGGGGGCAAGAAGGAGCGCAAGGAGCGCGTCGCCGGCCTGCTCCGGGAGGCCGGCCTGCCGGACGCCGAGCGGCGGGCGCGTCAGTTCCCGCACGAGTTCTCGGGCGGCATGCGCCAGCGCTCGCTCATCGCGATCGGGCTGGCCTCGCGGCCCAAGCTCCTCATCGCGGACGAGCCGACGTCGGCCCTCGACGTCACGGTGCAGCGGCAGATCCTCGACCACCTCGAGGTGCTGACGCAGGAGCTCGGCACCGCCGTCCTGTTCATCACCCACGACCTGGGCCTGGCCGCGGAGCGCGCCGAGCACCTCGTGGTGATGTTCAAGGGCCGCGTCGTCGAGTCGGGCCCGGCCCGGCAGATCCTCGCGAACCCGCAGCACCCGTACACCCGTCGCCTGGTCGCCTCGGCGCCGTCGCTCGCGTCCCGCCGCATCCAGGTGGCGCACGAGCAGGGCGAGGAGTCGGACGAGCTGCTGGCGCCCGACCTCGAGGCGACGGTCCCGATGCGCGGGCCCGGCAAGGAGGCGCAGCCCGACCTCGTCGTGGCGAAGAACCTCACCAAGGTCTTCACCATCCGCGGCGGCCGGCCGGGCGCGTCGACGGACTTCAAGGCCGTCGACGACGTGAGCTTCACCCTCAAGCGCGGGCACACGCTGGCGCTGGTGGGGGAGTCGGGCTCCGGCAAGTCCACGGCGGCGAACATGGTGCTGGGGCTGCTCGACCCGACGTCGGGCGTCGTCGAGTTCGACGGCGCGGACATCGGGAAGCTGTCGCCGAAGGAGGCCTTCGCGTTCCGGCGTCGGATCCAGCCGGTGTTCCAGAACCCGTACGGCTCCCTCGACCCGACGTTCTCCATCTTCCGCTCGATCGAGGAGCCCCTGGCCCTCCACCGGGTGGGCGGCAAGAAGGAGCGCGAGAAGCGGGTGCGCGAGCTGCTCGACATGGTGGCGCTGCCCCAGTCGGCGATGCGTCGCTTCCCGAACGAGCTCTCCGGCGGCCAGCGCCAGCGCATCGCCATCGCGCGTGCGCTCGCCCTGCGCCCCGAGGTCATCGTGCTCGACGAGGCGGTGTCCGCCCTCGACGTGCTCGTCCAGGCGCAGATCCTCGAGCTGCTCGGTAACCTGCAGGAGGAGCTCGGGCTGTCGTACCTGTTCATCACCCACGACCTCGCGGTCGTGCGGCAGATCGCCGACTCGGTGGTCGTGATGCAGAACGGCCGCGTCGTCGAGCAGGCCAGCACCGACGAGGTGTTCGACAACCCGCGCCAGCAGTACACGCGGGACCTGCTCGCCGCCATCCCGGGCGCCGGGCTGGAGGGTGCGGCGATCGCGGGCTGACGCCCGAGGAGTCCCCGAGGGGCCGGCGCGCGACCAGGTCGCGCGCCGGCCCCTCGTCGTTCTTCGCACCGTTCCTTCCGTTTGCCGATGGTCGGGCACGGCGTCAGGGTGATGGGCATGGCACGGGCATCGACGCTGGCCCGCGGCGTCTTCTATCCGGCAGCAGGCATCATCCTGCTGTTCGTGCTGGTCGCGGTGCTCTTCACCGACGCCACGGACGCCGTGATGTCCACCCTCCAGCGCGAGGTGATCGGTGCCTTCGGCTGGTACTACGTGCTCCTGGTGGCGGCGTTCGTCATCTTCGCGGTCTGGATGGGCCTGAGCCGGTTCGGCGACATCGTGCTGGGCCCCGACGACGAGGCACCGGACTTCAAGCTCCCCGTGTGGTTCTCGATGCTCTTCGCCACCGGCATGGGGATCGGGCTCGTCTACTACGGGGTGTCCGAGCCGCTGTCGCACTTCGTCACCCCGAAGCCCGGCGTCACCGGCGACGACGCCAACCTCGCCCAGGCGGCGATCTCCCAGACGTACGTGCACTGGGGCTTCCACGCCTGGGCGATCTACGTGGTCGCCGGTCTCGCGCTGGCGTACGCGATCCACCGCAAGGGCCGGCCCGTGTCGATCCGCTGGGCGCTCGAGCCGGTGCTCGGCGACCGGGTGAAGGGCTGGCTGGGCAACGTCATCGACGTGGTGGCCATCATCGGCACGGTCTTCGGCGTCGCGACGTCCCTCGGTCTGGGCGTGCTGCAGGTGGCGCACGGGCTCGGCTATCTCGACGTCGTGGAGCCGAGCACCGCGCTCGAGCTCGGGCTGATCGCGGCGATCACCGCGCTCGCGGCGTTCTCGGTGGCCTCGGGCCTGTCCAAGGGCATCAAGTGGTTGTCCAACGGGAACATGGTGCTCGCGGGAATCGTGCTGGCCGTCGTGCTGGTGCTGGGTCCCACCCTGTTCATCCTGCGCAGCTGGGTGCAGTCGTTCGGGTACTACTTCGCGAACGTGATCCAGATGACGTTCGACACGCTGGCGTTCCGCGGCGACGAGGGCCTGGCGTGGGAATCGAGCTGGACGATCTTCTACTGGGGCTGGTGGATCTCCTGGGCGCCCTTCGTGGGCGTCTTCATCGCGCGGATCTCCCGGGGGCGCACGGTGCGGGAGTTCGTGCTCGGCACGCTGGCGGTGCCGATGGCCGTCGCCACGATCTGGTTCAGCGTGTTCGGGGGAGCGGGCCTGCACCAGGAGATGACGGAGCCCGGGAGCATGCTGGACCCGGCGACGGGCGGCGTGAACACCGACACGGCGATGTTCCAGCTCTTCGCGACCCTGCCCGGCAGCGGCACGTGGCTCGCCGTCGCGGGCATCGTGCTGGTGGTCATCTTCTTCGTCACGTCCTCCGACTCGGGCTCGTTCGTCGTCGACATGCTCGCCAACGGAGGCGACCCGAACCCGCCGCTGTGGAGCCGCCTGTTCTGGGCGATCCTCGAGGGGCTCGTCGCGGCCGCGCTGCTCCTGGCGGGCGGGCTCACGGCGCTGCAGACCGCCGCCATCCTCATCGCCCTGCCGTTCTCGCTGGTGCTCATCGGCATGGCGGTGTCGATCGTCAAGGAGCTCAGCGTCGAGCACCGACAGATCGTGCGCGCCGAGCGGCGGGCGGCGCGGGCGGAGCTCACGGAGCACGTCACCCAGAAGGTGGCGAGCACCCTCGCCGGGCGCTGGGAGAACGTGCTGCCGCCTGCGCCCGGGGCGCTGCGGCTGCGCGTGCCGCGCCGCCGGGACGCCAAGGGGCCGCAGGGAACTGCGCCCGGAACTGCGCCCGGAACCCCGCCCGAGACGCCGTCCGAGCCGCGTGGGGACGAGCAGCCTGGACCGGGCGGGTAAGATAGCGGCGGCCCGATTGACGGGTCGCCTCCCCACCCCAGGAAATGAGACCCGTAGATGTCTGTGCGCTCCGACCTGCGCAACGTGGCGATCGTCGCCCACGTCGACCACGGCAAGACGACCCTCGTGGACGCCATGCTGCGCCAGGCAGGCGCCTTCTCCGCCCACCAGCACGTGGACGACCGCGTCATGGACTCCGGTGACCTGGAGCGCGAGAAGGGCATCACCATCCTCGCGAAGAACACCGCGGTCCGGTACGCCGGCCCGGCGGCGGCGGAGGCGGGCGAGCCCGGCGGCATCACCATCAACGTCATCGACACCCCCGGCCACGCCGACTTCGGCGGCGAGGTCGAGCGCGGCCTGTCGATGGTCGACGGCGTCGTGCTGCTGGTCGACGCGTCGGAGGGCCCGCTGCCGCAGACCCGCTTCGTGCTGCGCAAGGCGCTCGCCGCGAAGCTGCCCGTGATCGTCGTCGTGAACAAGGTCGACCGGCCGGACGCGCGCATCACCGAGGTCGTGGGCGAGACCACCGACCTGCTGCTCGGCCTGGCGAGCGACCTGTCCGACGAGGTCCCCGACCTCGACCTGGACGCCATCCTCGACGTGCCCGTCGTCTACGCGTCGGCCAAGGCCGGCCGCGCGTCGATCGACCAGCCCGCCGACGGCGCGCTGCCGGCGAACGAGGACCTCGAGCCGCTGTTCGGCACGATCCTCGAGAAGATCCCCGCGCCGACCTTCGAGGCGGACATGCCGCTGCAGGCGCACGTCACCAACCTCGACGCGTCGCCGTTCCTCGGCCGCCTCGCGCTGCTGCGCATCTTCAACGGCACCCTGCGCAAGGGGCAGACGGTCGCGTGGGCCCGCCACGACGGCACCCTGTCGAGCGTGCGGATCACCGAGCTGCTCGAGACGAAGGCGCTCGACCGCGTGCCGACCGAGTCCGCCGGGCCGGGCGAGATCGTGGCCGTCGCCGGCATCGCCGACATCATGATCGGCGAGACCCTCACGGACGTCGACGACCCGCGCCCGCTGCCGCTCATCACGGTGGACGACCCGGCGATCTCGATGACCATCGGCATCAACACCTCGCCGCTGGCGGGCAAGGGCGGCAAGGGCCACAAGGTCACCGCGCGCCAGGTCAAGGACCGCCTCGACTCCGAGCTGATCGGCAACGTGTCGCTCAAGGTGCTCCCCACCGAGCGCCCGGACGCGTGGGAGGTGCAGGGCCGCGGCGAGCTGGCCCTGGCGATCCTCGTCGAGCAGATGCGCCGCGAGGGCTTCGAGCTCACCGTCGGCAAGCCGCAGGTCGTCACCAAGCAGATCGACGGCAAGCGGCACGAGCCGATGGAGCGCATGACCATCGACGTGCCCGAGGAGTACCTCGGCGCCGTCACCCAGCTCCTGGCGCAGCGCAAGGGCCGCATGGAGACCATGAGCAACCACGGCACCGGCTGGGTGCGCATGGAGTTCATGGTCCCGGCGCGCGGCCTCATCGGCTTCCGCACGCAGTTCCTCACGGAGACGCGCGGCACCGGCATCGCCGCGTCGATCTCCGAGGGCTTCGAGCCGTGGCACGGTCCCATCGAGTCGCGCAACACCGGCTCGCTCGTGGCCGACCGCGCCGGCAAGGTGACGCCGTTCGCCATGATCAACCTGCAGGAGCGCGGCTCGTTCTTCGTCGACCCCACGCAGGAGGTCTACGAGGGCATGATCGTCGGCGAGAACTCCCGCAACGAGGACATGGACGTCAACATCACCAAGGAGAAGAAGCTGACGAACATGCGGTCCTCGACCGCGGACAACTTCGAGAACCTCATCCCGCCGCGCCACCTCACGCTCGAGGAGTCCCTCGAGTTCGCGCGCGAGGACGAGTGCGTCGAGGTGACGCCGGAGGTCGTGCGGATCCGCAAGGTGGAGCTCGACGCCACGGCGCGCGCCCGGGCGACGGCGCGGGCCAAGCGGGCCTGACCCGCTCCGGTGACCGGCCCCGCGACGCCCGCCGCCGAGCGGCCCGTGCCCGACGGCGGGCTGCTCGCGGTGCACGCCCACCCCGACGACGAGACGCTCGCCACCGGCGCGCTGCTCGCGTCGTGGGCCGTCGCCGGACGGCCGGTCGCCGTGGTGACCTGCACGCGCGGCGAGCGCGGGGAGGTCATCGACACGCCGTCCCACCGCACGGGGCTGGCGCGCCTGGAGGGCGACGGGCCGGCGTTCGCAGCGCACCGGGAGACCGAGCTGTCCGCCGCCCTGGCCGCCCTCGGCGGCGCGCCGGGCGTCGTCGAGCACGTCTTCCTCGACGCCGTCGACCTGTCGGACGCTCAGCGTGCTCAGGTGGGCCCAGCGTCTGACAGGCGGTTCGAGGACTCGGGCATGGCGTGGGTCGCGCCGGGGGTGGCCGGGCCGGCGGACGACGCGCCCGCGACGGCGTTCGCGCGCGTCCCGCTCGACGACGCCGCCGCGCGCCTGGCGGCCGTCGTCCGCACCCGCCGCCCGGCCGTCGTCGCGACGTACGAGGAGCAGGGCGGGTACGGCCACCCGGACCACGTGCGCGCCCACGACGTCACCGTGCGGGCGCTCGAGCTCGCCGCGGACCCGGACGCCCCCGTGCCGGGCGAGCCCTGGGCCGAGGCAGCGCTGTGGCGGGCGGTCACGCCGTCCGCCGCGCTGCGAGCGGGACGCAGGTCGCTCGGTGCCGCCTCCGCGGCAGCCGAGCTCGCCACCCGGGCCGGGCTGACCTTCCCCGACCCCGACGAGGACCTCCCGCCCCTGGCCCACCACGACGCGGAGCTCGACGACGCAGGGCCGCACGGCCTCGAGCGGGTCGACGTCGCGCCGGTGCTCGACCGCGTGCTGGCCGCCATGCGCGCGCACGCCACCCAGGTGCAGCACGCGACCCGGGCGCCCGAGGCCGGTGCCGACGACGCCCTGCTCGGCTGGTACGCGTTGAGCAACGCGGTGCTCGCCCCGGTGCTCGCGCAGGAGCACTACCTCGTGGCTCCCGACACGTCACGGTCGCGCGTCACGGCGCACCCGGCGCCGGTAGGCTCGCCGCGATGACCACGCCCGAGCACGCGACCCCCACCCCGCCCCCCGCCGCTCCCGCGGGTGCGGGCCGGTGGTGGCGGTCCGCCGCGCGCACGGTGCTCGCCGTGGCGCTGGGAGCCGTCGTCGGGGTGCTGGGCACGGTCGCGCACCGCACCCAGTGGCAGGACCTGCCGGTCGGCATCGTCCTGGCCCTCGCGATCACCCTGTCCACCGCCGTGCTGTGCCGGGCGTGGGCCGGGCTGGGCCCGCTGCTCGCCGCCGGTGCCGGCTGGGTGGTCGCCGTGCAGGTGCTCGCCGTCGCCGGTCCGGGCGGGGACGTGCTGGTGCCGGCGCAGCCCGTCGGCCTGGTGTGGACGTACGGCGGTCTCGCCATGTTCCTCGTCGCGGCCTTCCTGCCGCGGTCGTGGTTCTCCGACCGCCGGGGCTGACGGCGCCCGTCTGTGAGCGTCCCGTGCGCGCCGCCCTGCCGGGCGTGACGAACCTGTGGGGACCGACGTCCGATTTGGCACTTTCACCCGGACTTGCTCCGGGACGGCAGGTGCCGCCCGAGTAGGATCCCCCAGGCGGGTCCGCCCCGCGTCACCTGTCCCCCCGGGGCGTCGCCCCCGCACCCCACCCTGACGGAGCATGCATGGGTCACCCGACCGAGCGCGAGCCGGACCCCGCCGGGCCCGCACCCGCCGAGCCTGCGCGCCCCGAGACCGATCCCCAGGCCACCGCCCCAGAGCAGCCGGCTCCGCAGCAGCCCGCGGCCCAGCAGGCGCCCGCGAACGAGCAGCCCGCGGAGGAACCGGACACCCCGTACCAGCCGCAGGTGCGGCTGTACGAGCAGCGCGTGGTCGCCACCGTGCCGGCGCCGCCGTCGGGCCCGCCGACGCAGGCGCTGCCGGCGGTGGCCCCTGCTCCTGGCGTGCCCCCGGTGGCCGAGTCCGCCCCGACGATCTTCACGACCGCGACGGAGCCCGCCGGCCCGCCGCCCGCGGACCCCGGCTCGCCGCTCGACGGCCTGACGGGTGACGGCGCACCCAGCCGCGCGCCCAAGGTCGCGCTGTGGGCCGGCGTCGGGCTCGTCGTCGTCGCGGGCCTCTATGCGGGGGCGCAGTGGGCCGTCGCGGGGACGGTGCCGAAGGGGACCAGCGTCGCCGGCGTCGACATCGGCGGCATGGACTCCGGGGCCGCGGTCGCGGCGCTCGAGGACGACCTGGGGCCGCGGGCCGCGGAGCCGGTCGAGGTCCGGGCGGGGGAGGCCTCGAGCACGATCGACCCGGCCGAGGCCGGGCTGTCGTTCGACGCGCAGGCGACGGTCGACGGGCTCACCGGGTTCTCGCTGAGCCCCGTCCACCTGTGGGAGCACCTGGTCGGCGCCGACGACGTGCCGCCCGTGGTCGACGTCTCCGACCCGACGCTCACGTCGGCGATCTCGGGCCTCGAGGACTCCCTCAAGGTCGAGCCCGTGGACGGCACGGTCGGGTTCAAGGGGGCCGAGGCCGTGTCCACGGACGCGGTCGAGGGGTCGGGCGTGCTCGTCGACGAGGCGGTGGACGCCGTTGCGGACGCCTGGCTCGTCACGTCGGGCCCGGTGGACCTGCCGACCGAGGTGGTGGAGCCCGCGGTCACGCAGGCGGAGACGGACGCCGCCCTGGAGCAGGCGCAGCAGGTGGTGAGCGGCCCCGTCACCGTCGACGTGGGGGAGCAGTCCGCCGAGCTGTCGCCGAAGGCGCTCGCCAAGGCGACGTCGTTCAAGAACACCGACGGTGAGCTGACGCCGCGGTTCGACGGAGAGAAGCTGGTCTCCGACGTGGTGGACGACACCGACGACCTGCTCACCGAGCCGGACGACGCGCACTTCGTGTTCTCCGGCGGCAAGCCCGTCGTCGAGGGCGGGGAGCAGGGCACGACGCTCGACCCGGACGACACCGCGTCCGCCGTCGGCGAGGCGGCCCTGTCGGACGAGCGCACGGTCGAGCTGAAGCTCGTCGAGCGCGAGCCGGAGCGCACCAAGGAGGCCCTCGAGGGCATGGGCGTCAAGGAGGTCGTCTCGTCGTTCTCCACCCCGCTGACGAGCGAGCCGATCCGTACGCGCAACCTCGAGCGGGGCGCCCAGCTGGTCACCGGCACCCTCGTGGCGCCGGGGGAGACGTTCTCGCTGCTCGACACGCTGTCGCCCATCGACGAGTCGAACGGCTTCGTCGCGGCGGGCGTGGTGAGCAACGGCGTGCACACCGACGCCGTGGGCGGCGGCCTGTCCCAGATGGCCACGACCACGTACAACGCCGGTTTCTTCGCCGGGTTCGACGACGCCGGTCACCAGCCGCACAGCTACTGGTTCAGCCGGTACCCGGCGGGGCGCGAGGCGACCATCTACGTGGGCGCGATCGACATGAAGTTCACGAACGACACGCCGTACGGCGCCGTCATGCAGTCGTGGGTGTCGGGCGGCGAGCTGCACGTCCAGATCTGGTCGACCGAGTACTACGAGGTCGACCCGGGCGTCGGCGACAAGCGGAACGTCGTCCCGGCGACGGCCGTGCACAAGTCCGGCGCGAGCTGCGAGCCCTACCCGGGCGGGAACGACGGGTTCACGATCACGAACTACCGCAAGGTCTACCACGACGGCGACCTGGTCAAGGACGAGTCGAAGACCTGGACCTACAAGCCGGACAACCCGGTGGTCTGCGACCAGCCGAAGGCCGATCGTGACGCGGACCGCGAGCCCGCGGACGACGGCGACGGCGGGGACGACGGAAAGGCCAAGGAGGACTGATGCTCGGACGCTCGGAACGCGAGTCCCCGGCGCACGCCGCGCTGGCGGCGCACGACGCGGGCTGGTCGGGGGTCGCCCCCGGGTCGGCGGTGGCCACGGCGGTGCCGGACGAGTCGATCGAGCTGCTGGACCTCGGCACGACGTCGGACACGCTCGCCACGGTGGCGACGATCGACGACCTGGCGGCGGTGGTGCACCTGGGTCACCCGGAGCAGCCGTCGCCCCGGCTCGAGGAGGCGCTGCTCGCCGGCGAGCCGTCGCTCATCCTCACGTCGGCCGTCGCCGTCGCGCCGCAGTGGGTGTGGGTGGCCCCGGCGGGCGCCGCGGGCGGCCAGGTCGTCATCGACGAGGCGGGGATGCGCGACTGCCAGGACCTGCTGCGCGCGATGGGCGTCAGCCCCCGGCTGGTGCCGGCCCGCACGTCGGTCGACGAGCGCGTCGCGCTGGCGGGGCCGGCGGGCTCGCTCGTGGTCGAGTGCACGCGGGTGCCCGCCGGGTGGGTCGAGGTGCCCGGCAGCGAGCGCCTCGCCGGACGGCTGCCGGTCTGGTACGGGCTCCTGGAGTCGCGGGCCGCCTGGCCCCGGTTCGACGCGCCCGCCCAGGTGTGGCTCGCCGTGGGGCCGTCGGACGACCACCGCGGGTCGCTGCAGCACACGCTGGCGGTCCTGTCGGAGGCGGGCGTCGACCTGCAGCACCTGCGCAGCCACCCGTCCCCCCATGGGCCGCACGTGTTCTTCACCTCGTTCCGGTGCGCGTCCGTCGCGGTGCTCGACGGCCTTGTCGCGGAGCTCGACGGGCGCGGCGTCGCGCACCGCACCCTGGCCGTGCTGCCGGGCGACGGCTTCGTGCCGGGCCCCGTGCCGCTGGCGCCGCAGTGGGCCGAGGGCGCCGGGGCCCCGGAGACAGGCGCTGAGTGAGCCGCCGAGGGAGGACCGGCCGATGAGGATCGCGTACCTGGGACCCGAGGGCACGTTCACCCACGAGGCGGTCCGCCGCTGGGTCGGTGCGCGGACGGGCGGCGGTGAGGTCGCGCAGCGGCCGCTGGCCACGGTCCGGGAGGTGCACGACGCCGTCGCGTCGGGCGCCGCGGACCGCGGGGTGGTGGCGATCGAGAGCTCCGTCGAGGGGTACGTGGTGCCGTCGCTCGACGCCCTGCTGGGCAGCCCCGACGTGGTCGCCGTCGACGAGGTGGTGCTGGACATCTCGTTCGACGCCTTCGTGCGCCCCGGGCACGCCGACCCCTCGGGCCTGCGCGAGGCGACGGCGCACCCGCACGGGCTCGCGCAGTGCACGCGCTTCGTCGCCGAGCGGGACCTGCTGCCGGTGCCGGCGTCGTCGAACGCGGCGGCGTGCCGCGACCTCGCCGACCACCAGGTGGCGTTCGGGCCACGGTTGTGCGGCGAGCTCTACGGGCTGGAGACCCTCGCGACCGGGGTGGAGGACTTCGCCGGCGCGCGCACGCGGTTCGTCGTGCTGTGCCGCCGGGACGACGCGACGGCCGCGTGGGCGCCGCTGCGCGCCGGACAGGCGACCGAGGCCTGGCGCACCATGGCCGCGGTGACGCCGGTCGTCACGGGGCCCGGCGTGCTGGCGCGCGTCACCGCGGAGTTCGCCGAGCGCGGCGTGAACATGTCGAGCCTCGTGGAGCGGCCGCTGAAGGTGCGCGAGAGCCAGTACGTGTTCGTCGTGACGCTCGACGGCGCCCCCTGGGAGCCGCAGGTGCGCGACCTGTTCGCCGCGCTGCTCGGGGCGGGGGACTCGCTCAAGGTGCTCGGCGCGTTCCCCGTGGCGCCCGGTGGTCCCGGGCTCGACGGCGTGCTGCCCGACCACGTGCCGACCGGCAGCGTGCTGGGCTCGGACGACGAGGCGGCGGTCGCGCGGGGCCTGCTGTGGTGAGCGGGGCGCAGGGCCCGGGCACCGTCGGCACCGTCGGTGTCGTCGGCCTGGGCCTGGTGGGCGGCTCGCTCGCGCGCCTGCTCGCGGCGCGGGGCGTGGACGTCGTCGCGACCGACACCGACGCCGGCACCCGCGCCGACGCGCGTGCCGTCGGGCTGCGCGTCGCCGACGACCTGGCGGGCGTGTGCGCGGCGGGGCCCGACGTCGTCGTGCTCGCCGTCCCGCTGCGCGTCGTGCGCGCCACGGCCGCCGAGCTGGCGCCGCTTCTGGACCGTGACGCGACGGTGACCGACGTCGGCTCCGTCAAGGGCCCGGTCCGCGCGGCGGCGGCCGCCGCGGGGCTGGGGGACCGGTACGTCGGGGCGCACCCGATGGCCGGCACCGAGCACAGCGGCTTCGCCGCGTCCGACGCGGCGCTGCTCGACGGGGCGCCCTGGGCGGTCACGGTCGCGGAGCCGGGCGCGGCCGCGCCCGGCGAGCCGCGGCGCCTCGCGCAGGTGCTGCGCCTCGTGACCGGACCGCTGGCCGGTACGGCCGCGGTGGTCACGGACGACCGCCATGACGAGGCGGCGGCCCTGGTGAGCCACGTGCCGCACGTGCTGGCGACGCAGCTCCTCAACGCCGCGGCGGGTGCCCCGGTGCGCGACCTCGCGCTGGGCCTCTCGGCGGGCAGCTTCCGCGACGGCACCCGGGTCGCGCTCACGGACCCGGCGCGCACCGAGGCGATGGTCACGGAGAACGCCGCCTGGGTGGCGCCGGTGCTGCGCAAGGCCGTGCGCGACCTCGAGGTCGTGATCGGCGCCCTGGAGACCAACGGCTCGCTCCATCATTTCTTCCACGCCGCGGACGACGTCCGCGAGCTGCGCGCGGGTGGCCGCGCCCGGCCGACGGGGTCCGAGGAGTCGCTGCCGGTCGGCGACTCCTGGACGTCCGGCCTGGTCGACGACCTCGTGGCGCGCTGCACGGCGGGCGCCGTCGTCGTGGGCGTCGACGTCGGCGCGGTCCGGGTGCGCGCCCCGCGCTGAGCGGAGCATCCGGCTCGCAGGCTCGGGCCGCGGCCTCAGGTCTGGTCGGGGCGCCCCCGCCGCGGTCGCCGCGGCGGGACCGGCTTCACGGCCTCGACGTCTTCGGCGGCGACGGCCATCTCCGGCAGGTCGGCGGAGCGGTCGGGACGTACGCGCAGGCCGGCGGGCCCCACGGCCGTGAGAATCCCCACGACGTCCGCCCACCGCGCCCCGTGCTCGGCCGCCTCGGCGGGGGACAGACGCCGCCGCACGACGACACGGGTCCCGGCGGGGACACCGGCCCAGGCGGGTGGTACGGCAGGTGGGACGGCTGACGGTGAAGGCACCACGTCAGCGATACTAGAGTTGGCCGCGCGGGCCGAGCGCCCGCGCCGGTCAGCACCGGAGAAGCACCATCGATGAAGCATCGAGACCCGCAGCCCGCTCGCCGGGCCGCGCCCTCGTCACCTGGAAGGTAGCCCGCAGTGACCTACGTGATCGCTCAGCCGTGCGTCGACGTCAAGGACAAGGCGTGCATCGAGGAGTGTCCCGTGGACTGCATCTACGAGGGCTCGCGCTCCCTGTACATCCACCCGGACGAGTGCGTCGACTGCGGCGCGTGCGAGCCGGTCTGCCCGGTCGAGGCCATCTACTACGAGGACGACGTCCCCGAGCAGTGGAAGGACTACTACCGGGCCAACGTCGAGTTCTTCGACGACCTGGGCTCGCCGGGCGGCGCCGCCAAGATGGGGCTCATCGAGAAGGACGACCCCATGATCGCCGGCCTGCCGCCCCAGGCCTGATGGGCTTCGCCGACCTCAGCGGCCTGCCCTATCCCTGGGACACGCTCGAGGAGGTGCGGGCGACCGCCCGCGCGCACCCCGGCGGCGTGGTGGACCTGTCGATCGGCACGCCGGTCGACCCGACGCCGCAGGTGGTGCGCGACGCGCTCGCGGCGGCGTCGGACGCTCACGGCTACCCGTTGACGCACGGCACGCCCGCGCTCCGGGAGGCGGTGGCGGGCTGGTTCGCCCGTCGCCGCGGCGTGCCGGGGCTCGACCCGGACGCCGTGCTGCCCACCCTGGGGTCCAAGGAGCTCGTCGGCCTGCTGCCGTCGCTGCTGCGCCTGGGCCCGGGCGACGTCGTCGTGCACCCGGCGGTCGCGTACCCGACCTACGACGTCGGCGCCCGCCTGGCCGGCGCGACGCCGCTGGCCACGGACGACGTCGACGCCTGGGCCGGGCGCCGCGACGTGCGACTCGTGTGGGTCAACTCGCCGGGCAACCCGACCGGTGAGGTCGCCGACGTCGCGCACCTGCGCCGCGTGGTGGAGGCGGCGCGGGAGATCGGCGCCGTCGTCGTGGGCGACGAGTGCTACGCCGAGCTGCCGTGGGCCGACGCCTGGGTGGGCGACGGCGGCGTCTCGCGCGTGCCCAGCCTGCTCGACCCGCGGGTCACCGGCGGCAGCCCCGAGGGGCTCCTCGTCGCGTACTCGCTGTCGAAGCAGTCCAACGTGGCCGGCTACCGCGCCGCGTTCGTGGCCGGCGACCCGGCCCTCGTGTCCGGCCTGTTGGCCACCCGCAAGCACCTCGGCATGATCGTCCCCGCGCCGGTGCAGGCGGCGATGACCGCCGCGCTGGGGGACGACGCCCACGTCGCCGCGCAGCGCGAGGTCTACCGCGGACGCCGCGCCGGGCTGCTCGGCGCGCTCGAGGCGGCCGGCTTCGTCGTCGACGGCTCCGAGGCCGGCCTGTACCTCTGGGCCCGCCCGGCGGACGGGTCGCCGCTCGCGGGCGCGACGTCGCGCGACCTCGCGGCGTGGTTCGCGCGCCGGGGCATCCTGGTCGGCCCGGGGGAGTTCTACGGCGACGCGGGGCGGTCGCACGTCCGCGTCGCGCTGACCGCGCCCGACGATCTCGTGGTCGAGGGTGTGACGCGCATCACCACTGCGTGACGAGCGGGATGGCTGCGGCTGGGCAGGGGATTGGATCACCTTGGTGTTGGGGGGTAGGTTCGACCGCAGGCCGAGGTAGCCCTGGAGGATGCCACGGCCGGCGTGCCCCGGGCCGCCCCCGTCCCAGAGTCACGAGTCACGCGCCCACCGGTCCCGTCGTCGGGAGCCGGCAGGCCCGTCACGGAAGGAAGACATGACGTCCACCACGCCTGCCGCAGGCACCACGGGCGACTCCGCCTCGGTCGAGCTCGTCGTCGACGGTACCGCTCGACAGCTGCCCGTCGTCCCGGCCACGGAGGGCAACGACGGCATCGTCGTGTCGTCCCTGCTGAGGGACACCGGCCTCGTCACGGTCGACCCGGGTTTCACCAACACCGCGTCGTGCCAGTCGGAGATCACGTACATCGACGGCGACCAGGGCATCCTGCGCTACCGCGGGTACCCCATCGAACAGCTCGCCGACTCCTCGACCTTCCTCGAGGTGGCGTACCTGCTCATCCACGGCGAGCTGCCGTCTCCGGCCGAGCTGTCGGCGTTCGAGGAGCGGGTCAACCGCCACACGCTGGTGCCGGAGGGCTTCCGCGCCTTCCTGTCGTCGTTCCCGCGCGGCGGCCACCCGATGTCGATCCTGGCCTCGGCGGTCAACGCGCTCGCGACGTACTACCCCGAGTCGCTGGACCCGCACGACCCGGAGGCCGTCGAGCTCGCCACCGTGCTGATCCTCGCCAAGATCCGCACCATCACGTCCTACCTGCACCGCGCCACGCGCGACGAGCCCCTCATGTACCCGGACTACGCCCGCGGCTACGTGGACGACTTCCTGCGCATGACGTTCTCGCGGCCCTACGAGCAGTGGGAGTCCGACCCGGTGCTCGTGTCCGCGATGGACAAGCTCCTCATCCTGCACGCGGACCACGAGCAGAACTGCTCCACGTCCACCGTGCGCATCGTCGGCTCGTCGAACGCGACGCTGTACGCGTCGGTCGCCGCCGGCATCAACGCCCTGTCGGGCCCGTCGCACGGCGGCGCCAACGAGGCCGTCCTCACGATGCTCGAGAGCATCCGCAGCGGCGACGACTCCGTCGAGACCTTCATGAAGAAGGTCAAGAACAAGGAGGACGGCGTCCGGCTCATGGGCTTCGGCCACCGGGTCTACAAGAGCTACGACCCGCGTGCCGCGATCGTGAAGAAGCACGCGGACGCCGTGCTGGACCAGCTCGGTGCCAAGGACGAGCTGCTCGACATCGCCCGCGGGCTCGAGGAGATCGCGCTGTCCGACGACTACTTCGTCGAGCGCAAGCTCTACCCGAACGTGGACTTCTACACGGGCCTCATCTACAAGGCCATGGGCTTCTCGCCGGCCATGTTCACGCCGCTGTTCGCCCTCGGCCGCATGCCCGGCTGGATCGCCCAGTGGCGCGAGATGATGAACGACCCGCAGACCAAGATCGGCCGCCCCCGGCAGGTCTACACCGGTCCGACCGAGCGCGACTACGTGCCGCTCGAGCAGCGCTGAGGCTCGCGCCCCCAGAACGGGTACCGCACCGACGCCGGCCGTCGGCCCGCGGCCAGGACGATCACGACAGGACGATCGTCACCTGGCCGTCGGGCCGGCGGTCGGCGTCGTCGTCCACGACCGCCCACTCGCCGCGGTCCCGGGTCCACGTCCTGGTACCGGCCGTGACCTCCTGCGCGCCGGTGACGGACGCGGTGGCGACGGCCCAGTGGGCGACCGCCCAGGTGGCGAGGTCCCCGTCCAGCGGCACCGCGGTGGCGTCCACGACGACGGCGTTCACGTCGTCGTCGGACGTGTCGGCCCGCAGGGCGCCGGCGGGGAGCCCGAGGTCGCGGGCCGCGCGCTCGGCAAGCAGGTCGCGGGCGGCGGCGCCCGACGGGGCGGCATCGTCCTCGGTGGGCGGCAGCTCGCAGGTGATCGCGCCGGGGGAGTGCCCCGTGAGCGCGGACGCCCAGGCCCGTGACCGGGTCTCGTGCTGGGCGTACGCGTCGGGGAAGCCGGAGCGCTGCACCGCCTGCGCGGCGACGGTCACCTCGAGGTCCTCGTAGCCGTCGACCTTGGCGAGGCCGTCGTAGAACTTCCCCGTCGAGTAGACCGGGTCCATGATCTCCTCGACGGTGCCCCACCCCTGGGAGGGGCGCTGCTGGAAGAGCCCCACCGAGTCCCGGTCGCCGTAGTCGATGTTGACCAGGCGCGACTCCTGGAGCGCGGTCGCGAGACCGATCGTGGCCGCCCGTCCCGGCAGCTCGCGCTGCACCGACGTCCCGACGATCAGGGCGGCGTTCTCCGCCTGGACGGGCGTGAGGTACCACGACGTGCCGTCCAGCGCGGCCGCGCACCGCTGCACCGAGGGGGTGTCGGCCCGGTCGAGGAACCACACGACGCCGGCGGTAGCGCCGGCGCCGACGACGAGGACCGCGGCGAGGGCGGCGCCGGTCGCCCGTCGCCGGCCCTTCCGCCGGCCGCCTCGCCGACCCGGTCTGCCGGACACGTCAGTTCGCGTGCAGTGCGGCGTTGAGCTCGACGCCCACCCCGCCCCGCTCCAGCACCTCGACCGCGCCCGTGCGCGAGTTGCGGCGGAACAGCAGGTTGTCGCGGCCGGCGAGGTCGCGTGCCTTGACCACGAGCGGGTCGCCGTCCGCGCCCATCTCGCCGAGCACCGTGACCTTGGTGCCCGCGGTGAGGTACAGGCCGGCCTCGACCACGCAGTCGTCGCCGAGCGGGATGCCGAGGCCGGCGTTGGCGCCGAGCAGCGACCGCTCGCCCACGCTGATGACCTCCTTGCCGCCGCCCGACAGGGTGCCCATGATCGACGCGCCGCCGCCGACGTCGGACCCGTCGCCGACGACGACCCCGGCGGAGATGCGGCCCTCGACCATCGAGGCGCCGAGCGTTCCGGCGTTGAAGTTCACGAAGCCCTCGTGCATGACGGTGGTGCCGGACGCGAGGTGCGCGCCGAGGCGCACGCGGTCGGCGTCGGCGATGCGCACGCCGGCGGGCACGACGTAGTCGACCATGCGGGGGAACTTGTCGATCCCGAACACGGTGACCGCGCGGCCCGTGTCGGCGCGCAGGCGCAGGCGGGTGGCCTCGAAGCCCTCGACGGCGCAGGGGCCGTGCGACGTCCACACGACGTTGGTCAGCACGCCGAAGAGGCCGTCGAGGTTGACGCCGTGGGGCTGGACCAGCCGGTGCGAGAGCAGGTGCAGGCGCAGGTAGGCGTCCTGGGTGTCCTTCGGCGCGGCGTCGAGGTCGATCACCGTGCGCACGACGACGACGTCCACGCGGCGCGCGTCGTCCCGCTCGGTGAGGGCGTCGAGCTCGGCCGGGATGTCGACGTCGGACTCCGGCGGCGCGCCCAGGACGGGGCTGGGGTACCAGACGTCCAGCGTCGTGCCGTCGTCGGCGACCGTGGCGAGACCGAGGCCCCAGGCGGGGCGGGAGGAGGCAGGCGTCGTCATGCGGCCCAGCGTAGTGGCCTCGTCTGCCACGATGGTGCGCGTGACCACGGACAGCACACCCCCTTCTCGCGACCCCCACCTCGGCGCCCACCTCGATGCCCTGCTCGACCCGGGGACGGTCGCGACGTCGGACCTCGTGGACCTGCTGGCCGCGATCTGCGACGTCCCGTCGGTCTCGGGGGACGAGGCCGCGCTCGCGAACGCCGTCGAGCGGGTGCTGCGCGCCCAGCCGCACCTCGACGTGCTGCGCGACGGCGACGCGCTGGTCGCCCGCACCCACCTCGGCCGCGCGCGCCGCGTGGTGCTCGCGGGCCACCTCGACACGGTGCCGCTCACCGACCCGCCGAACCTGCCGACGCGGCTCGGGACGGCCGCGGACGGCACGGTCGAGATGTGGGGCCGCGGCACCGTCGACATGAAGGGCGGCGTGGCGATCATGCTCGCGCTCGCCGTCGAGCTGGGTCGCCCGGGGCGCGAGCCCGCCCACGACCTGACGTACGTCTTCTACGACCACGAGGAGGTCGAGGCGTCGCTCAGCGGGCTCGGCCGGCTGGTGCGGAACCACCCCGAGGCGCTCGCGGGGGACTTCGCGATCCTCGGCGAGTCCAGCAACAACGGCATCGAGGGCGGCTGCAACGGCACCCTGCGCGTCGAGGTCCGCACCCACGGCGTCGCCGCGCACTCGGCGCGCGCGTGGGCCGGGGTGAACGCGATCCACGCGGCGGCTCCCGTGCTCGACCGCCTGGCCGCCTACGAGGCGCGCGAGGTCGAGGTGGACGGGCTGGTGTACCGCGAGAGCCTCGGCGCCGTCGGGATCCGCGGCGGCGTCGCCGGCAACGTGGTGCCGGACGCCTGCACGGTCACGGTGAACTACCGCTTCGCGCCGTCGCAGGGCGTGGCCGAGGCGGAGGCGCACGTGCGCGAGCTCTTCGAGGGCTTCGAGGTGGTCGTCACCGACGCCGCGCCCGGCGCGCGCCCCGGCCTCGACGACCCGCTGGTGGCGGACTTCGCCGCGGCGGTGCAGGCCGCGACCGGGACGGCGCCGACGCCGAAGTACGGCTGGACCGACGTCGCGCGGTTCGCCGAGCTGGGCATCCCGGCCGTGAACTTCGGCCCGGGGGACCCGGTGCTGGCGCACAAGGACGACGAGCGCCTGCCCGTGGCCCGGCTCGCGGTGGGCCGGGACGCCCTGCGCGCCTGGCTGCTCGGCGCACCGGCCGGTGGCGTGGATAGTCTCGAGGCATGACGCGAGCGACGACCTCCCCGACCGGCCACGGACCCGAGCGCGGCGACGACGGGGTGCCCGAGAAGGGCAAGGGCTACCGCAAGGGGCCCGTGCTGCTGCGGGGCAAGGAGATCCCGGCCCAGACCACCGACCAGCGGCTCCTCGCCGGCGGGGGCGAGTCCGACTGGGTGCACTCCGACCCGTGGCGCGTGATGCGCATCCAGTCCGAGTTCGTCGAGGGCTTCGGCGCCCTGGCCGAGGTCGGCCCCGCCGTGTCGGTGTTCGGCTCCGCGCGCACCCCGGCCGACCACCCCGACCACGCGCTCGCCGTCGAGGTCGGGCGGCTGCTCGCCGAGGCCGGCTACGCGGTGATGACGGGCGGCGGCCCGGGGATCATGGCGGCGGCCAACGAGGGGGCGCACCACGCGGGCGGCACGTCCATCGGGCTCGGCATCGAGCTGCCCTTCGAGCAGGGCATGAACGAGTTCGTGAACCTGGGCGTGAACTTCCGGTACTTCTTCGCCCGCAAGACGATGTTCGTCAAGTACGCGCAGGGCTTCATCGTGCTGCCGGGCGGCTTCGGCACCTTCGACGAGCTGTTCGAGGCCCTCACGCTCGTGCAGACCCACAAGGTGACCGAGTTCCCGATCGTGCTGGTCGGCTCCGACTACTGGGGCGGGCTGCTGGACTGGCTGCGCACCGCCGTGGCGGACCGCGGGATGATCGGTCGCGCCGACCTCGACCTGCTGCACCTCACGGACTCGCCGGAGGAGGCCGTGCGGTACGTCATCGAGCGCGGGCGGGCGCTCGCCGCCTCCGAGCGCGAGGCGTTGGACGAGCTCGTCGAGGACCAGCGGGACGCGGCTGACGACGCGGGCGAGGCGGCCGACGCCTCGTGACGACCGACGCCCCGTCCCCGGCCGGCGTCCCGGCGGCGGGGACCCCGCTGGTGCTGCGCGGGCGCGAGGTCGGCCGCGGCCCGGACGGGGTGCTGCGGCCCGTGGTGATGGCGATCGTCAACCGCACCACGGACTCCTTCTACGCCCCGGCCCGGCGGCCCGACGACGGCGCCGCGCTCGACGCCGCCCACCGGGCCTGGGAGGACGGCGCGCAGATCCTCGACGTCGGGGGCGTGCGCGCCGGCGTCGGCCCGGACGTCGACGAGGCGGAGGAGATCGCCCGCGTGGCGCCGTTCGTCGCGCGGGTGCGCGAGGAGCTGCCCGACCTGTTCGTGTCGGTCGACACGTGGCGCTCCGGCGTCGCCCGCGAGGTCGTGGCGGCGGGGGCGGACCTCGTCAACGACACCTGGGCGGGCCACGACCCGGCGCTCGTCGAGGTGGCCGGCGCGGCGGGTGTCGGCGTCGTGTGCTCGCACACCGGCGGCGCGGTGCCGCGCACCGACCCGTACCGCGTCGAGTACCCGCCCGCCCCCGCGCCAGGCACCGACCCTGGCACCGACCCCGGCACAGATCCCCGCGACGGCGTCCTGGACGACGTCGTCGCGACGCTGCGCGCCGCGGCGGCGCGCGCCGTGGCGTGCGGTGTCCCGCCACGGTCCGTGCTCGTGGACCCGACGCACGACTTCGGCAAGAACACGTGGCAGTCGCTGCACCTCGTGCGCCGGACCACGGTCCTCGCGGGGCTGGGGTACCCGCTGCTCATGGCGCTCAGCCGCAAGGACTTCGTCGGCGAGACGCTGGGCCTGCCGCCCGACGAGCGGCTCGAGGGCACGCTGGCCGCCACGGCGCTCGCGGCCTGGCAGGGCGCGACCGTGTTCCGCGCGCACGACGTCGCCGCCACGCGGCGCGTGCTCGACCTGGTCGCAGCCGTGCGCGACGAGGCGCCGCCGGCGGGCGTGCTCCGTGGCCTGGCCTGACGATCCCGGGTCTCGTCTGGCGACCGTGAGTGTCCGGGGTGTGGAAGTCAGGGGTGGGTTCTGACCTAGAATGGGGGTGCGCGCCTCGGCCCGCCCCCGCCGACCGGTGGGCCGCGGGCAGGGGTCAGGCCGAGGAACCGGACAACGGAATGGAGAGCCACAGATGGCTGCGATGAAGCCGCGGACGGGCGACGGGCCGCTGGAGGTCACCAAGGAAGGACGCGGCATCGTCATGCGGGTCCCGCTCGAGGGTGGCGGCCGTCTGGTCGTGGAGCTCAACGCCACCGAGGCGACCGAGCTGGGCGAGGCACTCCAGGCCGTCGTCTCCTGACGACGGACCCGAGCAGCACGGCGAGCGCCGGACGACCACGTCGTCCGGCGCTCGCGGTGTCTCAGCGGCTCAGTCTCAACGGAGTCTCAGCGGCGCACGGCGAGGAGCAGCCCGTCCCCGGACGGCGCCAGCGCGGACAGCACCCGCTCGTCGGTACGCAGCGACCGGCCGACGTCGCGCACCACGGTGGTGACCTCGTCGCGCCGCGCGGGGTCGGGCACGCGCCCGCCGTGCAGCGCGCCGTCGACGGCGAGCACCCCGCCGGGCCGCAGCAGCCGCAGCCCGGCCTCGACGTGCTCGGGGTAGGAGTGCGGGTCGGCTCCGACGAGCACGAGGTCGTACGCGCCGTCGGTGAGCCGGGGCAGGACGTCGGTCGGGCGGCCCGGGATGGTGCGGGTGCGGGCGGGCGCGATCCCCGCCTCGGCGAAGGCCCGCTTCGCGGCGCGCTGGTGCTCGAGCTCGGCGTCGATGGTCGTGAGCACCCCGTCAGCGGGCATGCCGCGCAGCAGCCAGAGGGCGGCGACGCCGGTTCCCGTGCCGATCTCGACGACGGCCCGCGCGTCCAGGGCCGCGGCCACGACCCGCAGCAGCGCCCCGGTGCCGGGGGAGGCGGCCCCGCAGCCGAGCTCGGCGGCACGCTCGCGGGCGCGCAGCAGCACCTCGTCCTCCGGCACGAAGGATTCGCTGTAGGCCCAGGCTGCGGTGCGTCCGCTGCGGGCGTCGACGTCGGTGGTGATGGCGGTCCTCCACGGCGGGGTCGCCGGCGGGCGGCCGGCGCGGGTGATGCTGCGGTGATCGTACGCGGGAACGCGACGGCGTGCCCGGACGTTGCCGTGGGACGATGGTGATGATGACGACCGACCCCGCACCCGTGCCGGACGCACCCGAGGCCCCCGCCGAGGCGGTCTTCGGCGCGCCCGAGGACGCCGCGCGCGAGACGCCGTGGACGCCCCCGACGTGGGACGAGATCGTGCGCGAGCACTCGGCGCGCGTCTACCGGCTCGCCTACCGGCTGAGCGGCAACCGGCAGGACGCCGAGGACCTCACCCAGGAGACGTTCCTGCGCGTGTTCCGCTCCCTGTCGAGCTACACGCCGGGCACGTTCGAGGGCTGGCTGCACCGCATCACGACCAACCTGTTCCTCGACCAGGTGCGACGCAAGAAGCGCATCCGGATGGAGGCGATGGGTGACGACGCCGCCCGCGTGGCGGCCCCCGAGGACCACGGGCGCCCCGAGCGCGGCTTCGAGCACGCCAACCTGGACCACGACGTGCAGGCCGCCCTCGACGCGCTGCGCCCCGAGTACCGTGCCGCCGTCGTGCTGTGCGACATCGAGGGCCTCAGCTATGAGGAGATCGCCGTCACCCTGGGGATCAAGCTCGGTACGGTCCGCTCCCGTATCCACCGCGCCCGTGCCCAGCTCCGTGACGCGCTGGAGCACCGGCGCGCGGAGGTGACGGCGCACGGCGCGAGCGGCGGTGGGGCGTCGTGACGGGGTACGCCGGCTCCGGGCACCTCGGGGTGTGGGTGAGCGACCTGGCCGACGGCCAGCTCGACGCCGCGGCGACCGAGCGCGCGCTCGCGCACGTCGCGGCCTGCGCCCGGTGCGCGGCCGAGCTCGACGCGGCGCGCGACGCGCACCGCGCCCTGGCCGCGGCCTGCGACGTGGCGCCCGACCCGGAGCTCACGAACCGGCTGCTGGCGCTCTCGGCGTCCATCCCGTCGACGACCGGCGACCCGCTGCGCGACCGCGGCCGGTCCGCGGACTGGGAGCGGCCCCGGGCCTGGGAACCGACCCTGTCGGGCGACCTGGGCTCGCGGAGGCGGCACCGGACCAGGCGGCTGGTCGTCGTGGGGGCGGGCGGCGTCGGCGTGCTCGGCGTCGCGCTGTTCGTGCTGGGGCAGGCGCCCGTCGTGAGCCCCGACCCGTCGCGGGTCGCGGCCCTCACCCTGCTGGCGGACGCCGAGCCGGGCGGCCACGACGCGGCCGCCGGTCGTGCGGCCACCGCCGACGCGCTCGCCTGGCTGGCCGACCACGGCTGGTCGGCGCCCGCCGCGCTGCCCGACGGGTACGCCGTGACCGCGTTGCGCACCGACGGCTGCGCCGGCACGCACGGGTCCCGCGGCGCCGTGGAGCTGGACCTCGCCGGGCCGGACGGGTCGGCCGTCGCCTGCCTGCGGCAGGGCCGCCTCGCGGACCTGGGCGCCACCGTCGCCGGGCCGGATGGGTCGCCGAGCGCGTTCGCCGACCAGGGCCACGACGTGCGCGTGCTCTCCTCCGACCCGTGGCACGTGGCCTGGCAGTCGGGGGACACCGTCGTCGACGTGGCCACCGACGCGGACGAGGAGACGGTCGCCGAGCTCGTGGCGGCCTTCCCCGGCTCTGCCGAGGATGACGACGCCGGGGTGCTGCACGACATCTCGCGCGGCTGGACCACGGTGAGCGACGTGATGACCGATGCGATGACCGATGCGATGACCGGAGAGATGACAGGAGCCCTCTGGCGCCGATGACCGAACCGTCCCGCCCCGACGACCTGTTCGCACCGCCCGAGCCGCCGGCCCGCGCGCCGGAGCCCGACCCGTACCTGCCGCCGCCGGCGGCGTCGCTGTTCCCGGCGACCGGGTCCGAGCCGACGCCGCCCGCCGAGGGCGCCCCCGCGCCGTCCGACCCGGAGGTGCCGGGACCGACCGTGACGGCACCGACCGTGACGGCACCGACCGTGACGGCGACGGGCACGACGGCGAGACCCGCGCGACGCCGGCGCCCGGGCGCGGCGGCGGTCGTGGTGCTGGCGCTGGTGGCGGGCACGGTGGGCGGCTTCGCGGGCGACCGCGTCTCGGACGCGCTGGCGGGCGGCCGCCCCACCGACGCGGCGCTGCCGGCGTCGGGCGCGGACTCGGGCGGGGGCACGGCGGCCGGGGCGTCCGCCGGGACCGACCGCCCGGACGGCTCGGTCGCGGCGCTCGCCGCCGACGTCCTGCCGAGCGTCGTCTCGATCCAGGTGCAGGGCGCGCAGGGCGCGTCCAGCGGGTCGGGTTTCGTGCTGCGCGAGGACGGCTACATCCTCACGAACAACCACGTGGTGGCCCCCGCGGCGGCCGCGGGCGGCTCGGCCGTGGTCGTCTTCGCCGACGGCCGCGAGCGGGACGCCGAGGTGGTGGGCCGCACGGCGGACTACGACCTGGCCGTGGTGAAGGTGGACGCCGACGGCCTGGAGCCGTTGGTCCTGGGCGACTCCGACGCCGTCGTGGTCGGCGACCCGGTGCTCGCCGTCGGCGCCCCGCTGGGCCTGGACTCCACGGTGACGACCGGGATCGTCAGCGCGCTGCACCGGCCGGTGCAGGCGGGGGACGAGACCGGGGGAGGGGCGGCGACGGCCTTCATCGACGCGATCCAGACGGACGCCGCGATCAACCCCGGGAACTCCGGCGGCCCGCTGATCGACTCGGGCGGCGAGGTGGTCGGCATCAACTCGGCGATCGCGCAGCCGCCGGGCGCCATGTCGGCCACCGGCAGCATCGGGCTCGGTTTCGCGATCCCCGCGTCCCAGGCGCGGCACACCGCGGAGCAGCTCATCGAGTCCGGGCACGCGACGTACCCGGTCATCGGGGCCCTGCTCGACACCACGTACGCGGGTGAGGGGGTGCAGGTCTCCGCCGCGCCGCAGCAGGGGCAGCCGGCCGTGACCCCGGACGGCCCCGCCGACCGGGCGGGCATCCGTCCCGGCGACGTCATCCTGGCGATCGACGGCAGGCCGGTGACGGTGAGCGACGCGCTGATCGTGGCGATCCGTGCCCGCCAGCCCGGCGACGCGGTGACGCTGCGCGTGCGCACCGACGGCGAGGAGCGTGACGTCCGGGTGGTGCTGCAGGAGCACCAGAGCGAATAGGCTGTCCGCGTGATCGACATCAACGGCGGTGAGCTCCTCATCATCGTGGTGCTCGCCGTCCTGCTGATCGGGCCCGAGCGCCTGCCCGGTTACGCCGCCCAGCTGGCGTCGCTCGTGAAGCGCGGCAAGCGCCTCCTGCAGGACACCAAGTCGCGCGTGGACACCGAGCTGGGGCCGGAGTTCAAGGACGTCGACTGGTCCAAGCTCGACCCGCGCCAGTACGACCCGCGCCGCATCGTGCGCGAGGCGCTGATGGACGACGACGACGCTCCCGCCCCTGCAGCCCGCGCGGCCGCGGGTGGCGCGGCGGCGGGTAGCGCGGCGGCCACCGCCACGTCCGACGAACGTCGTGCCGCGGTGCCGGCCCCGTACGACGACGAGGCCACCTGAGCCGTCGCGACGGCGCGCCGTGACGGCCCGGCGGGCCGGCCGCGGACGGGTTTCCGAGCGGTCCGGGCGACCTGCCACAATGGACGCCATGTCCGACGTCGCCACCTCACCGTCCCTCCAGCGCGGAGCGTCCGCGCCGGGACTGCCCCGCATCTTCTCCGGCATGCAGCCGACCGACGGGTCGCTGCACCTCGGGAACTACCTGGGCGCCCTGGCCCAGTGGGTGGCGCTCCAGGACGGCCACGAGGCGCTGTACTGCGTCGTCGACCTGCACGCCCTGACGGTGAACCCGGACCCGGCGGCCCTGCGCGAGCGCACCCGCCGCACCGCCGCCCAGTACCTGGCCGGCGGCATCGACCCCGAGCGGTCCATCCTCTTCGTGCAGTCGCACGTGGCCGAGCACGCGGAGCTCGCGTGGCTGCTCAGCTGTCAGACCGGCTTCGGCGAGGCCGGCCGCATGACCCAGTTCAAGGACAAGTCCGCCAAGCAGGGCTCCGAGGGCACCACGGTGGGCCTGTTCACCTACCCGGTGCTCATGGCCGCGGACATCCTGCTGTACGACACGGCGCTCGTGCCGGTCGGCGAGGACCAGCGCCAGCACCTGGAGCTCACCCGCGACCTGGCGGAGCGGCTGAACGCCCGCTTCGGCGAGGGCACCGCCGTCGTCCCCGAGGCGCACATCGTCAAGGCCGTGGCGAAGATCCAGGACCTCCAGGAGCCGACGGCGAAGATGAGCAAGTCCAACGCGGGCGGCAAGGGCGTCGTCTGGCTGCTCGAGGACCCGAAGAAGGCCGTCAAGGCGATCAAGTCGGCCGTCACGGACGCGGACGAGAGCTGCGGCGTGCGCTACGACCCGGCCTCCAAGCCGGGCATCTCCAACCTGCTCACGATCTTCTCCGCGGTGACCGGGCGCGGGGTCGACGAGATCGCGGCCGAGTACGACGGACGCGGCTACGGCTACCTCAAGGTGGACCTGGCCGACGCCGTCGTCGCGTTCCTCGAGCCGTTCCAGGCGCGGGCGCAGACCTACCTGTCCGACCCGGCGCAGCTCGACAAGGTGCTCGCCGACGGCGCCGAGCGCGCGCGCGACATCGCGCGCCCGGTGCTCGACCGGGTCTACGACAGGTTCGGTCTGCTGCCCCGGGGCGCCCGGTGAACCTCCCCGACCGCGGCCCGGCCCAGGTGCGGATCGGCGTCGCCATCGCGGTGCCCGAGCCGTTCGGCTCCCGGCTCCAGGAGGCCCGTGCGTCGCTCGGCGACCCGCTGGCCCACGCCATCCCGCCGCACATCACCGTGATCGGCCCCACCGTGGTCGACGAGTCCGTGCTGGACGCGGTGGTCGAGCACCTGGAGAAGGTCGCGTCGGAGACAGCCCCGTTCCGGGTGCACCTGCGCGGGGCCGGCACGTTCCGCCCGATCTCGCCCGTGGTGTTCGTGTCCCTCGCCGAGGGCATCGCGGAGTGCGAGCAGCTCGAGACCGCCGCCCGCTCGGGCGTGCTGGCCCAGGAGCTGCGGTTCAACTACCACCCGCACGTCACCGTCGCGCACGAGGTCTCCGAGGCCGATCTGGACCGCGCCTTCGTCGAGATGGCGGACTTCGACGGCGTGTTCGAGGTGGACCGGCTGTGGCAGTACGAGCACGGCGACGACGGGGTGTGGCGCCCGCAACGGTCGTTCCGGCTCGCGGGGGAGCACCCCGCTCCCTAGGGTCGCGGTGTGAACGACCGACTCGAGCGCGCCAGGGAGCGTTCCCTGACCGTCTACGAGTGGTTCAAGAGCCTGCGCCCCGTGCGCTCGTGGTACTGGTACGTCGACCGCCGCGGGGCGCTCCTGTGCGGCGGCATCGCCTACACGGCGATCTTCTCGCTCTTCGCGGCGCTGACCATCGGGTTCACCGTGTTCTCGCGGGTGCTGGCGGGGCGGCAGGAGCTGCAGGACGAGGTCTTCGAGCAGATCAACGACTGGCTCCCGGGCCTCATCAAGACCGCCGACAGCCCGGCCGGCGTCCTCGTCCCGAGCGAGCTCGTGCTCGACTCCGCGCTGACCTGGACGAGCGTGATCGCCTCGGTCGTCTTCCTCTGGACCGCGATCGGCTTCATGCGCGCCCTGCGCATCTCGGTGCGATCGATGTTCGACCAGCCGGTGGTGGGCGTCAGCCCCGTGCTGTCGAAGATCTGGGAGCTGCTCGGGTTCGTCATCCTCGGGGCGATGATCGTGGCCTCCGCGGGGGCGAGCATCCTCGCGCAGACGTTCAGCCGGCAGATGCAGGCGTGGTTCGGCAGCTCCTACCTGCTCGCTCAGCTGACCGCGCTCGGCACCGCCGTGGTGGGCGTGCTGCTCGACGCGCTGCTCGTCTACCTCATCGTCCGGGTCGTCGCCCGCGTGCGTCCGCGCCGGAGGCGGGACTTCGTGCTGGGCTGCCTCGGCGCCGGCGTCGTGGCCGGCGTGCTGCGCTGGCTGGGCACGTCGGTCGTGGCCGCCGGCGCGGAGCGGAACGCCCTGCTCGCGGCGTTCGCGGGCCTCGTGACGGTGCTGGTGCTGGTGAACTTCGTCGCCCGGGTGCTGCTGCTGATGTGCGCGTGGGTCTACGACCCGCCCCGGCTGGACGAGATCGCCCACGCGGAGGCGGAGGTCGCCGCGATGCGCGACGCCGCGGAGATCGAGCGCGTGGTGCGCCGCGGCCAGGGGTCTGGAAAGCCGTGGAGCCCCGTCGTCCGCGGGGTACGACGGGGCTCCTACGCCATGCGGATGTCCAGCGTGCGCCGGGTCGGCCGCGGCGGCCGGGGGGTCAGAACGCGCGCGTGATCATCGCGCGCTTGACCTCCTGGATCGCCTTGGTGACCTCGATGCCACGCGGGCAGGCCTCGGTGCAGTTGAAGGTCGTGCGGCAGCGCCACACGCCCTCCTTGTCGTTGAGGATCTCCAGGCGCTGCGTGGCGCCCTCGTCGCGGCTGTCGAAGATGAACCGGTGCGCGTTGACGATCGCGGCCGGGCCGAAGTACTGCCCGTCGGTCCAGAACACGGGGCACGACGACGTGCACGCGGCGCACAGGATGCACTTGGTGGTGTCGTCGAAGCGCTCGCGGTCCTCGGCGGACTGCAGACGCTCGCGCGTCGGCTCGTTCCCCGACGTGATGAGGAACGGCATGATCTCGCGGTAGGAGGCGAAGAACGGCTCCATGTCCACGACGAGGTCCTTGACCACGGGAAGGCCCTTGATGGGCTCGACCGTGATCGGCTTGTCCGGGTTGACGTCCTTGAGGAGCGTCTTGCAGGCGAGCCGGTTGCGGCCGTTGATCCGCATGGCGTCGGAGCCGCAGACCCCGTGCGCGCAGGAGCGGCGGAAGGTCAGCGACCCGTCCTGCTCCCACTTGATCATGTGCAGCGCGTCGAGGACGCGGTCGGTGCCGTGCACCTGGACCGTGAAGTCGTCCCAGGTCGACTCCTCGCCGTGCTCCGACTCGGGGTTGTACCGCCGGATGCGGAGCGTGACCTCGAAGCTGGGGACGGCACCGGCCTTCGGCTCGGTGGCGGGGTTCTCGAGTACAGCAGTCATCAGTACTTCCGCTCCATGGGCTCGTACCGGGTCTGGATGACGGGCTTGGACCCCAGGACGACCTTGTAGTCCCCGAAGTCCTCGACGTGGTCGAAGTAGCCCGGGACGTGGCCGTCGCCGGCGTCGGGGGCCGACGTCGGGCGGCGGTACGCCATCGTGTGCAGCATGTAGTTCGCGTCGTCGCGGTCCGGGAAGTCCTCCCGGTAGTGCCCGCCGCGCGACTCCTTGCGGTTGAGGGCGGCGACGACGGTCACCTCGGCGATGTCCAGCAGGAAGCCGAGCTCGATAGCCTCGAGCAGGTCCGTGTTGAACAGCTTGCCCTTGTCCTGGACGGAGACGTTCCGGTACCGCTTCTGCAGCTCCCGGATCTCCGCCAGCGCCTCGTTGAGGGAGTCGCCGGTGCGGAACACCTGGGCGTTCGCGTCCATGGTCTCCTGGAGGGCCTTGCGGACGTCCGCGACGCGCTCGCCGTCCGGGCGGTCGCGCATCTCGGCGAGCTGCGCCTCGACGCGGGCGGTCGGGTTCTCCGGGAGCTCCCGGTGCGGGCCCGCCGTCTTCGCGTACGCGGCGGCGGAGCGGCCGGCGCGCTTGCCGAAGACGTTGATGTCGAGCAGCGAGTTGGTGCCGAGGCGGTTGGAGCCGTGCACCGACACGCACGCGACCTCGCCGGCCGCGTAGAGGCCCTTGACGACGTTGTGGCTGTCGCGCAGCACCTCGCCCAGGATGTTGGTCGGCACGCCGCCCATCGCGTAGTGCGCCGTCGGGTAGACGGGCACCGGCTCGGTGTACGGCTCGATGCCGAGGTAGGTGCGGGCGAACTCGGTGATGTCCGGCAGCTTCGCGTCGATGTGCGCGGGCTCCAGGTGCGTCAGGTCGAGCAGCACGTAGTCCTTGTTCGGGCCGGCGCCGCGACCCTCGCGCACCTCGTTGGCCATCGACCGGGCGACGATGTCGCGCGGCGCGAGGTCCTTGATGGTGGGGGCGTAGCGCTCCATGAAGCGCTCGCCGTCGGAGTTGCGCAGGATGCCGCCCTCGCCGCGCGCCGCCTCCGACAGGAGGATGCCGAGGCCCGCGAGGCCCGTCGGGTGGAACTGGAAGAACTCCATGTCCTCCAGCGGCAGGCCGCGGCGGTACGCCAGCGCCATGCCGTCGCCCGTGAGGGTGTGCGCGTTCGACGTGGTCTTGAAGATCTTGCCCGCGCCGCCGGTGGCGAAGATGATCGCCTTCGCCTGGAAGACGTGGATCTCGCCGCTGGCCAGGTCGTAGGCGACGACGCCGGTCGCGTTGACCTCGGCCCCGTCCTCGATCTGCTCGGTGGTGAGGTCGTGGTCCGTCAGCAGGTCCAGCACGTAGAACTCGTTGTAGAACTCGACGTTCTGCTTCACGCAGTTCTGGTACAGGGTCTGCAGGATCATGTGGCCGGTGCGGTCCGCGGCGTAGCAGGCGCGGCGCACCGCGGCCTGACCGTGCTCGCGGGTGTGGCCGCCGAACCGGCGCTGGTCGATCCGGCCCTCGGGCGTGCGGTTGAACGGCAGGCCCATCTTCTCCAGGTCGAGGACCGAGTCGATGGCCTCCTTCGCGAGGATCTCCGCCGCGTCCTGGTCGACCAGGTAGTCACCGCCCTTGACGGTGTCGAACGTGTGCCACTCCCAGTTGTCCTCCTCGACGTTCGCGAGGGCCGCCGCCATGCCGCCCTGGGCGGCACCGGTGTGGGAGCGGGTGGGGTAGAGCTTCGAGATGACCGCGGTGCGGGCCTCGCCGGAGGCCTCGAGCGCCGCGCGCATGCCGGCGCCGCCTGCGCCGACGATGACGACGTCGTACTGGTGTGTCTGCATCGGGGGAGCCAGTCCTTAGTTCGCGGAGCAGAAGGAGGCGAGGAGTTCGGCCGGGGCATCCGGCGGGCAGGGGTTGAACGTGAAGATCACGAGGGTGCCCAGCACCACCACGACGGTGAACGCGAGGTAGAGCAGGCCCTTGAGCACCATGCGCGTGGTGTCGCGCTGGGCGTAGTCGTTGATGATCGTCCGCACGCCGTTGGTCCCGTGGATCATCGCGAGCCACAGCATCAGCAGGTCCCAGACCTGCCAGAACGGGCTGGCCCACTTGCCGCCGACGAAGGCGAAGTCGATCGCGTGCACGCCCTCGCCCACCATGAGGTTGACGAAGAGGTGGCCGAAGATCAGCACGACCAGCACGACGCCGGACGCCCGCATGAAGACCCAGCTGTACAGCTCGTAGTTGCCGCGGGTCGTCTTGCGGCGGGCGTAGGGGGACCGCGGGGCCGCGATGGCGGACGGGGTCTGGGTCTGAGCCATCAGTGCCCACCTCCGAAGACGTTCATCAGGTGCCGCGGCAGGAAGCCGGCCATGGTCACGACGAACAGGCCGACGACCACCCAGAGCATCGTCCTCTGGTACTTCGGGCCCTTGGCCCAGAAGTCGACGAGGATCACGCGGATGCCGTTGAACGCGTGGAAGACGATCGCGGCGACGAGGCCGGCCTCCCCGAGTCCCATGATCGGCGTCTGGTACGTCCCGATGACGGCGTTGTAGGCCTCGGGCGACACCCGGACGAGAGCCGTGTCCAGGATGTGCACGAGGAGGAAGAAGAAGATGAGCACGCCGGTCACGCGATGCGCGACCCAGGACCACATGCCTTCACGGCCGCGGTAGAGCGTGCCAGCAGGTGCTGTAGGCACGGGGGGAGCCTCCGTTGGCGGATTCTGTGGGGATTCCGTTCACGGTCACTGTAGTGACATCCGGTCGTCTCACGGCACACGAGGTCCGGCAAACCGGGACGCCTCGGGGTGTTTCGTGACCTATTCCACAGGGTTGACGTCGCCGACGGGCCGGGCGTCAGCACGCTTATGCTGCGGGGATGAGCACTGCGGCGCCCCCCTCCCGTCCGTCGGTCCCCGGGTTCTACGCCGTGGTCCCCGCCGGGGGCGCCGGCACCCGCCTGTGGCCGCTGTCCCGCGCGGGCGCGCCGAAGTTCCTGCACGACCTCACGGGTGCGGGCCGCACCCTGCTGCAGGGCACGGTCGACCGGCTGCGGCCGCTGGCCGGGGGCGGGGTCGTGCTCGTCACCGGCGAGCCGCACGTCGCGGCGGCGCGCGAGCAGCTGCCCGAGCTGGCCGACGACGCCGTGCTCGCGGAGCCGTCCCCGCGCGACTCCATGGCCGCCATCGGGCTGGCCGCGGCGGTGCTCGAGCACCGGCACGGGGACGTCGTCGTGGGATCGTTCGCCGCCGACCAGGTGGTGTCCGGCGCCGCGTCGTTCGACGCCGCGGTGCGTGAGGCGGTCGAGGCCGCGCGCGCCGGCTACGTGGCGACGATCGGCATCGCCGCCTCGCGCCCGTCGGTGGCCTTCGGCTACGTGCGCAGCGGCGACCCGCTCGGCGTCGAGGGCGCGCCGAGCGCCTTGCACGCGCGGGGTTTCACGGAGAAGCCCGACGCCGCGACGGCGCGGGAGTACGTCGCGTCCGGCGAGTACCGCTGGAACGCCGGCATCTTCGTCGCCCGCTCGTCGGTCCTGCTGGGTCACCTGGCGACGCACCGCCCCGCCCTGCACGACGGGCTGCGGGAGATCGCGGCTGCCTGGGACACGCCGGACCGCGCGGACGTCGTCGCCCGGGTCTGGCCCGGCCTCGAGAAGATCGCGATCGACCACGCCGTCGCGGAGCCCGTCGCGGCGGAGGGCGGCGTCGCCGTCGTGCCCGGCACGTTCGGGTGGGACGACGTCGGCGACTTCAACTCGCTCGCCGCGCTCCTGCCGTCGGACGACGAGGGCGGCTCCAAGGTGCTGGGCGACGTGGCCGACGTCGTGCGGGTGCAGTCCGCCGGCTCCGTCGTCGTTCCCGGCGGGAACCGGGTGATCGCCCTGCTCGGCATCGACGACGTCGTCGTGGTGGACACCCCCGACGCGCTCCTGGTGACCACCCGCGCCCGCGCGCAGCAGGTCAAGGACATGGTCGACGCGATGCGCGCCCACGGCCGAGAGGACGTCCTGTGAGCGCGCGCGACGCCGCCGGGGCTCGGCTGGACGAGATCGTCGCCGCACTCGAGGACGAGCTCGTGGCGATCCGGCGCGACGTGCACGCCCATCCCGAGCTGGGTCGGCAGGAGGTCCGCACCACCGCGCTCGTGGCCGACCGCCTGCGCGCCGCCGGCCTCGCGCCCAGGCTGCTCGAGGGCACGGGCCTCGTCTGCGACGTCGGCCCGGACCGGTCGCCCGACGGGCTCGGCCGGGTGGCGCTGCGCGCGGACATCGACGCGCTGCCCCTCGACGACTCGTGCGGCCTGCCCTTCCGCTCCGTGGTGCCGGGTGTGGCGCACGCCTGCGGCCACGACGTGCACACCACCGTCGTGCTCGGCGCGGGCCTGGCCCTCGCCGCGCTGCACGACGAGGGACTGCTCGAGCGCGGGGTGCGCCTGGTCTTCCAGCCGGCCGAGGAGATCATGCCCGGCGGCGCGCACGACGTGGTCGCGCAGGGCGCGCTCGACGGCGTGGACCGCATCGCCGCGGTGCACTGCGAGCCCAAGCTGGACGTCGGGCAGATCGGCACCCGCATCGGGCCGATCACGTCGGCCTCCGACAGCGTCACGGTCACCCTGTCCTCCTCGGGCGGGCACACCTCCCGCCCGCACCTCACGGGCGACGTCGTGTACGCGCTGGGCCAGGTGATCACGCAGGTGCCGGCCGTGCTGGGCCGCCGGCTGGACCCGCGCTCCGGCGTGAACCTCACCTGGGGCGCCGTGCACGCCGGCAACGTGCACAACGCGATCCCCGCCACGGGCACGGTGGGCGGCACGCTGCGCTGCCTCGACGTGCGGGCGTGGGAGCGGGCCGGGCAGGTGCTGCACGACGCCGTGGAGCAGGTCGTGGCCCCGTACGAGGTGGACGTGACGGTGCGGCACGCGCGCGGCGTCCCGCCGGTCGACAACGACGCGGCCGTGACCGGCGCGCTCGAGGCGGCGGGGACGGCGGTGCTCGGGCCCGAGGGCGTGGTGCTCACCGAGCAGTCGCTCGGGGGCGAGGACTTCGCGTGGTACCTCACCAAGGTGCCCGGGGCGATGGCCCGGCTCGGCACCGGGACCCCCGGCGAGCGGCGCTACGACATCCACCAGGGCGACCTCGTCGTGGACGAGCGGTCGATCGCCGTCGGTGCCCGGTTGCTGGGACGTTTCGCGCTCCAGCCGTGAGACGCCGGAAAGTGTCCGGCGTGTTGCCGCGCTCGGGCGTCGATACCGCTTCGGTAACGACTCCTGCGGGTTCGTCGCCTGCGGTTCTCGGCGGGGGCGGCGATGGCTAGGCTGCACGTCGGTGACGGGCCGGACGATCCTGGCCCGACGAACGATCGACAGGAGCGACAGGTGAAGAGAGCGATCAAGCTCACTGCCCTCGCCGGCGTCGCGGCGCTTGCGCTGGCGGCCTGTGCGGAGGCCCCCGAGGAATCCGGCAGCGACAGCAGCGCCGCCACCGCGGTGGAGGGCTTCAAGCCGTGCATCGTCTCGGACCAGGGCGGGTTCGACGACAAGAGCTTCAACCAGCTGAGCTTCGAGGGGGCGACCAAGGCCGCCGACGAGTTCGGCGTCGAGCTCACCTCCGTCCAGTCGCAGACCGAGACGGACTACCAGCCCAACATGGAGTCGCTGGTCGGGCAGAGCTGCTCGCCGATCGTCTCGGTGGGCTTCAACCTGTCGGCCGCGACCGAGGAGGCCGCCACGGCCAACCCGGACACGGAGTTCATCCTCGTCGACAACTCGGCGACGGCCGAGAACATCAAGCCGCTGCTGTACGACACCGCGCAGGCGGCCTTCCTCGCCGGCTACCTGTCTGCGGGCTACTCCGAGGCCGGCAAGGTCGGGACGTTCGGTGGCCAGGCGATCGCGACCGTGACCATCTTCATGGACGGCTTCAAGCAGGGCGTCGAGTACTACAACGAGGTCAAGGGCGAGGACGTCCAGGTCATCGGGTACTCGGGGGGCAACAAGGGCGCCTTCACGGGCAAGTTCGCGGCCGACGAGACGGCGAAGACCACCGCGCAGAACATCCTCGACCAGGGCGTCGACGTGATCCTGCCCGTGGGCGGTCCGATCTACCAGTCCGCGATCGCCGCGATCCAGGACTCGGGCAAGGACGTCGCCCTCATCGGTGTCGACGCCGACATGTTCGAGTCGGACCCGTCCACGCAGGACTACGTGCTGACGTCGATCCTCAAGAAGATGGACCTGTCCACCTACGAGGCGGTCACCGCGGCGGCCAAGGGCGAGTTCGACGCTTCGGACTACGTCGGCACCCTCGAGAACGAGGGCGTGGGCATCGCGCCGCTGCACAACTTCGAGGACAAGGTCGACCCCGCCCTCATGGACGAGGTCACCGCGCTCCAGGAGCAGATCATCTCCGGCGAGGTCGAGGTCGACACGAACATCGACGACCAGATGTGACCCTGGTCCGCTGACGGTCACCCGTCCCGGACCCACTGACGGTGGCGCGGCCCCAGGGCCGCGCCACCGTCTGCACTCTGCGGGGTGACCTGGGTCGGCACCTCCCGCGGGCGGCGACGAGGCCGCCCCGGTGAGAGGCTGGCCGCGGCGGCCCCCGAGAAGACCCGACGACGCGCGACGGACGGAAGGCAGAGCATGCGGCTCGAGCTGCGCGGCATCACGAAACGCTTCGGCGCCCTCGTGGCGAACGACCACATCGACCTGGTGGTGGAGCCGGGCGAGATCCACTGCTTGCTGGGCGAGAACGGCGCCGGCAAGTCCACCCTGATGAACGTGCTCTACGGCCTGTACCGGGCCGAGGAGGGCGAGATCCTGCTGGACGACGAGGTCCAGGCGTTCGAGGGCCCGGGCGACGCGATGGCCGCCGGTATCGGCATGGTGCACCAGCACTTCATGCTCGTGCCGGTGTTCACGGTCGCCGAGAACGTCATGCTCGGCCATGAGACCACCGGCCCCGCGGGCGTGCTGGACCTGGACAGCGCTCGGACCAAGGTCACCGAGATCGCCGACCGGTTCGGGTTCCAGGTGGACCCGGACGCCCTGGTCGAGGACCTGCCCGTGGGCGTGCAGCAGCGGGTCGAGATCATCAAGGCGCTCTCGCGCGACGCCGACGTGCTGGTCTTCGACGAGCCCACGGCCGTGCTGACCCCCCAGGAGACCGACGAGCTCATGGGCATCATGCGGCAGCTGCGCGACGAGGGCGCCGCGATCGTCTTCATCACGCACAAGCTGCGCGAGGTCCGCGCCGTCGCCGACCGGATCACCGTGGTGCGGCACGGCAAGGTCGTCGGTGAGGCCAGCCCGACGGCGACCGACGCCGAGCTGGCGTCGCTCATGGTGGGCCGCGCCGTCGAGCTCACCGTCGGCAAGGACGCGGCCCGGGTCACCGACAACGAGCTCTCCGTCACGGGTCTGCGCGTCACCGGCCCCACGGGGCAGGTGCTCGTCGACGACGTGAGCTTCACCGTGCGCGGCGGCGAGGTGCTCGTCGTGGCCGGGGTCCAGGGCAACGGCCAGACCGAGCTGACCGAGGCGCTCGTGGGCCTGCAGGAGACGGTGACCGGCAGCGTGCGGCTCGACGGCAAGGAGCTGGTGGGCCGGTCGGTGCGCAAGATCCTGCAGGCGGGGGTCGGGTTCGTGCCCGAGGACCGCAACGAGGACGGCCTGGTCGGCGAGTTCACGATCGCCGAGAACCTCGTGCTCGACCGGACGGACGGCCCGCCGTTCGTGCGGCGCGGCGCCCTCCAGCTCGCCACCCGCGACGAGTTCGCACGCGAGAAGGTCGCGGAGTACGACGTCCGCACGCAGGGCATCGAGACCCGGGTGGGCCGGCTGTCCGGCGGCAACCAGCAGAAGGTCGTCCTCGCGCGCGAGCTGTCCCGCGAGCTGCGCCTGCTGGTGGCGGCCCAGCCCACCCGCGGCGTCGACGTCGGGTCGATCGAGTTCATCCACAAGCGGATCGTCGAGACCCGCGACTCCGGGATCCCGGTGGTCGTCGTGTCGACGGAGCTCGACGAGGCCGTGGCCCTGGCCGACCGGATCATGGTGATGTACCGCGGCCGCGTCGTCGGCATCGTCCCGGCGGACACCCCGCGCGACGTCCTCGGCCTCATGATGGCCGGCGTCGCCCCCGAGCATGAAGGAGACGCGGCGTGAGCGGCGAGACGCCCCAGGACCGGGCGCAGGACCCGGCACAGGACCCGGCGCCCGACGTCGACTCCGGCTCGCGGCTGGGCGAGGCGCTCGAGCAGGTCGACGCGGCGGCGGAGCCCGGGCTGGCGGAGGAGTTGGAGCAGGAGGCGGCGCGCGAGCAGGAGGCCGTCGTCGAGGAGTCCGGCCAGCGCTGGCGCGACGCCGTGCGGCGCGCGACGTCGGGCGGCTGGGCGGTCGCCCTGGGCGCGATCGTGCTGGCCGTGCTGGCCGGGTCGATCCTCATCGTCGTCACGGACGAGAAGGTCCAGGCGGCGGCGCCGTACTTCTTCGCGCGGCCCGCGGACACGCTCGCCGCGGTCGGGCAGGCCGTGGGCGGGGCGTACTCCGCCCTGTTCCAGGGCTCGGTGTACAACTTCGGCGCGGACTCGTTCGCGCAGGGGATCAAGCCGCTGACGCAGACGCTCGCCAACGCGACGCCGCTCATCGCGGCGGGACTGGGCGTCGCCCTGGCGTTCCGCGCGGGACTGTTCAACATCGGTGGTCAGGGGCAGATGCTCATGGCGGCCACCGCGGCCGGGTGGATCGGCTTCGGCGTCACGGGGCTCCCGTTCCCGCTGCACCTGCTGGTGTGCCTGGTCGCGGGCGTCGCCGCCGGCGCCCTGTGGGCCGGCATCGCGGGCCTGCTCAAGGCCCGCACCGGGGCGCACGAGGTGATCGTCACGATCATGCTCAACTACGTGGCGTTCTACCTCCTGTCGTACCTGCTCTCGACGCCGGGGCTCATGCAGGCGCCCGGCTCCGCGTACCCGAAGACGCCGCCGATGCAGGACTCGGCCGTGCTGCCGTCGCTGCTCGGCAGCGAGTACAACCTCGACTGGGGCTTCGTGCTCGCGCTCCTCGCGGTCGTCGGGGTGTGGTGGCTGCTCAACCGCTCGAGCACCGGTTTCGCCTTCCGGGCCGTCGGTGAGAACCCCAAGGCCGCCCGGGTGGCCGGCATCGACGTGTCCCGCACCACGGTGCTCGTCATGCTCGTGGCGGGCGGTCTGGTGGGCCTCGCGGGGGCGCAGCAGGTGCTGGGCACCGTGACCTCCGGCTTCAGCACCGACATCGACGCCGGCATCGGCTTCGACGCCATCACGGTGGCGCTGCTCGGCGGGTCCTCGCCGTGGGGCGTGCTCGGCGCCGGCATCCTGTTCGGCGGCTTCAAGGCCGGCGGCTCGGCGATGCAGGCGGCCGAGGGCATCCCGATCGAGATCGTGCTGGTCGTGCAGTCGCTGATCGTGCTGTTCATCGCGGCGCCGCCGCTCGTGCGGGCGGTCTTCCGCCTGCCGCAGCCGGAGCGCGCGCCGCGCCGGCGAGATCGACGAGAAGGCCGGCGCGACCGTCGTCGTGCGGCGGGCGCGCAGGGCGCCGGGGAGGGACAGGCATGACCGCCACGACCGTCGACCAGTCGGGGGCCGCGGCCCCCTCCGCCCCGCCGCGCGTCGTCGCCCCGGTGACGTGGAAGGCCGTCATCGGCCTCGGCGTGGTCCTGGCCCTGTTCGTGCTGCTGCTGCTCCTGGCGCCGCACGAGGGCTCCGCCCGGTTCGCGCTGTCGACCAGCACGGACTTCGTCGTGCTCTCCACCCTCGTCGTCCCCGCGATGGCGACGGCGTGGACGTGCGCGGCCGTGGCGCTGGTCCTCGTGGCCTTCGCCGTGGTCCGTACCCGGTCCGGTCGCCGCGTCCCCCTGTGGGCCGTGGCCGTCTTCGCCGCCGCGCTGCTCGTCGGCTTCCTCGCCTGGGCGGGCGCGGGCAGCCCCCGCGACATCTCGGTGGTGGGCCTCCTCGGCGGCGCCATCGGCCTCTCGGTGCCGCTCATCTTCGGCGCCCTCGGCGGCGTCATCGGCGAGCGGGCGGGCGTGGTCAACATCGCCATCGAGGGGCAGCTGCTGGCCGGCGCGTTCGTGGCGGCGATCGTCGCGTCCCTCACCAAGAGCCCGTGGGCCGGTCTGGTCGCCGCCATCCTGGCGAGCGCGCTGGTGGCGCTGGTGCTCGCGCTCTTCACCATCACCTACCGGGTGAACCAGGTGATCGTCGGCGTGGTGCTCAACGTGCTGGTGATCGGCCTGACGAGCTTCTTCTACTCGGAGGTGCTGGTCCCGAACGCGGAGAGGCTCAACTCGACCGTGCGCTTCCCCCGGCTGCCGATCCCCGGGCTCGAGAGCATCCCCGTGATCGGGCCGGTGCTGTTCAACCAGACCATCGTGGTGTACCTCATGTACCTCGCGGTGCCGGCCGTGTCGTACGCCCTGTTCCGCACCAAGTGGGGCCTGCGGGTGCGCGCCGTGGGCGAGCACCCCAAGGCGGCCGACACGGTGGGCATCGACGTGCTGCGCACGCGCTACCGTGCCGTGCTGATCGGCGGCGCGGTGGTCGGGTTCGGCGGCGCCTTCTACACGGTCGTGTCCATCAACCAGTTCGGGCGCGAGATGACGGCCGGCGCGGGCTTCATCGCCCTCGCCGCGGTGATCTTCGGCAAGTGGGACCCGCTCCGCGCGGCCCTGGCGGGACTGCTGTTCGGCTTCGCGACCAACCTGCAGAACGTGCTGTCGGTGGTGGGCTCGCCGGTGCCGAGCCAGTTCATGCTCATGCTCCCGTACGTGGTGACGCTGCTGGCGGTGGCCGGGCTGGTCGGCAAGTCCAGGGCGCCGGCCGCGTCGGGGACGCCCTACACCAAGGAGTAGCCATGCCGAGCACGGAGGGCCTCACCGTCGACTGGGACGCGCTGCGCGCCGCGGCACGCGACGTCGTCGACCGGGCGTACGCGCCGTACTCCGGCTTCCCGGTGGGCGCCGCCGCGCTCGTGGACGACGGCCGCGTGGTGGTGGGCTGCAACGTGGAGAACGCCGCCTACGGGGTGACGCTCTGCGCGGAGTGCTCGCTCGTGTCCGCCCTGGTCACGGGTGGCGGCGGCCGACTCGTCGCGTTCACGTGCGTGGACGGCGCGGGGCGGACGCTCATGCCGTGCGGGCGCTGCCGCCAGCTGCTGTGGGAGCACGGCGGCCCCGGCCTGCTGGTGGAGTCCGTGCGGGGCGTCGTCCCCATGACCGAGGTGCTGCCCGACGCGTTCGGCGCACCGGACCTGGACCGCTACCACGAGGGGAGCGAGGCATGACCGTGCCGGGCAGCACGTCGGGCAACGAGTCCGGCAACGATTCGGGCAACGAGCCGTTCGACGCCGTCGACGTCATCCGGACCAAGCGGGACGGGCACCCGCTCGAGGCGGCGCAGATCGACTGGGTGGTGGACGCCTACACGCGCGGGGCCGTCGCCGAGGAGCAGATGTCGGCCCTCGCGATGGCGATCCTGCTGCGGGGGATGACCCGCCCGGAGGTCGCGCGCTGGACGGGCGCGATGATCGCGTCCGGCGAGCGGATGGACTTCTCCGGGCTGTCGCGCCCCACCGCGGACAAGCACTCGACCGGCGGCGTGGGGGACAAGATCACCCTGCCGCTCGCGCCGCTCGTCGCGTCGTTCGGGGTGGCTGTGCCGCAGCTGTCCGGGCGCGGCCTCGGGCACACGGGCGGCACGCTCGACAAGCTCGAGGCGATCCCGGGCTGGCGCGCCGCGCTGAGCAACGCCGAGCTCATGACGCAGCTCGAGGACGTGGGCGCGGTCGTGTGCGCCGCCGGGGCGGGGCTGGCCCCCGCCGACAAGAAGCTCTACGCGCTGCGGGACGTGACCGGCACGGTCGAGTCGGTGCCGCTCATCGCGAGCTCGATCATGAGCAAGAAGATCGCGGAGGGCACCGGCGCCCTGGTGCTGGACGTCAAGGTGGGCTCCGGCGCCTTCATGAAGGACCTGGACTCCGCGCGGGAGCTCGCCCGCACCATGGTCGACCTCGGCACCGACGCGGGGGTGCGCACGGTCGCGCTGCTCACCGACATGGCCGTGCCGCTCGGCCGCACCGCGGGCAACGCGCTCGAGGTGCGCGAGTCGGTCGAGGTGCTCGACGGCGGCGGCCCGGCCGACGTCGTCGACCTCACCGTGGCGCTGGCCGTCGAGATGCTCGCGGGCGCGGGGCGGCCCGTGCCCGAGGCCGACGTGCGTGCGGCGCTGGCCGACGGCCGCGCCAAGGAGGTCTGGCGCCGGATGATCGCCGCGCAGGGCGGCGACCCCGACGCGGAGCTGCCCCTCGCGCGGGAGCGGCAGGACGTGCTCGCGGACCGGTCCGGGGTGCTCACCCGGCTCGACGCGTACGCCGTGGGCATCGCGGCCTGGCGGCTCGGCGCGGGGCGCTCCCGCCGTGAGGACCCGGTGCAGGCCGGGGCGGGTGTCGAGCTGCACGCGAAGCCGGGGGACGAGGTCGTCGCCGGCCAGCCGCTGCTCACCCTGCACACCGACACCCCGGAACGGTTCGACCGCGCCCGGGCGGCGCTCGAGGGGCGGTGGGCGGTCGACGACGCGGTGAGCGGCGACGCGGCCCGACCGCTCCTGCTGGACCGGATCGGCTGACCGGGCCGGGCGATCGGGAGGTTCCGGCGATGGCGGTGCGGGCGCTGCGGGCGACGGACGTCCTCGCGCTGCTGGGCGCGTTCGGCGGGCGGCCGCCGGAGCCGCCGCCCTCCGGACGGTTCGCCCGCCCGGAGGTGCCCGACGACCTCGTCCCGGCGCTCGGTGCGCTCGCCCCGACGGTGCGGGCACGGGTGCTCGACCCGCTCGGCCGGCTCGGTCCCCAGCCCGCCCCGGGTCGCCCGCGCACGCTGACGCTCCCCGCGGCGGACGGCGTGGTCGCCCCGGCCGTGCAGGTCGACGAGCGCACGTGTGGCGCGGCGGTGCTGGCCCTGCTCGCGCTCGCGGGCGACCCGCGCCGGGCGCTCGAGCTGAGTCGCCGGCCGCCGGGCGCCGCCGAGATCTTCGCCGGGTTCCAGCGAACGTTGCACGCCCGCGCCACGCGGGGGCCGGGCGGCCTGCCGGCGTGGCCCGTCGCGCTCGGCACGCCGCCGTGGGGAGCGGCCCGCGTGGCCCGGTACGGGCCGGTCCGCTACACCCATCGCGTGGTCGGCGGACGGTCGGGCGCGCGCGTGCTGGCCGCCGCGGTGGAGGCTGCGGCCGCGGGCGTGCCCGTCCCGCTCTACACCGGCGGCGACCTCGCCGGTGGCGTGTCGGCGGCCGTGCCGCGGCACGTCGTCCTGCTGACGACGGTGCGCGACGGCGTCGCGACGCTCTACGAGCCGTCGTCGGGCCGCCTGCACGCGGTGCCGAGCGCCTCGCTCGTGGCAGGGCGGAGAACCGGGGACCGGTCGCTCGCGCCGGCGCTCGGCGGCTGGCAGCACGTGGTGTGGGCGCTGCTGCCGCGGGACGCGCGGGGCTGACGTTCCCCTGGCGCGCCGCGGGGGCCGGGGCCACCATGGGGAGCGCACCGCCGTCGAGCGAAGGGACAGTCCCATGAGCACAGCCCCGGACGACGCCTGGCGGGACGCCGGGCTGGAGAACCCCGACGACACCACGAGCCTGGTCGAGGACGCCCTGACGGACGACGCGGAAACGGGCGACGTCGCGGAGGCGGGTGACCGCGTCGAGGAGTACAAGCCGCGCCACGCCCGGCCCGACCTGGACGGCGAGGCCGCGGAGGCGGACGTCGTCGAGCAGAGCCAGGAGGTCCCCGGGCTCGACGATCCCGAGGCCTCCGCCGGCGCGTGATCGCCGGTAGGTTGGCCCCATGACGCAAGCCCTCGTCGACCTGATCCCTGCCCTGCCCAAGGTGCTGCTGCACGACCATCTCGACGGAGGCCTGCGACCGCAGACCGTCCTCGAGCTCGCCGCCGAGGTGGGCCACGAGCTCCCGGCGTCGGACGCCGAGTCGCTCGGCACGTGGTTCGTCGAGGCCGCCGACTCCGGCTCGCTGGTGCGGTACCTGGAGACGTTCGACCACACCATCGCCGTCATGCAGACGGCCGACGCCCTGGCGCGCGTGGCGCGCGAGGCCGTGCTGGACCTTGCCGCCGACGGCGTCGTGTACGCCGAGCAGCGTTGGGCGCCGGAGCAGCACCTGGCCCGCGGGCTGACGCTGCCGGAGACGGTCGAGGCCGTGCAGGCGGGCATCGACGAGGGCATCCGGGAGGCGGCGTCGCGCGGGCAGATCATCCGCGTCGGGCAGCTCGTGACCGCGATGCGGCACACCGACCGCTGGCAGGAGATCGCGGAGCTCGCCGTGGCGTACCGCGACCGCGGCGTCGTGGGCTTCGACATCGCCGGACCGGAGGACGGGTTCCCGCCGTCGCGGCACGCGGAGATCTGGCGCTACCTGGCCGAGCAGGACTTCCCGACCACGATCCACGCGGGGGAGGCGGCCGGCCCCGCGTCGATCGCCGAGGCCGTGCACCTCGGCCAGGCGGACCGCATCGGCCACGGCGTGCGGATCGTCGAGGACATCACGTTCCACGAGGGCTTCGACGACGACGGCGAGCGGCGCGCCGAGCTCGGGCGCCTCGCGCACTGGGTGCGCGACCACCAGATCGCGCTCGAGGTGGCACCCGTGTCGAACCTGCAGACGGGCGCCACGTCGGCGACGTCGGTGGCCGACCACCCGATCACGCGGCTCAAGGAGCTGGACTTCGCGGTCACGCTCAACACGGACAACCGGCTCATGTCCCGCACGTCCATGTCGAACGAGATGACGCGGCTGGTCACCGAGGCCGGCTGGACGATCGACGACCTGGCCGACGTGACGCTGACCGCCGCGTGGAGCGCCTTCATGCACCACGACGAGCGCCGCGCGCTGGTCGACGACGTCATCCTGCCGGGGTACCAGCGGCTCGAGGGAGCGCAGCGATGAACGACGCGGCCCAGCCCGGGCAGGCCGGCCTGCCCACCGACGCCCTCGCGCTCGCGCGGTTCGTCGACCACACGCTCCTGAAGCCGGAGGCGACCACGGCGGACGTCACCGCGCTGGTCGAGGAGGGCGTCCGCCTGGGCGTGTTCTCGGTCTGCATCTCGCCGACGTTCGTCGCGCACGCCGCGCGCGTCGCGGCCGGCCGGATCGCGGTGGCGACCGTGTGCGGCTTCCCGTCGGGCAAGCACGTCAGCGCGGTGAAGGCGGCCGAGGCCGCCCGGTCCGTGGCCGACGGCGCCGACGAGGTGGACATGGTGATCGACGTCGGCGCGGCGAAGGAGGGCGCGTTCGACGCCGTCCGGGCCGACATCGCCGCGGTGCGCGCCGCGGTGCCCGCCGAGCACCTGCTGAAGGTGATCATCGAGGCGGCCGCGCTCACGGACGACGAGATCGTCGCCGTGTGCCGGGCCGCGCAGGACGCGGGGGCCGACTTCGTGAAGACCTCGACGGGCTTCCACCCCGCCGGCGGCGCGTCCGTGCACGCCGTGTCGCTCATGGCGCAGACCGTCGGAGGCGCCCTGGGGGTCAAGGCCTCGGGCGGGGTCCGGACCCTGGACGACGCGCTCGCCATGATCGGCGCCGGTGCCACGCGCCTCGGGCTGTCCGGCACCGCGGGCGTGGTCGCGGGCTTCGCGGGCCAGGCGGCGCCCGCCGACGGCAGCGGCTACTGAGGACCGCCGGGTGGCCGCTGAGCCGCTCGAGCCGCTCGTCGACGTCCGGGCCGCGACGCGCACGCACGGCACCGTCCAGGTCCTGGCGCCGACGTCGCTGATGCTGGGCCCGGGCGAGGCGGCGGCCGTCGTCGGGCCCAACGGCAGCGGCAAGTCGACGCTGCTGCGCCTGGTGGCGGGCAAGGACGAGCCCACCTCGGGAGAGGTCCGCGTGCTGGGCCTCCCCGCGGGGCGGGCCCGGCTGCGGCGGCGCGAGGATGTCGCGCTGCTGCTGGGCGGGCTGTCCGCGTACCCCGACCTCACGGTCGCCGAGCACCTGCGGCTCGTCGCGTCGGCGTGGGCGGGCCGGCACCCGGGCCCCGACGTCGAGACGGCGCTCGCGGCGGCCGAGCTCGACCGGGTGCGCGACCAGCTCCCCGGCGAGCTGTCGTCGGGGGAGGGGCAGATGTTCGCCCTCGCCACGACGCTCTACCGACCCGCCCGCCTCGTCCTGCTCGACGAGCCCGAGCAGCGCCTCGACGCGCGCTGGCGGGCGGTCGCGCGCCGCCTCGTCGCCACCGCGCTGGACGCCGGCGCCGCGATGCTCGTCGCGACCCACGACCCCGACCTGCGTGCCGACCTGGCCCGCCGCGGCCGGGAGGTCGAGCTCGCGGCCCCGGGTCCTCGATGAGGGCACGGTGAGCGTGACGGCGCACGTCGACGACGGCGCCCGCGTCCCGTACCCGCGCTGGCGGCGGTGGGCCGCGTCGCTGCGGCGCCGGACGCTGGTCGTGCGGGCGGCGGAGTCCGGCGGGGACCCGCACGACCGCGTCTACCTCGGGTACGGCGTGGTGCTGCTCGCGCTGGTGTACGGGCCGATCCTGTGGAGCGCCCTCGCCCAGGCGGCCGCGGCCGTGCCGGTGCCCGACGAGGCCGACGGGCGGGCGGCGCTGCTCGTCGCCGGGTCGGCGCTGGCGCTCGGCCTCGCCGGTCTCGCCGGGTTGGCCGCGTCCCGTGCGGGCGGCCCGCTGTGGACGAGCCCGGCGGAGGCGACCTTCGCGCTGTCCGGCCAGTTCCGCCCCCGCGACGTCCTCCGTCGCCGCGCGCTGCTGCTCACCCTCGGCGCCGCGGCCGTCGGCGCCTTCGCCGCGACCGCGGGCGCCGCGGGCCTCGCGGGCGGGCCGGGGTTCGCCGAGCCCGGGGTGCTCCTCGGCGCGGGGGTGGGGGCCGCGCTGCTGGCGCAGATCCCGCTGGCGGTCGGCGCGGCGGCGCAGGCGCCGGGACGACGACGCGCCGCCGTCGGGGTCACCCTCCTCCTGCTGGTGCTCGGGCTGGTCGCGGCTTTGGGGGCGGCGACGCTCCTGGCGCCGCCTGCCCTCGCCCCGGCACCGTCGCCCGCGACCCGGGCCGGCGTCCTCGTGGGCGGCGCGCTGGTCGTCGCCGTCGGGCTGGCGTCGGCGTGGCTGGTGGTGCGGGTGCTGCCGGACGAGCTCGACGTCGACCGCGCGGCCGCCGCGCAGTCCCGCGCCGTGACCGCCGCGCGCGGCCTGGTCGGCGGCGAGTCGGGCGCGGTGGGGGACGTGCTCGGCCCCCGTGCGTACGCGGGGCGCGCGGCTAGCCTGCCACGGTGGCTGCTGGCCAGGGTGCCGCTGCCGGCGCGCGACCTGCTCGGCCTGCGCCGTCGTCCCGGTGCGCTCGCGCTGTCGCTCGTGGCGGGGTGCGCGGGGGCGCTCCTCGTGCGGCTCGGCGCCGCCGACGGCCCGGCGCTCGTGGCGGTGGCGGGCGCGCTGCTGCTCTACGGTGCGGCGCGGACGTGGGCGGACGGGCTGCACGCGTTCGCCGCCCAGCCGCAGCCGGGCGCGCTCCTGCCCGGGACGACGACGAGCGCCGTCGCCGGGCACACGGTCGTCCCGGCCGCCGCGGGCGTGCTCGCCGTGGTCGTGGGCGCCGCGGGGGCGCCGTGGCCGGTCGCCGCGGCGACGGCGGGCATCGTCGTCCTGGTGCTGGGGGTGCGGGTCTGGGTGGCTGGCGCGACGGCGGCACCGCCCGGGCTCTTCACACCGATGATGACGCCGAACGGCGACATGTCGATGCTGGTGCTGGGCGCCTGGTACCTGCGCGGGTGGCTCGTGGTGGCGGGCGCGGCCTGGCTGCTCCAGCGGGCCGGTCCCGGCGCGACGACGACGGTGCTCGCCCTGGCCCTCGCCGCCGGCCTCGCGGCGGCCGGGGTGCACCGGTTCGCGCGGGCGTGAGCCGTCCTGAGCCGCCGTGGGCCGACGTGGTGAGCGACGTCACACGCGGAGTGGCGACCCGGAGAAGTTAGGCTCGCCTCACCATGTCTGACACGCAGCCCCAGGCCCTCGCCGGCCCGCCCGCCCGCAAGCGCACCCCTCGGCACGCGACGGTCACGGCCGTCCGCCGGGTGACCCCGCACCTGGTGCGGGTCACGATCGCGGGCCCCGAGCTCGCGGCCGTCGAGGCGACCGGCCACACGGACACGTACGTCAAGCTCGTGCTGGGCGAGCTGACGGACGGCCGTCCCCTGCTGCGCGCGTACACGGTGCGGTCCCGGCGCGACGCGGACGTCGCCGCGTCGGGCGAGGCCGAGTGGGACCTCGACCTCGTGGTGCACGGGGACGAGGGCGTGGGTGGCCCGTGGGCGGTGCGGGCGCAGCCGGGGGAGGCGGTGACGTTCCTCGGCCCGGGCGCCGGGTACGCGCCCGACCCGGAGGCGCCGTGGCACCTGCTCGTCGGGGACGACGCCGCGCTGCCCGCCATCGCCGCGGCGCTCGAGGCGCTCCCCGCCGGCGCCGTCGCGCACGCCGTCGTCGAGGTCCCCGGGCCCGAGGACGAGCAGGAGCTGGTCAGCGCCGCCGACCTCACGCTCACCTGGGTGCACCGCGGCTCCCGCGACCTCGCCGGCACCGTGCGCGCCGCGCACGCGGCCGGAGACCTCCCCGCGGGCGCGCCGCACGTCTTCCTGCACGGCGAGGCGGGCATGGTGCGCGACCTGCGCCGCTGGGTCCGCACCGAGCTCGGCGTGCCGCGCGAGCTGCTGTCGGCGTCGGGCTACTGGCGTCGTGGCAGCGACGACGAGGACTGGCGGGCCCGCAAGGGCGAGTGGAAGGCCGCCGTCGACCAGGACGACGCCGCCATGGTCGGGCCGGTCGGCTGAACCGGTCGGCTGAACCGGTCGGCTGAACCGGTCGGCTGAACCGGTCGGCTGGGGGCGAGAGTCAGAGGCCGAGCGCCGTCCGGAGGTCGGCCTTGATCCGGTCGAGCTTCTTGTGCGCCGCGACGCGCAGGCGGCCGACGTCGATCGCCGACGCGTCCGGGGCCACGGGCTCCACGACCTCCAGGTAGCACTTCACCTTCGGCTCGGTGCCGCTGGGCCGCACCACGACGCGCGTGTCGTCGGCCCCGAGCAGCACGATGCCGTCCGTGGGCGGCAGGCCGTCGATGCCGTCGGAGAGGTCGAGCACCTCGGCGACGCCCGCCCCGGCGAGCGTGCGCGGCGGCGAGGTGCGCAGCCGCGCCATCGTGTCGGGGATGCGGGACAGGTCGTCGAACCGGACGGAGAGCTGGTCGGTGACGAAGAGTCCGTTCTCGCGGGCGACGTCGTCCAGCGCGTCCACGAGCGTACGGCCGGCGGCCTTCTCCCGGGCGGCGAGCAGCGCCACGAGCACGGCGGTGCTGAGCCCGTCCTTGTCGCGCACGTGGGCCGGGTCCACGCAGTAGCCCAGCGCCTCCTCGTACCCGAAGACCAGCCCGGGGGTGCGCGCGATCCACTTGAAGCCCGTGAGGGTCGTCGCGTGCCCGACCCCGTAGCGGACGGCGATCGAGGACAGCACCCGCGACGACACGACAGAGGAGGCCACGACCGGGCCCACGTCGGAGCCGTCCGGCGCGGGCACGTCGCCGCGGGCGATGCGGCGCACCGCCTCCCGCCCGAGCAGGGCGCCCACCTCGTCGCCGTGCAGCATCCGCCAGCCGTGCGAACGGGCCGTCTCGGCGCCCTGGTGCGTGCCGTGGCTCGGGTCGTACACGGCGACCGCGCACCGGTCGGCGTCGGGGTCGTTGGCGATGACCACGTCGGCGTGCGCCTCCGCGAGCGCGACCGCCATGTCGATGGCGCCGGGCTCCTCCGGGTTGGGGAATCGCACCGTGGGGAACGCCGGGTCCGGGTCGAGCTGCTCCTCGACCGGCAGCACGCGCGTGAAGCCCGCGTCGGCCAGCACCCGCCCGAGGATGCGGCCGCCGACGCCGTGCAGCGACGTCGTGACGACGCGCAGCGCCGCCCGCTCCGTCGGGCCGGTGGACGTGCCGGCGCGCTCGGCCAGGTCGTGCACGGACGCGACGTACGCGTCGACCACCTCGCGGCCGAGGACGTGCCAGCCCGACTCCACCCGGGGGACGCCCGACGGCGGCCCCGCGGCGGCGATGGCCTCGGCGATGCGGACGTCGTGGGGCGGCACGATCTGCGCCCCCTGCCCGGCGTCCGTGACGACGCGGCCGCCCAGGTACACCTTGTAGCCGTTGTCCTGGGCCGGGTTGTGGCTCGCGGTGACCATGACGCCCGCGTCGGCGTCGAGGTGGCGCACGGCGAAGGCCAGCACCGGCGTGGGCAGGGCGGAGGGAAGCAGCAGCACCTCGTGGCCGGCGGCGGTGAGCACCGCGGCGGTGTCCGTGGCGAACGTCGACGACCGGTCGCGGGCGTCGTAGCCGACCACCACGCGCGCGGCCACGCCCCGGCCCAGCACCGAGGTGAGGTACGTGCCGAGGCCCGACGCGGCGGTCGTGACGACCGCGCGGTTCATCCGGTTCGGGCCGGGTGCCATCGCGCCGCGCAGCCCCGCCGTGCCGAACTGGAGCGAGCCCGCGAACCGGTCGCGCAGCAGCGCGACGGCGTGCTCGCGGGTGCTCGGCCGCTCGGACGACGTCTGCTGGGCGAGCCGGGACAGCTCGGCCTTGTCGTCGTCGTCGACGTCGTAGCGGATCCAGCGCTCCACCGCGTCGAGCAGGGTGGGCAGGTCGGTCGCCGTCGCGGCCGGCTCGAAGGCCGGGTCGTCGGTGTCGAGGCTCATGGCGGGGTCCCCTCCGTCGGGTGCTCGGCTCGGTGCGCGCTTACAGGGCGGTGACGATGCGGGCGAGGAGCTCGCTGATGCGCGGGCCGGCGGCCTGGCCGGCCTCCAGCACCTCCTCGTGCGACAGCGGCTGGGGGCTGATGCCCGCGGCGAGGTTGGTCACGAGAGAGATGCCGAGCACCTCCATGCCGGCGTGGCGGGCCGCGATGGCCTCGAGCGTGGTCGACATGCCGACGAGGTCCGCGCCCATGAGGCCGGCCATCTTGACCTCCGCGGGCGTCTCGTAGTGCGGCCCGCGGAACTGCGCGTAGACGCCCTCCGGCAGGTCGGCGTCGACGGTCCGGGCGATCTCGCGGAGGCGGGGCGAGTACAGGTCGGTGAGGTCGACGAACGTCGCCCCCTCGAGCGGGGAGGCCGCCGTGAGGTTGATGTGGTCGCGGATGAGCACCGGCTGGCCCGGCCGCCACGCGATGTGCAGGCCGCCGCAGCCGTTGGTGAGCACGACCGTCTCGCAGCCCGTGGCGGCCGCGGTGCGCACCCCGTGGGCGACGCGGCGCACGCCCTTGCCCTCGTACAGGTGCGTGCGCCCGCCGATGACGAGCGCGTGGCGCACCGAGCCGTCCGGCCGCTCGACGCGGACCGACCGCGTGGTCGCGACGTGACCGACGACCGACGGCTTCGCGAACCCCGGGATCTCGTGGGTCGGGATCTCCGCGACGACGTCGCCGACCAGCTCGGCGGCACCGCCCCAGCCGGAGCCCAGCACGAGGGCGACGTCGTGACCGGGCACCCCGGTCGCCTCGGCGATGTGGTCGGCCGCGGCGCGGGCGACGTCGAACGGGTCGGTGGTCGGGTCGTCGAGGTCCCCGACGCTGCGGCTCGTGGTGCTCATGGTCCCGAGGGTAGTCCGGGCGGGGGACCGCCGCCGCGTCGGCGCAGGCACCCGCCCGGGCTGACACAATGGCCCCCGTGCCCTCCGTGAACACCCCTTCCCCGGACACCTCGCCGGCGCCCACCCCCGACAGCCCGGCCTCCACCGTCGCCGCCACCCCCGGCGTCCCCGAGGCCGACCCGCGCCTGCCGCACGTCGTCGTCGTCGGCGGCGGCCCGGGCGGCTACGAGGCCGCCCTCGTGGCCCGCCGGCTCGGCGCCCGCGTCACCGTCGTCGAGCGCCACGGCCTCGGCGGCGCGGCGGTGCTCACCGACGTCGTGCCCTCCAAGACCCTCATCGCCACGGCCGAGTGGTTCACCACGGCCGAGCAGGGGCCCGAGCTCGGCGTCCGCGGGGAGGCACCCGCGGGCGAGCGTCGCGACCTGGTCGACCTCGAGGCCGTGAACGCCCGGGTGCTCGCGCTCGCCGACGCGCAGTCGCGCGACATCCACTCCAGGCTCGAGCGCGAGGGCGTGGACATCGTCGTCGGCGCGGGCCGGCTCGACGGCCCGTCGCGGGTCGTCGTGGACACCGCGTCGGGCACGACGACGCTCGACGCCGACACCGTGCTGGTCGCCGTGGGCGCCACGCCGCGCACGCTGCCCACCGCAGTCCCGGACGGCGAGCGCATCCTCACGTGGACGCAGCTGTACGGCCTCGACAAGCTGCCGGAGAAGCTGATCGTCGTCGGGTCGGGCGTCACCGGCGCGGAGTTCGCCGGCGCCTACCAGGCCCTCGGGTCGCAGGTCGTGCTCGTCTCCTCCCGCGACCGGGTGCTGCCCGGCGAGGACATGGACGCGGCCGAGCTGCTGGAGGGCGTCTTCCGTGCCCGCGGCATGACCGTCATGTCCCGCTCGCGCGCCGCGTCCGCCGTGCGTACCGAGGACGGCGTCGCCGTCACGCTGACCGACGGCCGCGTCGTCGAGGGCTCGCACGTGCTCATCGCCGTCGGCGGGGTGCCCTCCACGGCGGGCATCGGCCTCGAGGAGGCGGGCGTGCGCCTCTCGGCGAGCGGCCACGTCGAGGTGGATCGCGTGTCGCGCACCTCCGTGCCCGGGGTGTACGCCGCGGGCGACTGCACCGGCGTGCTGCCGCTCGCGTCCGTCGCGGCCATGCAGGGCCGCATCGCGATGTCGCACGCCCTGGGCGACGCCGTCGCGCCGCTCAAGCCGGGCCGCGTCGCCGCCAACATCTTCACCGCGCCGGAGATCGCCACGGTCGGCCTCAGCGAGTCGACGCTCCGCGAGCGCGGCTACCGGTACGTCACCACGACGCTGCCGCTGGCGCGCAACCCGCGCGCCAAGATGCTGGGCATGCGCGACGGCTTCGTGAAGCTCTTCGCGCACCCGGACGCCGGCGTCGTGCTCGGCGGCGTCGTCGTCGCGCCGCGCGCCAGCGAGCTGATCTTCCCGATCACCCTCGCCGTCGCGCACCGCCTCACCGTGGACGACGTCGCCGACTCCTTCACGGTCTACCCGTCGCTGTCCGGGTCGATCGCCGAGGCCGCCCGCGTGCTGCACGGGCAGTCGGGCGAGGGCCTCAGCGCCTGACGTCGTCCAACCGGGCGCGCAGCACCGGCCAGGCGGCCGCGAACGCGGGCAGCAGCGGGAGGGTCTGCACCTCGTCGACCGCGACCCATCGCACCTCGAGGCTCTCGGGGTCGGCCGCCCCGGGCGTCACGCGGGCGCCCGGCATCACGTCCGCCAGCACCGTCGTGTAGGCCCACGGACCGTGGTCGAGGACGTGCGTGCCGAGCACGTGCACCGTCCGGGGCTCCACGGCCGCCTCCTCGAGGCTCTCCCGGAGGGCGCCCTCCACGGGCGTCTCGTCCGGGGCCAGCGCGCCGCCCGGCACGCCCCACGTGCCGCCCTGGTCCGACCAGACCGCGCGGTGCTGCAGCACGACGTCGGTCACCGGGCCGATCGGGCCTCGGATGCCCGGTCCGCGCCGAGCGAGCAGCAGGCCTGCCGCGCCGTAGAGGCCCCAGTGCCGGTGGTCGCCGCAGGCCACCCAGCCGTCCCCGGGGTGCCGGTGGAGGGTCTCGCGCGGGGGAAATCGGCTGGGCACGCGGTCAGGCTACAGGCGACGATGGGACGGTGAGCGCGCACGGCACCGATGAGTTCCCCGACCCCGCACCGTCCTTCAGCACCATGAACGTCGAGACACCCGACACCCACGACGAGATGCCCGGCTGGAAGCGGAACGTCGCGATCTTCCTCACCGGCCAGACGGTCTCGCTGCTCGGGTCGATGCTCGTGCAGTTCGCGGTCATGTGGCACCTGACGATCGTCACGCAGTCCGGGTCGGTGCTGATGCTCAGCATCGTGTTCGGCATGCTGCCGCAGGCGTTCATGTCGATCTTCGGCGGGGTGTGGGCCGACCGGCACTCCCGCAAGCTGCTGATCATCGGCGCGGACAGCGCCATCGCGACGATCACGCTGGCGCTCGCGCTGCTCATGCTGTCGGGCGTCGACGACCTGTGGCTGATCTACGTGGCGCTCGCCGTCCGTTCCACCTTCGCGGGGATCCAGACGCCCGCGGTGAACGCGATGGTGCCGCAGATCGTGCCGGCGTCGCAGCTCATCCGCATCAACGGGATCAACCAGTCCATCCAGTCCGGCATGATGCTGCTCGCCCCCGTGGTCGCCGCGGCGATCTACGCGAGCTTCGACATCGTCGCGGTGTTCTTCGTCGACGTCGTCACCGCCGTGCTCGGCATCGGCATGCTCCTGCTGGTCACCGTGCCGCGACTGGTCCGGCACGACGACGCCGCCCCCGCGGGCGGCGCGGCCCCGGAGAAGCCCAGCTACTTCGGCGACCTGGCCGCGGGCGTCCGCTACATCCGCGGGCACGGCGCCGTGAAGTGGCTGATGACGATCTTCGCCACGACCATGGTGCTCATCGGGGCGCCGTCCTACCTCACACCTCTCATGGTGACCCGGACGTTCGGCGACGAGGTCTGGAAGCTCACCACCAACGAGGTGTTCTGGGCCGCCGGGATGCTCGCGGGGGGCCTCGCGATGGCGGTGCTCGGCACCCGGGTGAAGAACCGTGTCGCACTGATCGTGCTCGCCACCCTCGGGGCGGGCGTGTTCACCCTCGGCCTGGGGCTGTCGACCAACCTGTGGGTGTTCTACGTGCTCGGCCTGTTCGTCGGCGTCACGTTCACGCTGATGTCCGCCCCCAGCATGGCGATCCTCCAGGAGACCGTGGAGCCCGAGATGCAGGGCCGCGTCTTCGGCTTCGTCGGCATCGTCATGACCGTCGCCATGCCGCTGAGCATGGTGGTCTTCGGTCCGCTCGCCGACCGCTACTCCGTGCAGGTGCTGCTCGTCGTCGCCGGCGCGCTGCTCGTCGCCTTCATCACGGCCGTGCTGTCCGTCCCGTCCGCGCGCCGGTCGCTGGCCGCCATCGCCCGCCCGGCCGAGCCCGCCGAGGTAGTACGAGACCCCGTGAGGTAGTACGGACTCGTACTACCTCACGGGGTCTCGTACTACCTCGGGTCAGTCGACGATCTCGCAGATGGCGGCGCCGGCGGTGACGCCGTCGCCGGGGGCGGCGGACAGCGACCGCACGGTGCCGGCCTTGTGCGCCAGCAGCGGCTGCTCCATCTTCATGGCCTCGAGCACGACGACGAGGTCGCCCTCGGCCACCTGGGCGCCGTCCTCGACGGCGACCTTGACGATCGTGCCCTGCATGGGCGAGGCGAGGGTCGCGCCGCTCGCGGCGGAGGACGTGCGGCCGTTGCCGCGGCGTGCGGGGCGGCGGGCGGCGCTCGCGCGCCGGGCGCGACCGGCGGCCACGCCGAGGCCCGCGGGGAGCACGACCTCGAGGCGACGGCCGCCGACCTCGACGACGACGCGCTCGGCCAGCTCCTCGGCCGGCTCCTCGGCGTCGGGCACCGGGGCGGGCGCGGCCGGGGCGAGCCGGCTCAGCTCGTCCGCGAAGTCGGTCTCGATCCAGCGCGTGTGCACGCGGAACGCCGAGCCGTCGGTGGGGACGAAGTCCTCGGCCTCCATCACCGCGCGGTGGAACGGGACGACGGTGGGGATGCCCGCGACCTCGAGCTCGCGCAGCGCGCGGCGGGCGCGCTGGGCCGCCTGCTCGCGGGTGGCGCCCGTGACGATCATCTTGGCGATCATCGAGTCGAACGCGCCGGAGACCGTGTCGCCCTCGACGACGCCGGTGTCGACGCGCACGCCCGGGCCGGACGGCCAGCGCAGCGTGGAGACCGTGCCGGGGGAGGGCAGGAAGCCCGCGGCCGGGTCCTCGCCGTTGATGCGGAACTCGAACGAGTGGCCCCGCACGGTGGTGGAGTCGTAGCCCAGCGGCTCGCCGGCGGCGATGCGCAGCTGCTCGCGCACCAGGTCGATGCCGGTGACCTCCTCGGTGACCGGGTGCTCCACCTGCAGGCGCGTGTTGACCTCGAGGAACGACAGGGTGCCGTCCGTCCCGACGAGGAACTCGCAGGTGCCGGCGCCCACGTACCCGGCCTCGGCGAGGATGGCCCGCGACGCGCGGTCGAGCTCGGCCTCCTGCTCCGGCGTGAGGTACGGCGCGGGCGCCTCCTCGACGAGCTTCTGGTGGCGGCGCTGCAGCGAGCAGTCGCGGGTGGAGACCACCACGACGTTCCCGTGCGCGTCGGCCAGGCACTGCGTCTCGACGTGCCGGGGCCGGTCGAGGTACCGCTCCACGAAGCACTCGCCGCGGCCGAACGCGGCGACGGCCTCGCGCACCGCGGACTCGTACAGCTCGTCGATCTCGTCCGCGCTACGGGCGACCTTCAGGCCGCGGCCGCCGCCGCCGAACGCCGCCTTGATCGCGATCGGCAGCCCGTGCTCGGCGGCGAAGGCGTGCACCTCGTCCGCGCCCTGCACGGGGTCGGCGGTGCCGGGCACGAGCGGGGCGCCGGCGGCCTGCGCGATGTGCCGCGCGCTGACCTTGTCGCCGAGGGACTCGATGGCCGCGGGCGGCGGGCCGATCCACACGAGGCCGGCGTCGAGCACGGCCTGCGCGAACTGCGCGTTCTCCGACAGGAACCCGTAGCCGGGGTGCACCGCGTCCGCGCCCGAGCGGCGCGCGACGTCGAGCAGCTTCTCGACGTCGAGGTAGGTGTCGGCCGCGCGCTGGCCCTGCAGCGCGAACGCCTCGTCCGCGAGCCGGACGTGCAGCGCGTCCCGGTCGGAGTCGGCGTAGACGGCGACGGAGGCGATCCCGGCGTCGGTGCAGGCACGGGCGATGCGGACGGCGATCTCGCCGCGGTTCGCGACGAGGACCTTGCTGATGGTGGGCACGGCTCACGGTAACGCGTGCGCCGCCGTCCTCCGGCACCCGCGCGACGCCCGGGGAGAAGTCTGTGCCGGGTACCAACGACGATCCGGGCCGTTTGGAGGGATCCCACATGGACCCGGCGGTCAGGGGGTGTCCGGCGCGCCTGGAGTTGGTGGTTTCGACAGTGGCCCCGGTGAGGTGTCGGCAGCGCTCAGCGGGGGTCGCGGAGCGAGCGCCAGGGGATGTCGAGCTCGCCGAGCAGCTCCCGCAGCAGCGGCAGGCTGAGGCCGACGACGCCGTGGTGGTCGCCCTCGATCCGGTCCACGTACGGGCCGCCGAGGCCGTCGATCGTGAACGCGCCGGCCACGTGCAGGGGCTCGCCGGTCGCGACGTAGGCGTCGATCTCCTCGTCGTCGACGTCGGCGAAGTGCACGGTGGTCGACGACGACGCGCCGAGCGTGCCGCCGGTGCCGCCGTCGTCGGGGTCGCGGGCGTCCACGAGCCAGTGGCCCGTGTGCAGCACCGCCGCGCGGCCGCGCATCGCGCGCCAGCGGCGGCGGGCGTCCTCGGCGTCCGCGGGCTTGCCGAGGATCTCCCCGTCCAGCTCGAGCATCGAGTCGCAGCCGAGCACGAGGGCGGACGCCTCGAACTCCCGGCTGTCCGCGGAGTCGTCCTCGAGACGGGCGCTCACCTCCTCCGCCTTGGCCTGGGCCAGCACGAGGACGGCGTCGGCGGGCTCGAGGTCGCCGCCGAACCCGGCGCGCGCGGCGTCGAGCACGGCAGGCTCGTCGACGGACGAGACGACGACCCGCGGCGTGACGCCGGCTGCTGCCAGCGTGGCCAGACGGGCGGGGGACTGCGAGGCGAGGACGAGGCGGACGGGCGCGGTGGAGGCAGGCACGTGCGCACCCTAACCAGTCAGCCGGTGTGCAGCAGCAGCGACGACACCAGCAGGACGACGGGCGACGCGACGGTCGTGACCAGGATGGTGTCCCGGGCGAGCAGCTCCCCGGTACGGAACCGCGCCGCGTAGTTGTACACGTTCTGCGCCACGGGGAGCGCGGCGAGGGTCACGGCTGTCGCCACCTGCGCGGGGTCCAGCCCGAACGCGTACCGCGCGAGCACGAAGGCGACCGCCGGCATGACCGCGGCCTTGAGCACCGACGCCACCACGACGGCCGTCCGCCCGCCCGGCTGCTGGAACGGGCGCGACCCGTGCAGGGACATCCCGAAGGCGAGGAGGATCATCGGCACGGCCGCGCCTCCCAGGATCTCCAGCGGCGCGAGCACGGGGGCCGGGACGCTCCACCCCGTCAGCGACACCACCGCGCCCGCCAGCGAGCCCAGGATGATCGGGTTGCGCACCGGCTGCGCCAGCACGAACCCCACCGACACCCGCCCCGACGTCTGGGCGTCGAGCACCAGCAGCGTCACGGGCGCGAGGATCAGCAGCTGCAGCAGGATCACCGGCACGACGGCGGCAGGGTCGCCCAGCACGTACACGGCGACGGGCAGGCCGATGTTGTTGGCGTTCACGTAGCCGGCCGAGACGGCGCCGATCGTCGCCTCCGTGGCCGGGCGGCGCAGCCACAGCAGGTTGACGACGACGAACACCGCGGCCACAGCCACCGCGGCGATCGCCTGCACGAGCAGCGGCGCCTGGAAGAGGTCGCCGACGTCGGCATCCGCGATGACCGTGAACAGCAGCGCGGGGCTGGCGACGAAGAACCCGATGCGGTTCAGCGCGGTCCGGGCGTCGGGCCCGCCGAGGCGCAGGCGCGCCGCGACGTACCCGACGGCGATGACCACGCCGATGATCGCGAAGCCGGTGAGGATGCCTTCCATGCCGGACCAGATGCGGGGCGGGGGTGCGCGCCGCGTCAGCGGGCGTCGCGCAGGGCGCCGGTCAGCACGTCCAGGCCCACCGACCCGAGACTGAGTGCGTGGGCGTGGAACGCCCGCAGGTCGAACGCTTCGCCGCGCGCCTGCGCCGCCGTCCGGGCGTCGTCGCGCGCCTGCTCCCACAGCCGCTGGCCCACCTTGTACGACGGCGCCTGGCCGGGCCAGCCCAGGTAGCGGTTGAGCTCGAAGCGTACGAACGACTCCGGCATGTTGACGTTGGCCTTGAGGAACGGCCACGCCTTCTCCGCGTCCCACACCCCGCCGCCCCACTGCTCGGGGGCCGGCTTGCCGAGGTGCACGCCGATGTCGAGCACCACGCGGGCGGCGCGCATGCGCTGCGCGTCGAGCATGCCGAACCGGTCGCCCGGGTCGTCGAGGTGGCCGAGGTCGGCCATGAGCCGCTCGGCGTACAGGGCCCAACCCTCGCCGTGCCCGGAGACCCAGCACATGAGGCGGCGCCACGAGTTGAGCGTGTCCCGGGCGACGACGGCGGCCGCGCACTGCAGGTGGTGGCCCGGCACGCCCTCGTGGTAGACGGTGGTCTTCTCGCGCCAGGTGTTGAACTCGGTGACGTCGGCGGGCACGGACCACCACATGCGCCCGGGGCGGGAGAAGTCGTCGCTCGGTGGCGTGTAGTAGATGCCGCCCGTCTGGGTCGGCGCGATGCGGCACTCGATGGTGCGCACCGGGCCCTCGATGTCGAAGTGCGTGCCGGCGAGGTCCTCGATGGCGGCGTCCGCGGTCTCCTGCATCCAACGCCGCAGCGCGTCGGTGCCGTGCAGCGTGCGAGCCGGGTCGGCGTCCAGCGCGGCGACGGCGTCCTCGACGCTCGCGCCGGGACCGGCGATCTCGCGGGCCACGGACTCCTGCTCGGCGACGATCCGGGCCAGCTCGTCCAGGCCCCACTCGTACGTCTCGTCGAGGTCCACCTCGGCGCCGAGGAACTCGCGGGAGAAGCGCGCGTAGCGGTCGCGGCCCACGGCGTCGCGCTCCGGCGCCTGCGGCGCGAGGTCGCGCTCGAGGAACTCGGCGAGGCGTGCGTAGGCGTCGCGGGCGGCGTGCGCGCCGCGCTCCAGCTCGGCGCGCACGAGGCTGCACGCGCCCGACTCGTCCAGCACGGCGTCGGCGTCGTCGCTGCGCACGAGGCCGTCGAAGAACGAGTCGTGCCCGTCGAGGCCCGCGAGCTCGCGCGACTGGGACACGCCCTCGCGCACCTGGCGGATCGCGGCGACCTGGCCGCGCCGCGCGGCCTCGGTGAGCGACGCGACGTAGCCGTCGATCGCGTCGGGCACGGCATTGAGGCGCGCGGCGACGTTCTCCCACGCCTCCACCGAGCCGGTGGGCATGAGGTCGAAGACGTCGCGCAGCTGCTGCACCGGCGACTCGATGTTGTTGAGGCTCGCCAGCGGCTCGCCGGCGTCGTGCAGCTCGAGCGCCAGGCCCACCCGCTCGCGCATCGCGGCCAGGGTGACCCGGTCGACGGTGTCCAACGGGCCGCCGTCGCGCTCGGCCGCGTCCAGCTCGCGCAGGACGGCGCGGTCCGACTCGGCGCGCGCCTCGTGCCCGGCGGGGGACAGGTCGGTCATGCGGTGGTCGTGACCCGGCAGCCCGATCGCGGTGGCGAGCAGCGGGTCGAGCTCGGCGGACCGGGCGACGTACGCGTCGGCGACGGCGTCGACCGCGGAGGGGGTGCGGGGCGAGGAGGGGGTGCTCGAGGTCACAGCACGCACCCTATCGACCCGGCCCGAGACGGCGCGCCGTCATTCCGGCCTTACGGGTACGGTCTGTGCCCGTGCACGATGCCGTGAAGAACGAAGACGTGAATGCCACCGCCCGTCCGCCCCTCCGCGTCGTGGTCGCCCCCGACTCGTTCAAGGGCAGCGCCACCGCGACCGAGGTGGCCCGGGCGCTCGCGGCCGGGGCCCGCGCCGCCCTGGGCGACGACGCCGACGTGCGCGCCGTGCCGTTCGCGGACGGCGGAGAGGGCACGCTCGACGCGATCCTCGGGGCGTGGGGCACCGAGCCGCGCACCTGTGCCACCACCGACGCCCTCGGGCGCCCGACCACGGCGCGCTACGGCGTCTCGCCCGACGGCCGCACCCTCGCGGTCGAGGCGGCGGAGGCGTACGGGCTGCCGAAGGTGTCCGACGTCGCGCTGCGCCCGCTCGACGCGACCAGCCACGGCGTCGGGTCGGTCGTCCTCGCCGCGCTCGACGCCGCCGCGGACGCCGAGGAGGTCGTGCTGTTCGTCGGCGGGTCGGCCTCGACCGACGGCGGGGCGGGGCTCCTGTCCGACCTCGGCGCCCGGTTCCACGACGCGGCCGGCGCCCCCGTCCCTCCGGGCGGTGGCGGCCTGCGCGCCCTGGCCGCCGTCGACCTGTCCGGCCTCGACCCTCGCGCCCGCGCCCTGCGGTGGCGCATCGCGTGCGACGTCGACAACCCGCTGCTCGGGCCGCGCGGCGCCGCCGCCGTCTTCGGTCCGCAGAAGGGCGCGACGCCGGAGGACGTCGTGGTGCTCGACGACGGGCTCGCGCACCTCGCCGACGCCCTCGCCGCCGCGACCGGTCACGACGCGCGCGATCTGCCGGGCGCCGGGGCGTCCGGCGGGCTGCCGGTGGGCCTGTCGGCCGCGCTCGGCGCCGAGCTGGTGCCCGGCGGGGAGCTGGTCGCCGAGGCGGTGGGGCTCTCGGGGGCGCTCGAGGGCGCCGACCTCGTGCTCACCGGGGAGGGCCGCCTCGACGAGCAGTCGCTGCACGGCAAGGTCGTGGACACCGTGGTGCGGCTCGTGGCCGGCCGCGCGGCGGTCGTCGTCGTGGCGGGCGGCGTGGAGCTCACGGCCGCCCAGGTCGCGGAGGCCGGGATCGCCGCGGCGTTCTCCCTCGCGCCCGGGCCGCGCACGCTCGCCGAGCTCTCCCGCGATGCCGTGGTCGAGCTGGAGCGCACCGCCGCGCACGCGTGCCGGCTCTTCGCGGCGGGGCGCGCCTCGCGCTGACGCGTCAGCGCTTGCGGGTGCGGCGGCGGACGGCGTCGGCCCAAGCGCGGTGGTACCGCACCACGACGGTCTCGGTGCCGGGCGCCCACCACACGGCGACCGGGTCGCCGTCGCGCGGCGGGGGGAGCCGCTCCTCGTCGTCCGGGCGCACCAGGTGCGAGAACGCGCGGTCGGCCGTGCCGTCGTCCGTCGGGTAGGACACCAGGCCGCTGAGCAGCAGGCCGGAGCTCGTGCGGCGCTCGTTCACGGAGACCGACCCGGTGGCCGACCGCGTGTCCGCGCCGAACGCCGCGGCGTCGCGCCCCTCGCCGGCCTGCCGCTGGTCGTCCCGGTAGCGCACCAGGGCGGCGACGGCCGTGACCATGAGGCCCGCGAGCATGGCCATGAACAGCCAGAGCTCGAGCTCGCCGGACGGGTTCTCGATCGTGCGCCGCAGCACGTAGAGGGCGGCCGTCACGACCAGCGCGGGCGCCCACAGCCACCGTCGCAGCCAGCCCGGGCGCGGGGGAGCGGGTAGCTCCTCCAGCGGCGCGTCGACCTCGTCGGCGGAGGCGACCTGCTGCCAGACGACGCTCACGAGTGCAGGCTCCAGCGCCACGCGTCGGCGTTGTGGCGGCCCCAGCGGCCGCCGAAGCTCTTCGCCGTGACGCCCGCGCCGTTGCCGCGCACCGTGCGGGCGCGGTTGGTCCACTCCTCGACGGGGGCCTCGTCGTCGGGCAGGCCGGTCGCCGACGCGACCGCCGCGAGCCCCGCCACCAGGGCGGCGACCTCGACGTCGTCGGGCCGCCCGCGCACGACGTGCACGCTGTTCGTCGTGTCGTCGGTCATCGCGCACCCCCGAGCGGGTCGTCGCCGTCCTCGTCGTCCAGCTCGTCGTCCAGCTCGTCGTCGAGGTCGTCGTCGCCGAACTCCACCGCCGCGCCGCGCGACGTCGCCCACTCCGCGACCTCGTAGCCGCCGTCGAACAGGCGCTGCGCGACGTCGCCGCCGGCCTCGTCGAGCAGCTCGACGACGCCGTCCAGGGTGCCGGGCGAGCCGGGCGCCGGGTCGGCCACGACGAAGCCGAGGTAGAACACCTCCGCCGGCACGGCGCCCTCCGGGGCGTCGTGGGTGTGCTCGTCCTCCTCGTCGTCGCCCTCCCACACCGAGCTGGTGAGGTCGGGGTGCATGCCGAGCCCGTCGTGCAGCGCGTCGAAGACGGCGGCGTTGAGCTGGCCCACCCGGTTCTCCAGCGCGAGCACGCGCGGGTCCTCGTCCGCCTCGGAGGCGCCGAACTCGGCGCGTACGCCGACCGCGGTCTGCACGTACTCGTGCAGGGCGGCTGCCAGCGCGTCGACGGCGCGGTGCATCGGCTCGGGGTCGACCGACCCCAGCGGGGCGGGTCCGTGCGTGGCGTCCTCGTGGCTCATCTGCTCATTCTTCCCGGTTTCGACGGCGCTCAACCACCGACGGTGTCACAGGGGGATGTTGCCGTGCTTCTTGGGCGGCAGGCTGGCGCGCTTCGTGCGGAGGGCGCGCAGCGCGCGCACCACCTGCACGCGCGTCTCCGACGGGCGGATGACGGCGTCCACGTAGCCGCGCTCGGCGGCGTCCCACGGGTTGACGATCGCCTCGGTGTACTCGTCCGTGAGGCGCTGGCGCTCCGCCTCGACGTCGCCGCCGGACTCCGCGACCTCCTTGAGCGCCGAGCGCTGCAGGATGTTCACCGCGCCGGACGCGCCCATCACCGCGACCTGCGCCGTCGGCCAGGCGAGGTTGACGTCCGCGCCGAGCTGCTTGGAACCCATGACGATGTACGCGCCGCCGTACGCCTTGCGCGTGATGACGGTGACCAGCGGCACGGTCGCCTCGGCGTACGCGTAGATGAGCTTGGCGCCGCGGCGGATGATGCCCTGGTGCTCCTGGCCGACGCCGGGCAGGAAGCCGGGGACGTCGACGAAGGTCAGCACGGGCAGGTTGAACGCGTCGCACGTGCGCACGAACCGGGCGGCCTTCTCCGCGGCGTCGATGTCGAGCGTGCCGGCCATGGACAGCGGCTGGTTGGCGATGATGCCGACCGACTGGCCCTCGACGTGGCCGAACCCGATCAGCACGTTCTGCGCGAACAGCGGCTGCACCTCGAGGAACGACTCGGGGTCGAGGACCGTCTCGACGACGGCGCGCATGTCGTAGGGCTGGTTGTCGCTGTCGGGGACGATGACGTCGAGCGCCTCGTCGTCCTCCGTGACCTCCAGCGGCGTCTCGTCCTCGGGCGGGAACGACGGTGCGTCGCCCAGGTTGTTCTGCGGCAGGTAGCCCACGAGGTGGCGCACGTAGTCGATCGCGTCGTCCTCGTCCGCGCCCAGGTAGTGCGCCACGCCCGACGTCGCGTTGTGGGTGCGGGCGCCGCCGAGGGTCTCGAAGTCGACGTCCTCGCCCGTCACCGTGCGGATCACGTCCGGGCCGGTGATGAACATGTTCGACGTGCCGTCGGCCATGACGATGAAGTCGGTCAGGGCGGGGGAGTAGACGGCGCCGCCCGCGCTGGGGCCGAGGATGAGCGAGATCTGCGGGATCACGCCCGACGCCGCCACGTTGCGCCGGAACATCTCCGCGAACTGCGTCAGCGCGGCCACGCCCTCCTGGATGCGCGCGCCGCCGCCGTCCGAGATGCCGATGATCGGCACGCCCGTGCGCAGCGCGAGGTCCTGCACCTTGGCGATCTTCTGGCCGTGCACCTCGCCCAGCGAGCCGCCGAAGACCGTGAAGTCCTGGCTGAACACGCACACCTGGCGACCGTCGATCGTGCCGTGCCCGGTCACGACGCCGTCGCCCGCGACGCGGCGCTTGTCCAGGCCGAAGTTGCGGCTGCGGTGCTTGGCCAGCGCGTCCAGCTCGACGAAGCTGCCCTCGTCGAGCAGCGACTCGATGCGCTCGCGAGCCGTCTTCTTGCCGCGCGGGTGCTGCCGGGCCTTCGCGTTCTCCTCCGCGGCGGTCACGGCCTCGGCCCGACGGCGCTCCAGGTCGGCGAGCTTGGCGGCGGTGCCGGCAGGGGCGGTCGGCTCGGCGCTGGTCGAGGGGCCGGTCGAGGGGGTGGCGTCGTTCACCCGACCGACCCTAGTTGGTGGGTTGCCACGCATCGATGCGCGACAGGCTGCGACCCGCCCGGATTCTTTGGAGGGACCCCACAATCGTCGGCCGCTCCCTGCATCGGGAAGGATCGGACCATGCATCGGCCCCCGCTCGACGTCCCCGCCCTGCGCCGCGACCTGGTCGTCCCCGCCGGCCCCCTCGCGCGCCTCGACGTCGTCGACGTCTCCGCCTCGACCAACACCGAGCTGGTCGGGGCCGTCCGCGCCGCGCCCGAGGAGTGGCCCGCGCCCGCGGCCCTCGTCGCCGAGCACCAGGTCTCCGGGCGCGGCCGGGCGGGGCGCGCGTGGGCGACACCGCCGCGGGCCGCGCTCACGGTCTCGGTGCTGCTGCGGCCCCGGGTGGCGCCGGACCGGCTCGGCTGGCTGCCCCTGCTCGCGGGGCTCGCCGTCGCGCGCGCGGTCGACGCCGCCGGCGTGCCCGGGGCCGCAGTGAAGTGGCCCAACGACGTGCTGCTGCCGGCCGCCGACGACGCGGCCGGGTTGGGGCCGTTCCGCAAGGTGGCGGGCGTGCTGGCCGAGGTGGTGCCCGCCCCGGCCGGTCAGGGGCCCGCCGCCGTCGTGGTCGGCGTCGGGCTGAACGTGGACCAGGCGTCGGACGAGCTGCCCGTACCGACCGCGACGTCGTTGGCCCTGGCCGGTGCCGACGCGGACCGCGGCGCCCTGCTCGGCGCGCTGGTGCGCGAGCTCGCCGCCGTCGTGGCGGACCTGGAGGCCGCCGGCGGGGACGCCGCCGCGGCCGGGCTCGCCACGGCGTACGCGGCGCGATCGGCCACGCTCGGACACTCGGTGCGGGCCGAGCTCGCCGGGGGCGCCGACGTGGTCGAGGGCGAGGCGCTCCGGGTCGACGGCGACGGCGCCCTGGTCCTGCGGACGGCCGGGGGCGAGCGGGCCGTCACCGCCGGCGACGTGCACCACCTGCGCCGCTCCCAGCCGGGGCACAGCGGGCGCTGACTACAGTGGGGGCGTGACGAGCGACACCACGACGGGACCCGGACTGCCGACGGACGACGACGCCCGGCGGGCGGGGGACACCGCGGCCCGGCTGGACGAGGCGATCCTCGGCGGCCCGCGCCGGTACACGCTGTCGGACCTCGTGAAGGGCACCGGGCTGTCGCAGGAGTTCATCGAGAACTACTGGCGCTGGCTGGGGCTTCCCGTCACCCACCCCACCGAGGTGGGCTTCACCGACGCGGACATGCAGGCGCTGCGCGAGATCGGCGAGCTCGTGGACGCCGAGCGGCTCGACGAGCAGGCCCAGATGACGCTCATCCGCTCCCTCGGGCACACCACCGACCGGCTCGCCCTGTGGCAGGTGGAGGCGTTCGTCGAGCACCTCAGCCGCCGCGACGGCCTGGACGACGTGAGCGCGCGGCTGGCCGCCATCGATCGCATGCCGGACCTCACCTCGCAGCTCTCCCGCCAGCTCGAGCACGCCTGGCGACGCCAGCTCGCCGCGCTCACCGGGCGCCTCGCCACCGAGTTCGGCGGCGCGCGCCGCGGCACCCAGGAGGCCCACGGCGACGAGCTGCCGCTGCCGCGCGCGGTCGGCTTCGCGGACATCGTGTCGTTCACCAAGCGCACCGCGGGCCTCGGGTCGCAGGAGCTGTCGGAGTTCGTGCAGCTCTTCGAGTCCCGCGCCCGCGACGTCATCACCGAGGCCGGCGGGCGCGTCGTCAAGACCATCGGCGACGCGGTGCTGTTCGTGGCCGACGACGTGACCACGGGCGCCGAGGTGGCGCTCGGCCTGGCGGCACCGCACGCGACCGACACGGAGATCCCCGTGCGCGTCGGGTTCGTGTGGGGGCGGGTGCTGTCGCGGTTCGGCGACGTGTTCGGCTCGGACGTCAACCTCGCCTCGCGCATCACGGAGCTCGCCGAGCCCGCCACCGTGCTGGTGGACCCGCACACCGCGTCCCTGCTCGCGTCGTCGTCGCGCTACGCCCTCACGGCGCAGCCGCCGCAGGAGGTGCAGGGCATCGGCGAGATCACGCCGGTGCGGCTGCAGCGCGCGTACACCGGGGCCTGACCGGGGCTCCTCAGTCGCGGCCCGCGGCGACCACGTCGGGGTCCCGCGGGTCGGGGTCGACGTCGATGAGCGACGGCCGGTTGTTCCGCACGGACCCCACGGCGTCGCCCACCGGCCGCGTGGCCATGCCGACCTGCGGGCCCGTGACGATCCCCATCGCCTGCTCGGCCCCGACGGCCGGGTCCAGCCACGCGTCCCACGACGCCCGGGGCAGCACGACGGGCATGCGGTCGTGGATGCGCTCCAGGTCCTGCGACGCCGCCGTGGTGATGACCGTCGCGGAGACGAGCCAGCGGTCGGGGTCGTCGTCCGCCCTGGTCCGGTCGCGCCAGAACTCGTAGAGCCCGGCGAGCGCCGCGACGCCGCCGTCGTCCGGGTGGATCCAGTACGGCTGCTTCGGCACCTTGCCCTTCGACGCGCCCTTCGCGGGGGTCCCGGGCGGCAGCTCGAGCTTGCGCCACTCGTAGTAGCCGTCGGCCGGCAGCAGGCAGCGCCGGACGCCGAGGGGCTTCGCGAACGCGGACTTGTCGAGGAGGGTCTCGGTGCGCGCGTTGATCATGCGCGCGCCGATCGACGGGTCCTTGGCCCACGACGGCACGAGCCCCCAGCGCGCCAGGCGCAGCGAGCGGGTGATCTCGCCGGTCTGGCCGCCCTCGAGCCGCTGCGGGCGCTCGACGACGATGCGCACGGGGTCGGTGGGGGCGACGTTCCACGACGGGGGCAGGAGGCGCGCGTCCTCCGCGATCTCGGCGACGGCGAGGTCGTCGGCGATGTCCTGGGCGTCGCGGAAGGACGCGTAGCGGCCGCACATGGGTCCATCGTGACGCATCCCACCGACAGCCGTCCGGGCTGCCGGTCGAATCGGCCTGGGCGCGGTCGTAACGATTCGATACGATGGCGACCATGCCCGACGACTCCGCGAGACTTCCGCGCGCCCGCTCTCCGTACCGTTGGGTCATCATGCTCGGCGCCCTCGCGGCGCTGCCCGCGTTCACCGTCGACATGTACCTGCCGTCGCTGCCCGAGGTGGCGACCGACCTGGGGTCCTCCGCCTCGTTCGCGCAGCTCTCCGTCTCCGTGATGCTCATCGGCGGCGCCCTGGGCCAGCTCACCATCGGGCCGCTGTCCGACCGGTTCGGGCGGCGCGCGCCGCTCATGTGGGGCCTGGCGCTGCACGTGGTCACGTCGATCCTGTGCGCCTTCGCGCCGAACATGACGATCCTCGTGGCCCTGCGCCTGATGCAGGGCTTCTTCAACGCGGCGTGCGGCGTGGCCGCGATGGCGGTGGTGCGCGACCGGTTCGTCGGCGCCGAGGCCGCGCGCATCCTGTCCCGCCTCATGCTCGTCATCGGCGTCGCGCCGATGCTGGCGCCGACCTTCGGCTCCGCGGTGGCCGCCGCGGCCGGCTGGCGCTGGGTCTTCGGCTTCCTGGCGCTCGCGGGCGTCGCGATGGGGGTCGTCGTGTGGCGGTTCATGCCGGAGACGCTGCCGGCCGCGCGCCGGCAGACCGGCGGCGCCCGGAGCGTGTTCGCGGGCTACCGGACGCTGGTCAAGGACAAGCAGTTCATGGCGCTCGCCGTCATCCCGGGCCTCGGGCAGGCGGTGCTGATGAGCTACGTCGTCGGCTCGCCGTTCATCTTCCAGGAGGGCTACGGCCTGAGCCACGGTCAGTTCTCCGTGCTGTTCGCCGTCAACGGCCTCGGGCTGGTGCTGTCCGCGCAGGTGAACGCGGCCCTCGTGCGGCGCGTCGCGCCCATCCGGCTGCTGCGCACCGCGCTCGCGATCCAGGGCGTGGTCGCGGTCGGGCTGCTGGCGGTGGCCCTCACCGGCGCCGGCGGGCTGATCGGCCTCCTCGCGATGCTGTGGGTCGTGCTCGCCTTCCAGGGGCTGATCCCCGCCAACGCGTCGGCCATCGCGCTGTCCCGGCACGGCGAGCGCGCCGGCACCGCCGCCGCCGTCATCGGCGCCGTGCAGTCCGGCGTCGCCGGCCTCGTCTCGCCGCTCGTGGGCGTCCTCGGCGGCGACGCCGTCGCGATGTCGTGGGTGATGCTCGTCGCGCTCGCCTGTGCGATCGCCGTGCTCGCGTTCGCGACGCCCGCCTACCGCAAGGACGGCTGGGTCAAGCTGGCCTGACGGGCGCGGGGCCGACGGCGTCCTAGGCGAAGCCGAAGACCGGTCCGAAGGTCACCACCACGACGAGCGCCCACACCGCGTAGACCGGCAGGAAGCGCGTCTGCCACCGGACCAGCGCGCCGAACGGCCGCCGGTCGCGCAGGAAGTCGAGCAGCAGCAGCCCGGACCGGGCCAGGTGCACCAGGAGCAGCAGGTTCAGGCCGAGCGCGGCCACCTTGTTGGGGCTGAAGCCGAACTCGGCGATGCGGGTGAGCATCGCGGTGAGCGCGACGGCGTCGACGGCGAGGGCCGACGCGACCAGCACGAGCTGCAGCCCGTCGAACCAGCCCGGCCGGGCCAGCGAGTCGCGCGCCGAGACGGAGTACAGCAGCAGGCACAGCACCAGCACGAGGATCGCGTCCATGAGGATGAGCAGCTCGCGCTCGACGTCGGCCAGGCCGCCGGCGCCGAGCAGGACGACGAGCGTCACCAGCAGCATCACCGTCGTCAGCGGCGTGAAGACGCGGGTGAGCACGGGGGCGATGTTCTCGACGACGTCCTGCTTCGCCTCGACGAGCCACGCCCCGACGACGACGGCCCCCGGCACCGCGAACGGCATGATCCAGCTCTCCATCGCGGGCTCGATGTCCACGCCGACGAGGCTCAGCGTCGCGGCCGTGAGGCCCAGCAGCACCCCGCCGCCGATCGCGAGCAGCGTGACATAGACGACGAGCTCGCCGGTGAAGCGCGCGAAGTCCATCCGCGGGTCCTGGTCCCGCCAGCGGCCGCCCACGTAGACCACGCCGACCAGTGCCCACAGCACGACGGGGGCGTGGATCGCGGCGAGGACGACGGTCGACCCCGTGTCGACGTACGGGTAGACGTTGAGCACGACGGCGAGCAGCGCGTACGGGACCAGCAGGGCCGCGACCACGCGCCACGCGACGCGGCGCTTCCACACGAAGTACGCGGCCAGGAACGGCGCCGTCATGAGCGGCACGTTGCGCAGCAGCGCGGAGTCCGTGTCGAACGCGGCGAGCGCCACCTTCACCGCGATCCCCGCGCCGACGGCGAGGGCGAGGACGACGGCGAGCTCGCGCCAGGCGGGCGCCGACTCCTGCGGGGGGCCGTCGGGGACGAGGACGAGCTGCTTCCAGAGGCGCTCGGAGTGCTCGCGGGCGAACTCGTGCGAGACGGCGTCGAGGTTGCCCATGCGGCGCACCGCGACGAGGAACGCCTCGTCGTCGTCGAGCCCGGTCGCGGTGAGGTCGTCGACCCGGCCGCGCAGGTGGTCCTCCATCTCGTCCACGTCGGCGGGCGCGATGGCGCGGTGGCGCTGCACGTACGAGCGCCACTGGTCGATCTGCGCCTCGAGGCGCTCGCGGGAGGCCATCAGGCCCAGCCCTCCGCGACGGCGGGGCGGGCCATGGGCTGCAAGGGCTGTGTGGCCTGTGCCGCCTGCTGGGCAGACCGCCAGACCTGGTGCAGCACGTCGGCGACGACGGTCCACTGCTCCTGGCGCTCGACGAGCGCGTCGCGCCCGGCCGCGGTGAGGGCGTAGTGCTTGCGGCGGCGACCGGCCTCTGAGGTGCCCCACGTCGCGACGACCAGGCCCAGGCGCTCGAGCCGGTGCAGCAGGGGGTAGAGCATCCCGTCGGTCCACTGCATGCGGCCGCCGGAGAGCTCGGTGACCCGCTTGAGGATGGCGTACCCGTACGACTCGCCCTCCGCGAGGATGCCGAGCACCAGCGGGGTGGCGGACGCCGCCACCAGGTCCTTGTCGAAGCGCACCTAGGGCTCCTATGTCTAGATCTGCTAGGGATGCTGAACCTAGCAGATCTAGGCATCGCTCGGGAGGGGGTGCACCGTCCGGGCGGCACGGGAACGTCATCCAGCGGACGGTCAGGGTTCATCCGGGGTTGGGCGGGCCGTCGTGGGGCGCCGCTGGGATCGGGCCATGAGTCGATCACTGCTGCTCCGCGCCGCCGCGGTCGGGACCGCCGCCGCCGTCGCCCTCACCACCGCGAGCACCGCCGCCGTCGCGGGCGGCCGCCACGACGACCGACCGTCCGGGCCCGACCGGCACGGCCGGGTCACGACCCACCTCGTACCGACCCTCGAGGGCCGCGCGACGCTGTCCGCGGACTTCCTCGCCGAGGGGCCGGCGTCCGGGGCCCAGGCATCAGCCGCCAACGGCCGGCAGGGCCCCTGGGACGGTCAGGTGATCCCGGGCTTCTCGGCGATGGTGGACAACGGCGACGGGACCTTCTGGGCGCAGCCGGACAACGGCTTCGGCAGCCAGGGCAACTCCGCTGACTTCCTGCTGCGCAGCTACCTCGTCGAGCCCCACTGGGACACGGGGCGCGACGGCTCCGGCTCGGGCGACATCGAGGTGCTCGACCACATCTCCTACAACGACGAGAACCACGTGCTGGACTTCGACATCGTCCGCGGCGACACCGAGGAGCGGCTGCTCACCGGCGCCGACTTCGACGTCGAGTCCGTCGTGCGGGCCGACGACGGCACGCTCTGGGTGGGCGAGGAGTTCGGCCCGTTCCTGCTGCACTTCGACGCGGACGGCACGCTCCTGGAGAAGCCGTACGAGCTGCCGGGCGGCCTGAGGTCGCCGCAGAACCCGTACCTCGCCGACGGCGAGGAGCCCACGGTGCGCGCCAGCCGCGGCTTCGAGGCGATGGCCGGGGTCAAGGGCGGGCGCTACCTGTACCCGGTGCTCGAGGGCGCCCTCGCCGACGACGCCGACCAGCGCCGCCGCGTCGTCCACGAGTTCGACACCCGCCGCGGCGCGTACACCGGCCGCACCTGGGACTACCAGGCCGACCAGGAGGCCAACGTGCTCGGCGACGCGTTCGCCGTCGGCAAGGACTCGTTCTGGGTCGTGGAGCGGGACGACTTCGAGGGGCCCGCCTCGGTCACCAAGCGCGTGTACGAGATCGACCTGAGCGAGACGGACCGGGACGGCGCGGACGGTAGGGGATACCTGCGCAAGGAGCTCGTCCTCGACGCGCTGCGGGTGGAGAACCCCGACGGCATCGACGCGGGGGAGGGCTACGGCCTGGGCGACACGTACGCGCTGCCCGTGCAGTCGTTCGAGACCGTGCTGCGGCTGCGCGACGGCCGCGTCCTCATCGGCAACGACAACAACTACCCCGGCAACGCTGCCCGCAACCCCGGGACGCCGGACGACACCGAGATGGTCGTGATCGACCTGGAGAAGCAGCGCACCCGGGACGACGGCGTGACCGTCGTCGGGCACCGCGGCGCCTCCGGCGACCGGCCCGAGCACACGCTCGCCGCCTACGAGCAGGCCATCGTCCAGTGCGCGGACGTCATCGAGCCGGACGTCGTGCCCACCAAGGACGGCGTGCTCGTGGCCCGGCACGAGAACGAGATCGGCGGCACCACCGACGTCGCCGAGCACCCCGAGTTCGCCGACCGTCGCACCACGAAGACGATCGACGGCACGCCGGTCACGGGCTGGTTCACCGAGGACTTCACGCTCGCGGAGCTGCGCACGCTGCGCGCCGTCGAGCGGCTGCCCGAGCTGCGCCCCGCCAACACGGCCTACGACGGGCTGTACCAGGTGCCCACCCTCGACGAGGTGCTCGACCTCGCCCGGCACTCGGAGACGTGCGACGGGCAGCCGGTCGGCGTGGCGCCGGAGACCAAGCACCCCAGCTACTTCGCGTCGATCGGGCTGCCGCTGACCGACCCCCTGGTGGACGAGCTCGCCGCGAACGGCCTCGACTCGCGGCGCGCGCCCGTCGTCGTGCAGTCGTTCGAGACGACGAACCTGCGCGAGCTGGACCGGCGCACCGACGTACGCCTCGCGCTCAACGTGTCCGCCAGCGGGGCCCCGTACGACCTGGTGGCCGCCGGCGACCCGCGCACCTACGCGGACCTCGTCACCCCGCGCGGCCTGCGCGACCTGGCCCGCTACCTCGACATCGTGAGCCTCGAGAAGAACGTGGTCGTGCCGCGCGCCGCGGACGGCACGCTCGGGCGGCCCACCTCGGTGGTCCGCGACGCGCACCGTGCCGGGCTCGAGGCCTACGCCTGGACGTTCCGCGCCGAGAACCAGTTCCTGCCGGCCGAATACCGCTCCTCGGCGGACCCCGCCGAGCGCGGCGACCTCGCCGGCGAGCTCGACGCGTTCCTCGACACCGGGTTGGACGGCGTGTTCTCGGACCAGCCGGGCCTCGCCGCCGACGCCGTCGCAGCCCGGGGCTGACCCGTCGCGCGAGGGGTGAACCCGCCGCCCGCCGGGGCCACCCCTCGCGCGAACGTGCTGCTCAGGCCCTATGATCGCGCTTGTGCGGACCCTGCCACGGCACGCGTCAAGCCTCGCCTCGCACCGGGTCGCCCGCACGATCGCCCTCGTCGTCACCGCGGTGGTGGCGTTCGTGGCGGCGACCGCGGTCGCGTCGTTCGTCGACCTGCGCTCCCAGATCGGCGTGTCCGACGTCGACGACCTGCTCGCCGGCGACGACCGCCCGCCCGAGGTGCCGGTCGAGCAGGACCCCAGCGACCCGTTCGCGGGCAAGGACCTCAACATCCTGGTGATGGGCACGGACTTCCGGGACGAGGCCAACGCCAAGATCGCGGGGTCCGGCGACGAGTTCCACTCGGACACGACGCTGCTGGTGCACCTGTCCGGCGACCGCAGCCGCATCGAGGCCGTGTCCGTCCCGCGCGACTCCCTCGTCGACATCCCCGCCTGCAAGCTTCCCGGCGGCGGCGAGACCGCGCCGCAGTCGGGGGCCATGTTCAACACCTCGTTCGCGCTGGGCGGCGGGCCGGACAAGGACGTCACCGGCGCTGCTGCCTGCACCATCCGCACCGTCGAGAAGCTCACCGGGGTGCGCGTCTCGGACCACGTCGTCGTGCAGATGACCGGCGTGATCGGCGTCGTCGACGCCATCGGCGGGGTCACGATGTGCCTCCCCGAGCCGGTCAAGGGCCGGCGCGTGGACCTCGACCTGCCCGAGGGGAAGCAGAAGCTCGACGGGTACACCGCGATCAACTTCCTGCGTGCCCGCAAGGGCGAGGGCATGGGCCTGGAGATCGGCAGCGACCTCAAGCGCATCGAGCGGCAGCAGGCGTTCTTCGACGCCGCGATGCGCGAGATCCTGTCGCAGAACATCATCACCGACTCGCCCCGCCTGTACCGGATGGTGCGCGAGATCCTCGGCTCCATCTCCACGGACCCCGACCTCGCGAGCCCGACGGCGCTCGCGGGTCTGGCGTGGAGCATCCGCGACATCGACCCGTCGCGCATCGTCTTCACCTCGGTGCCCGTCGTCGACTCGGTGAGCCAGCCCGGCCGGGTCGAGTGGACCTCGGAGGCCGACGCGATCTGGGAGCGGATCCGCGCCGACAAGGCACCGCCGGGGACGTCCGAGCCGGACCAGGACGCGGGCAGCGCGTCGCCGTCGGACGCCACCGCCGTCGACGACGACGTCCCGTCGCCCGACGGGCAGGACGACGGGCAGGACGACGGGCAGGACGACAGCGAGGGCAAGGACAGCGACGACGACTCGCCCGACCCGTCGCCCAGCCCGTCCCTCCTGCCGGGCGTCTGCGCCTGACCGCCGCGGAACGGCCCTCCACCTAGTGATCTCTCGCGGCATGCACGCGCATGCCGCGAGAGATCGCTTGGTCGAAGTTCGGTCAGGTCAGGTCAGGACTGTGGCAGGGCGCGGCGCGCCTCGAGCCGCAGGGCCTCGGTGACCCGGTCCAGCACCGTGGAGCGCAGCTTCCACTGCTGCAGGTAGAGCGGGACGTCGACGACGGCGTCGTCCGCCAGCAGCCGCACGGCCGCTCCACCGTGCTCGCGCCGGGTGTCGCGTCCGCCGACCGGGCCGTCGTCGAGAACCCCGAAATGCGCGTCGGGGGCCGGCAGCGGGCCCCACATGCCCCAACCGAGGCCGCGACGGATCGCGTCCATGTACTCGGACGTGCTCGGCACGTGGTGGCGTGGCGGGCTCGGGACGGCGGTGCCGGCCGCGGCGGCCTGTCGCCGCAGCCAGGCGTCCTGCAGGTCGTCGGCGCGGTTGAACACGATCATCGGGGCGCGGCCCAGGGCCTCGATGGTGGGGCCGTCGGGGAACCAGCGCGCGATCACCGACCCCGCGGCGGCCGGGCGGTAGCGGGTGATGCCGAGGGGCTCGGACGTGCATCCCTGCACAGGCTCGCGCTGCGAGGTGATCGCGGCCATGACGACGCCGGCCGGAAGCAGGTCGACCGTGCGGTCCTGGTCCTCGCGGTAGAGGTCGAAGCAGACGCCGTCCACGCGGGCCAGAGCCGGCATCACCCAGGTGGCCAGCGAGTCTCCGTTGACCGCCAGCGGCACGCTGACCGGCCGCGGCGGGGCGCCGGTGCCGTCGTCGTCGGCGTCCCTCGGCCCGAGCTCGCGGCTCGCCTCCGCGCCGAGCAGCTCGACCTGGCGCGCCAGGCGCAGCAGCGTGCGCCCTGGTTCGGTCGGCGCGACCGGGCGCGTGCGGCGCACCAGCACGGAGCCCGCGGCGTTCTCGAGCGCGCGGACACGCTGGCTGACCGCCGACGGCGTGACGTGCAGCGCACGGGCCGCGGCCTCGAACGATCCCTCGGTGACGACGGCGGCGAGCGCCTCGAGCTGGCGGGAGTCCCATCGCATGCCCCCACGGTAGATGAAGAAATGCTTGATCGGATGAAGAAACCGTAGATGGACTTCATGTCTCCGCGGACCTAGCGTCGAGGGGTGCTCACCCTCCTCGCCGGCTTCGGCTTCGGTCTGTCCCTCATCGTCGCCATCGGCGCGCAGAACGCCTTCGTGCTGCGCCAGGGCGTGCGCCGCGAGCACGTGGGCCTCGTCGTCGCCGTGTGCGCGGCGTCCGACGTCGTGCTCTACCTGGCCGGGACCGCCGGGCTCGGGGCGCTCGTCGTGAGCCACCCCGCCGTCGTCGAGGTCGCGCGGTGGGCCGGCGCCGCCGTCGTGCTCGGGTACGGAGCCCTCGCGGCGCGGCGGGCGTTCCGTGGCGACGAGGCGGGGCTGGCCGCCGCGTCGGACGGCGCGGTCGCCGACGCCGGACGGCGCGCGCGGCCCGTGCTGCTCACGGCGCTCGCGCTCACCTGGCTCAACCCGCACGTGTACCTGGACACCGTGGTGCTGCAGGGGTCGCTCGCGGCGTCGTACGGCGACGCGCGCTGGTTGTTCACCGCCGGCGCGGTCGTCTCCAGCATCCTGTGGTTCATCGGCCTCGGCTACGGCGCGCGGCTGCTCGCCCCGGTGCTCGCCCGGCCCGGTGCGTGGCGCGTCGTCGACGGCGTCGTCGCCGGCATCATGCTGGTCGTCGCCGTGAGCCTGGTGCTGCCGGCGCTCGCGGCGTAGAGCCCGTCACTTCGGCACCTCCTCCGTCTGTTCGGCATGGCCTCGTGCCGAACAGACGGACGCGCTGCCGAACAGATCGGGGCCGGCGCGGCGGGAGCAGGGTCAGAGGCGGTGCAGGCGGTCGACGGCGTCGCGCAGCACGTCCTCCCGCTTGACGAACGTGAACCGCACGCGCGACGCGAGCGCCTGCGCCGTCGTCGAGCCGGCGCGGCAGAACGCGGAGACGGGGACGCCGACGACGCCGGCGAGCTCGGGGAGCCGACGGCACAGCTCGTGCCCGTCGGCGGCGCCGAGCCGCTCCAGCAGGTGCGCGCCGTCCGCGACGACGAAGTACGTGCCCTCGGGGACGACGACGTCGAACCCGGCGGCGGTCAGGCCGTCGCACAGCAGGTCCCGGCGGGAGGCGAGCGACGCGGCCAGCGCACGCGGTGCGTCGTCGTCCGCGAGCGCCTGCGCGATGGCGGGCTGGAAGGGCGCGCCGGACGTGTAGGTGAGGAACTGCTTGACCGTCCGCACGGCCGTGACGAGCTGGGCCGGGCCGTGCACCCAGCCGACCTTCCAACCCGTGAGGCTGAACGTCTTGCCGCTGGAGGAGACGGTGAGGGTGCGCTCCGCCATGCCCGGCAGGGTCGCGATCGGCACGTGCACGGCGTCGTCGAAGGTGAGGTGCTCGTAGACCTCGTCGGTGAGGACGACGGTGTCCGCCTCGCGCGCGACGGCGGCCACCTGCTCCAGCTCGGCCCGCGTGAGCACCGTGCCCGTGGGGTTGTGCGGGGTGTTGAGCACGATGAGCCGGGTGCGCGGGGTGACCGCGGCGCGCAGGGCGGCGGCGTCGAGCCGGAAGCCGTCGGCGGTGAGCGGCACGGGCACGTGCGTGGCCCCGGCGAGCGCGATGCTCGCGGCGTGCGAGTCGTAGTAGGGCTCGAGCGTGACCACCTCGTCGCCGGGACCGGCGAGGGCGAGGATCGACGCGGCCAGGGCCTCCGTGGCGCCGGTGGTGACCAGCACCTCGCCGTCGGGGTCGACGTCGAGCCCGTAGCGGCGCCGCTGGTGGTCGGCGATCGCGCGCCGCAGCTCCGGGACGCCGTCGCCGGGCGGGTACTGGTTGCGTCCCGCGTCGATGGCGTCCTTCGCGGCGTCCCGGATGAACGCAGGCCCGTCGACGTCGGGGAAGCCCTGGCCCAGGTTGATCGCGCCGGTGCGGGCGGCGAGCGCCGTCATCTCCGCGAAGATCGTCTGCGCGACGGCGCCGTCCGCCCCGAGCAGTCCCGTCGCGCGGGCGACGTCGTTCCAGCGTCCGGACGGGGGAGAGGTCGGCATGGGCCGACCCTAGCCCGACGGCCGGTCGTCCCCCTGAACGAGGGGTCGCGACGACGGGGACGGAGCCCCGGGGCGAGCTCACCGCCGGCGGCCTGCCCACGATCCGAGATGCCGGCCGACCGGGCGGCGGGGCGTCTTGTCGGTGTGACGCCGCAGGTCAGAGGGCATTTCTAGGGGAGACTCCCCGGCCTGCCGGCCGCCCCGGAAGGCCGGTCTGCCGGACTTGTCCACAGGCGGCTCCCAGCCGATTGCTCGGGCCCCCTATCCTGGTCCCGCCTTGCCGCCGCCAGCGTCCCCGCTGGGCACGACGAGAGGACAGATCAGTGTCGATCGACACGACGGCGCCCACCGACGCCGCCGCACTGCTCGAGCACGAGGTGCGCGAGCTCGTGCGCCGTCGCGCCCTCGACCCGGTCCGCGACCGGCCGGGGCTGGAGCGCCTCGTCGCGGAGGCCTCCGCCGACTACACCGAGCGCGCCACGCGCGGCGTCGTGCCCGCGCTCGTGGACCCGCAGGGCACAGCACGGGCCGTGGTCGACGCGCTCGGCGGGCTCGGCCCCCTGCAGCGCTACCTCGACGACCCCGAGGTGGAGGAGATCTGGATCAACTCTCCCCGGCCTAACATCGGTGCTGGTCAGGGTGTTCTCATGCCTGGACAGTCCGCATAGCGTCCGCAGGAATCGCCTCAGAGACCATCGCGGCCGTGGCTGCGCGAGTCTTGTCCTCGGCCGTGGGCCACAGGTGCGAGTACGTGTTGAGCGTGACCGTGGCGCTCGAGTGCCCGAGCGCCCGCTGCACCGTGACGACATCGCACCCAGCGGCGATAAGGCCCGAGGCAAAGAAGTGCCTGAGGTCGTGATGCCGGATGTCCTGTACGCCGGCCATGCGCGTGGTCGACGTCCACCAGGCGTGCGCCGTCGTCGGGGGGAGTGGGCCGCTGGAGTTGCCCGCCATAACGAGCCACCCGTCCTGGGGTGTGCCGAACACCTCAAGGTGCTGGGCGAGCATCTGCACGATCGCGTCGGGCAGATAGACGTCGCGCTCTGAGCCGTACTTCGGAGCTCGTTCGACCAGGCCCCCGCCCTTCAGGCGCTGTACCTGGCGTGCGACGTGTAGACGCCGCCGCAGGAAGTCGACGTCGTCCGCCTTCACCGCGGTTACCTCACCGAGCCGCAGACCGGCGAACGCCGACAGGTAGACCAGAGGGCGACGGTACGGATCGGACGCCTGGAGGATCGCGCCCACCTGCTCTGGGGTCGGGATAGTCATGGCAGCTTCCCGGCGACGCTGGCGGGGGAGCGCGATGCCCACTGACGGGTCGACGACGATCAGTCGGTCGCGGATCGCAGCCTTGAATGCCGCGCGAACGCCGTTCATCCTCGAGGCGACCGTCGTGGGGGCGAGGCCCTTCGATGACATCACCTTCACCCAGCCCTCGAGATGCGAGGGCCGGATGTCCTTGAGCGGCACGTCTCCGAACGTGACTGACCGGCGTGTGAGATCCATGGCCGTCTGCGTGGTGTTCTCCCAAACCTGGCGGCTCGACCACTCACGCCACCACGCATCGAACGTCCTGCGCCCCGCCCTCGGGTCCGCGTAGGTGCCCGTGACGATGGTTGCGGTGACCTCGTCAAGCCACCTCTGAGCATCGACCTTCCGCTGGAAGTGCTTGGCGTGCTCCTTGCCCGCAGCGTCGCGGTAGCGAGCCCGCCAGACCCCGTCAGGGCGCTTCTTGATCGAAGTCATTCAGATACGCCTCGACTCCACGCTCCGTGATGTCCGCTGCGTCTATCGCCCACTGCAGCGTGCTCGACTCCAGCGTCCCTTGTAGCCGCTCACGAACGCCCGCGGACACGTCTTCGCTTTCCAGTGCCGTGACGACGAGCCGCCGAGCCTTCTCGAGCTGCCCGATGTCCTGCGTGAGTTTGAGCCAGACCCCAGTCAGCGCGTCTCCTGCCGTCATCGCGGTCTGGTCAGCTGGCGAGTGCGACACCAGCAGGTTCTCAAGTATGTACGGCTCCCACCCGAGCGCATCGCCGATCGAAACCAACTCGTCGACTGTCACCCCGCGGGTACCCGCCTCGATCTTCGCGATCGACGTCGGATGTGTCTTCATCCCGTAGTCGGCCAAGTGCTGGGCGAGCTCGGCCTGGGTCATGCCCTTGCTCTTGCGCGCGTCGCTCACGTACGTCCCCAGCACCTTCCGGTGGCGCGGGATCTCCTTCTCGCGGGCTTGCTCCATGCGGCAAACGGTACTTGCTTGCGCTCTGCCCCGTCAACGGGTAGCGTTGCCACCAACGGCAAGTGAAGAATGGCGGAAGGGGCAAGATGGCAGTCAGGACACTCCTCCGGACGAAGGACGTTTCGGAGATGACGGGGATCCCTGAGCCGACGCTCAGGTGGTTCAGGCACACAGGCCAGGGCCCAGTGAGCTTCACCCTCGGAGCGCGACGGGTCGTCTACGACCTGGCCGACGTCGAGAAGTGGATCTCGGACAGTCGAGCCGCCGCGATGAAGGAGTCGGCTTGATCTCAGAAAGGCCGAAGGGCCCGGCGGCAACCGGGCCCCTCAACATCCAGAGCCGCGGCAACGGCTCCAGAAGCACTCGCACCCAGAAGGAGTACGCAATGTCCCTCCACATTACAACCCAGGACAACTTCACCCCCACCTTCCCCGCTCCGAACGTCGAGCCGCCCTCGTGGGCCCTGGCGCGCGAGTGGGAATGGGAGCAGGCCGCTCAGGCCTGGCACCGCGTCGTCACCAGCGAGGCGAACTACATCGCCGACGTCGGCGACGGGGGTATCCGCCTCGTGGCACTCCAGACCGCGCGGGCCGACGGCTCGGTGTTCACGTCGAGGCTCTCCTTCGACGGCGACATGTTCGGTCGGGAGCTCACCAACCCGCGCCTGTCCCTCGCCCAGCTCATCGAGTGGGCGGCGTTCGTGTCCGCCGTCCTGCCCAGCAACCTGCTGCCCGAGAGCGACGACGACAACTGAGACCGAGCGGCCCCGCCTGACAGAGCCGGCAGGTGGGGCCGCTCCTGAGCCCCGGAAAGGGGGCAGGATGGGCGATCCACTGGAGGTCGATGGCAGCCGGCCCGCTGTGGCCGCTGTAGCGGCACTGCCACGCTCCTTTCGCCTGACCGACGCCGAGTGGCGAGTACTCATGGTGCTTGCCTGCGACTCGTATGACGGCAAGACCTCGGCGCCCGGCATGGACAACCTCGCGGAGTGGTCTGGCCTCCTGCGGTCATCTGCCGCACGAGCAGTCGCCCGACTCCTCGAGCCTACGGAGCATCGGCCTGCACTCTTGGCGAAGCCGGACGCGAGTCGCGGGCGCCGTCGGACCGAGTACGCCCTGGCGTTCAACCGTCCGGTCACGCCGGACGGTTCAACCGTCCGGCCAACAGTCTCCGAACAGTCTCCGAACCGTCCGGTCACGCCGGACGGTCAACAGTCTCCCAACCGTCCGGTCACGCCGGACGCTCCCTTCTCCCTGGGATCCCTTCTCCCCTCCCCGGACGACGACGTCTCGATGAACCGTCACGGCCATCACGACAACGCGATGAGGGGGTTGGAGGATTTGGTTTCAGAGAGATGGCTTCCAATCGGTGCAGCCGAGCTGATCACTCACGCATACCGCCTTGGCAACGGAGACCCGTGGCAGGGCTACCTCGAGATCAAGCACCGGACCGCGCGAAGCCTGGACGGTGCCACAGACCCGAAGGCCGTCCTCATGTCCAGATTGCGAGGCGCAGCATGACGACTCTGACGACACATTGCGTGTGTGGGCACGTGTTCCGTATTCACGGACGCGCATGGATCGGCGACGAGAAGTGTCGCGCCTGCGACTGCGACGATTTCGAGGAGCGCATCGATGCCGATACGTGCTGAAGGCGTTACCCGAATCCTCACAAGCCGAACCGGAGAGTTCGTCGCCTTCGTGCCCGACGGCTACATCGAGGTCCGAGTTCGATTCTCTCCAGCCGGCGGCCCTGCCCGCTACAGGTGCGACAACTGCGGGAGGCACCCCGACCCGACCTGCAAGCACGAGCACGCAGCGAAATCCGCATACCGACGACACATGAAGGAGAACCATGGCTGACACCACCGAAAGCCCGACCGAAGCACCCGAGGCGGTCCAGGAGGCCCCAGACGCACCCGCCGAGGCTCCCGAACCGGGCAAGGCCGGCCGCGAGGCTGCGAAGTACCGCACACAGCTCCGTGAGACCGAGGCCGAGCGCGACACGCTCCGTGAGACCGTCTCGGCCCTTCGTCGCGAGCAGGCCGAGGCTGCCCTCGACAAGACCCTCGCCAAGCCCGATTCCTTCTGGCTCACGGGCGCCACTGTGGACGACTACATCGACGACACGGGCAACCTCGATCGAAGCCGCCTCGTCGCCGATGCTCAGAGTGCCGTGAACAAGCAGGGACTCGCGTCCTTCAAACGCTTCGCCGGCCACGCCGATCAGGGTGCACGCCCGGTCGAGAAGAGCGGCGGAACCACCTGGCAGGACGTTCTCGGCGGTTAGCAATATCGCACCTGGTCCGGTATCCTTGGAGATGAGCGCAAGGATGCCGGGCCAGGTGCCCATTCCATTCGCTCAGCCGCCCCAGGTGGGCAGCGCAGGTAGGCCAGGAGCCGCCGCGTAGAAGGATCACCATTCCTCCGCGTGCGGCTCTATTGCTGCCTGAGACCCCAGGAGCATCACATGACGATGTTCACCACTTCCACCGATGTCTCGGGAATCCTCCCCGACGATTACGGCCCCCTCATCGTTCAGCCCGTGCAGCGTGGCTCGATCGCCTACCAGGTCTCGACCGGCCTGGGGACGAACTCGACGCAGATGCACGTCCCGATCGTGACCGAGGACCCTTCCGCCGCCTGGGTGGCTGAGGGCGCCGAGATCACGCCGGACGACGGCACCCTCGACGAGCTCTCGATCACCCCCACCAAGATCGCCGGCCTCACCGCGATCACCCGCGAGCTGGCCAGCGACTCCAGCCCTGCCGCCGCCGAGATCGTGGGCAACGGCCTGGCACGGTCCATCGCCACTCGGGTCGACCAGGCGTTCTTCGGTGCTCAGTCGGCGCCTGCCCAGTCCGGTCTCGGTGCCCTGTCGGGCGTCGGCACCGTGGACGCTGGCAGCGTGTGGGCCAACCTCGACCCGTTCCTCGAGGCCATCAGCAACACCGAGACCGTGGGCACCAACGTCACCTCCTTCGTGGCCAACCCCGCCGACGCCCTGCTCCTGGCCCAGCTCAAGGACCAGACCGGCAGCAACCGCCCGCTGCTCGGCTCGGACCCGACGCAGCCCACTCGACGACTCATCCACGGTGTCCCGCTGTACGTCTCGCCCGCTGTCACCGTCGGCACGGTCTGGGGAATCCCTCGCGACCGCGTCCTCGTCGTGACCCGTGAGGACGTCTCTCTCGAGGTCGACAAGAGCGTGTTCTTCACGAGTGACCGAGTCGCGGTCAAGGCGATCATGCGCGTCGGGTTCGGCTTCCCGCACGCCGCCGCGGTCCAGAAGATCACCCTCGGCGCGTGACCTACCCAGTCGTGACCCTGGCGTCAACGTCACCCGCCCTGGTCTATAGCCAGCCAGGCACGCGGGATCGCTGAGCAACCCCGCAGGTCAGCGACTTGTGTGACGCAAGGCAACCAACGCCCTGACCAGGGGGGATGCCCCCCAAGGTCCAAGCCGGAACACCGCCGGTGAGGTGAGGCGCGGTCTGTACGGGATCCCAGGTCCGCCGGGCAGGCGGAAACCAACTGCATAGAGAACGCCCCCGCGACCGCGCCAACGGTCCGGGGGCTTGGCCGACTTTCGAGGAGTCGACATGCCCCAGCGTACATGCGCCATAGACGGATGTGACGGCGGTCTCTGTACCTCGCGGAGGGTTCAAAACTTTCGGCCCGGTAGGGATTCGAGCATAGGAAGGAGGCCTCATGGCCGATCGGTCAATCCGCATCGTGATGTCCGCTAGCGTCCAAGGCCTCGTCAACGGCTTCAAGACTGCGAACACAGCGGCGAAGAACCTCAACACCCAGCTCAAGCAGAACGAGCAGGCGGCGCAGCAGGTCACTACGAGCCTTGGCCTAGTCGGTGCCGCCGGTGTCGCTGGTGCCGGGCTGGCGATCAAGACGTTCGCCACCTTCGACAAGCAGATGAGCAACGTCAAGGCGACGGGTGCGGCGACCGCTGGCGAGCTGAACAAGCTGCGCGAGGCCGCCGTGCAGGCGGGTGCGTCTACGGCATTCTCGGCGACCGAGGCTGCGGCGGGTATCGAGAACCTGCTCAAGGCTGGTGTCGCGGCGAAGGACGTGCTCGGTGGCGGGCTTGCCGGGTCGTTGGACCTGGCTGCTGCTGGTGAGCTCGGCGTGGCTGACGCTGCGGAGATCGCCGCGACGGCGATGACGCAGTTCAACCTCTCGGGCCGCGACGTCACACACGTTGCAGACCTGCTCGCCGCTGGTGCAGGCAAGGCCGCTGGCGACGTCACGCAGATCTCGCAGGCACTGAACCAGGCGGGTCTCGTGGCCTCGCAGACCGGTCTCTCCATCGAGGAGACGACCGGCACCCTGGCCGCGTTCGCCTCGGCGGGTCTCCTGGGCTCCGACGCTGGTACGTCGTTCAAGACGATGTTGCAGCGGCTCTCCGCGCCCACCAAGGAAAACGCCAAGTACATGGCGGAGCTCGGCATCTCCGCATATGACGCTCAGGGCAACTTCGTGGGCATGTCTGCGCTCGCAGGCCAGCTCACGGACGCGCTCGGCAAGATGACCCCGGCCCAGCGGAACGCCGCGCTCGCTACGATCTTCGGGGCCGACGCCGTTCGTGCCGCGTCGGTGGTCTACGACCAGGGCGCGAAGGGTATCGACTCCTGGATCGGCAAGGTCAACGACCAGGGGTACGCGGCTGAGACCGCTGCGGCCCGGCTCGACAATCTCCAGGGGGACCTCGAGGCCCTGGGCGGCGCCTTCGAATCGGCATTCATCCGCGCGGGTGCTGGTGGCAACGACGTGCTGCGCGGCCTTACTCAGGGCGCGAGCCATCTCGTGACCGCGCTCGGTGAGCTCCCCACTCCCATCCTTGGCACGACCACGGCACTCGTCGGCGGCGGTGGCCTTGTGGCGCTGGGTGTCGCTGGTCTCGGCAAGCTCGCGCTGAGCGTGAACGAGATCAACTCTGCGTGGTCGTCGATGGGGCGCAACGTGAAGTTCGCATCCGTCGGCATGGCGGGTGCGCTCTCCGCGGCCACCGTTGGGATCGCTGTCTGGGCGCAGAATGCCGCTGAGGCTCGGGCCGCCGTCGAGGAGTGGAAGGCCACTCTTGACGAGTTCGGCAACACCACCGACACGACCCTGGAGAAGGTGAACGAGGGGCTCGCCAAGTCTCGCGAGGTCTGGTGGCAGGTAGGCGAAGACCAGCGCTCTGCGATCGAGATTGCCGACCAGTACGGCGTCGCCATCGAGGACGTCCAGGCGGCCATCCTCGGCAGCGACGACGCCCTCACTCGCGTGAACAAGTCGCTGGCGACCGCCAACGAGCGATACACCTACGGCACCTCTGGCGCGTACCTCTTCCAGCAGGGCTCGGCGCGGCTGCTCGAGACGATCTCGCAGCAGAGCGCCGAGATCCGAAAGTCGACCACGGAGAAGCAGCGCGAGGCGGCGGCCAACGAGGCGGCAGGAATCGCCCAGGACGGCCTCACGGATGCCACCCGCGACACCACGACTGCCCTCGAGGACTACGCGGCAGCGCAGGAGGAGGCGTGGCAGGCCACGAGGAAGGCTGCGGGCGTCGTTCTCGACCTGCGGTCCGCTCAGGCCTCTTACGAGGCGTCTCTGGACGAGGTGACCGCCTCGCTGGAGAAGAACGGCAAGACCCTCGACATCTCCACCGAGGCCGGCCGGGCGAACGACGAGGCCCTGCGCAAGCTCGCCGGCGACGCCCTCGACGTCGCCGACTCGATGCGCGAGGGTGGCGCGGGCGCAAACGAGCTCAGCGAGCACATGCGCTCCGCCCGCAAGGACGTCATCAAGGCGGCCACGTCCCTTGGGATGTCGAAGGCGGAGGCGAAGGCGTTCGCCGACCAGCTCGGTCTCATCCCGGGGAACGTGAACGTGAAGGTCTACGCCGACACGGACGACGCGCTGCGCAAGATCGCCAGAGTCCGCAAGCAGGTGCTGAACCTGCCGGACAAGAAGATCACGGTCACCACGGACACCCAGGTCACGGGCGGCTGGGGCTCTCGCGCCGGCGGCCTGCCCTGGGGTGACGGTGAGGGTGCCGGTTGGACCGGGGGCGTTCCTCGTGGCGTCTCCGCGATGTCCAAGGCTGTCCGGTCGATCGACCCGGGCGCACGGATCACGTCGGGCTACCGTCCGGGCGCGGTCACGGCGACGGGCTACCCGAGCTATCACGGCATGGGTCGTGCGATCGACATCGTGTCGCCGAACATGGGCCGCACCTGGGACCTGCTCCGCCGCGCCTTCGGATCCCAGGCCAAGGAGCTGTTCTACACGCCGCGCGGGTTCCTCCGTAACGGCGTGATGGGCGGTGCCGCTCCGGTCACTCGCCGCACGCACTACTCGCACGTTCACCTGGCCCTGGCGAACGGTGGGCGCCTGCCCGGCCCGGCTCCGGCGGATCCTCGCGAGGACAACCTCCTCGGGGTGGACGAGCACGGGATGCCCTTGGCGCGGGTTCGCTCGCGCGAGTGGGTCGTCAACCAGGGCGCGTCGGACTACTACGGCGATGCCCTCATGTCGGCGATCAACTCGCGTCGGATCCCGCGCGAGGAGTTGGCGGCCTTGCAGGGGCTGGCCGGCGGTGGCGCGGTCGGGTCTGCCGACTCGGCGGTGAAGCGGGCTGAGCGTGAGCTCTCTCGTGCTCGTGCGGCGCGTCGAGCGGCCAAGAAGGAGAAGACGAAGGCGGCTGCTGAGAAGCGGGTCGAGCAGGCTGAGGAGCGTCTGTCGAAGGCTCGTGAGCGTCGGTCGAACCTTCGTGAGAGCCGGACTGACCTGTCGCTCGATGTCCGTCGTGGTGGCCTCATTTCATCCGCCACGTCCGGGGCTGACGGTGCGTACGGCGTGGTCGACGAGATGCGCAGCCTCGCCCTTTCTGGCGATCTCGGCAAGCGTCGCTCTCGGACCCTCGCGTCCCAGGCGTCCAAGGCCGAGGCAGCGGTCCGCGGGCTCTACAAGGAGGTCGACAAGGTCGACAAGCGCCTCGAGTCCGCAGCGGACAACACCGAGCGTCTCCAGACCATCAGCGACGGTGTGAAGAACGCGCTGATGGGCGAGCAGTCGCTGTCGGATCTCGTGCAGGAGGGCACGTTCCGGGATGTCACCCGGACGAACTCTCGCGGCGAAACGTGGACCGAGCAGATGTGGGACGCAGGTGGCACGACCGCCAAGGGACTCGTCAACGCCAAGCAGGGTCAGGCGTCACGTGCGATGGCCTTCGCGGAGAAGCTCAACAAGCTTCGGGCCAAGGGTCTGTCCGGGACGATCCTCGAGGAGATCGGCAACCTCGGCTCCGAGAAGGGCATGCAGGTTGCCGACGCGCTGCTCAAGGATCCGGGTCAGATCGACGACCTGAACAAGGCCTACAAGGACGTCGCCAAGTACTCCGGCGCTGCGGGTGAGTACGTGACGGACGCTTTCTCCAAGGGCGGTCTGTCTGCGGCGAAGTCGTTTGAGGCGGGCCTCGTCAACCAGAAGTCGAGCCTGGAGAAGCAGGCCTACAACTGGGGCGTCTACATGGCGAACGGGATCTCGGCTGCTCTCACGGGCAAGAAGACGGGTCTCAAGAAGCGTGCGAGGGGCGGACAGGTTGCGCCTGGCACGCCGTACCTGGTCGGCGAGGAGGGTCCGGAGCTCATCGTTCCGGCGGCCTCCGGCCACGTCATGACGGCCGCCCGCACCCGCCATCTGGCGGACACGGCCCAAGCTGCGCGACGGTTTCATCCTGCCGCGGCCAGCGGTCCGAGCGTTACCGTCGCGCTCAACGGTGACCTCATCGCGACAGACACAAACGCTGCGGTCGACCGGATGTACACAAAGGCGTGGGACGCGATCAACACGCACGGAATCAACGCACTGGCACAGGGGGTGGGCGTGTGAGCACAGAAGCATCAGTACCTGAGGGCATCGCCGAGAGGCTGGCAGGGCAGATCGAGTCCGCCTTGCAGACGCTGGAGCAGGACCCCGAGAGCCACAACGAGCTCTTGAGGGCTTTCATGGATGTGGCGACCCACACCACCGAGGCGATCCTCCGCCTCGAGATGTTGGTTCACGTCCTGGAGGACCAGCGGCGATCCTTGCCGTGACTCAACCCCGTGCCCGACAGAAGCGCCCCCGGTCCACAAGGACCGGGGGCGCTTTCGTGCGTTCGGGGTCTGAGATTTCATCCTTGGCGGCAACCGTTGCGGAGGGCCACCTTGGACCATGGAAATCATCTATGGCGGCACGTCCCTCTCGATCGCTGACAGTGAGAACATCGGCCTCTTCCAGAAGCGTGTGAACGAGATCCTCGCCCGGGGCGGTGGTTGGATGACCCTCGCCGGTACTGACGCCAAGACCGGCCTACCGGGGGTCACGGGCATACTGATCACCCCTGGAGTTCCGATCCTGTTTCGAGGCGCCGGGACCCCCGATGATGCTGGCGTCGATTACCAGGAGATCCAGACCAACTAGCGCGGCTTGCGAACCGTCCTGCGCGAACGCGACGTCTGGCTCGCGCGCATGGCATCGATCTCGTTCAGGTGCTCGTAGCTCTCGGAAGTGATGCCGACCGAGTAAGCACGCACGAACGCTTGGGCCTGCTCCGTGGTGAACCGGATCTCACGGCCGAATCGCGTGTGCTCGAAGCCGCGAGCCGCGATCTGACGCTTCACCCAGTCGGCGGTATGGCCGGTGTTCTCCGCCATCTCCTCGAGCGAGATCGTCTTGGCGGGGTGGTCGTCGGGGAGCGGCGTCATCGGTACACCCTCTCCATCGGCAGGCTGCGAACGAAGGCGACTTCGAAGCGTTCATCCATGGCTCGGAGCGTGCCGCAGTCCGCAGAAAGTCCGCAAGAGGGCCGCACCTGGCAGTTCCGGCTCGGCGCCAGCCAACCAAGAAACCGCAGAATTCCAACGCTGCTCACGCGTACCGTGCATGTATGGATCTCGATGGCGAGTCCTGGATCAACTCGCCCGCCCAGGTGTTCGTCGCGCGCCGGGGCGTGCCGGAGCTGACGACCACGATCCTCACCGCCGGGCAGCTGCGCGACCTCGTGGAGCGGATGCTCAAGGCCTCGGGTCGCCGGCTCGACCTGAGCAGCCCGTTCGTCGACGCGTCGCTCCCCGGCGGCGAACGGCTGCACGTGGTCATCCCCGACGTCACCCGGCACCACATGGCCGTCAACATCCGCAAGCACCTGGTGCGCGCGGACCACCTCGACCACCTGGTGCGGCTGGGCTCGCTCACGCCCCACGCCGCGGCCTTCCTCGACGCCGCCGTGCGGGCGGGCCTGAACGTGCTCGTGTCGGGCGCCACCCAGGCGGGCAAGACGACCATGCTCAACGCCTTGGCCGGGTCGATCCCCGCGGGACAGCGCGTCATCTCCTGCGAGGAGGTGTTCGAGGTGCGCTTCGCCGCCCGGGACCACGTGGCCATGCAGTGCCGGCAGCCCAGCCTCGAGGGCACCGGGGAGATCCCGCTGCGCCGCCTCGTCAAGGAGGCGCTGCGGATGCGGCCCGACCGGATCGTCATCGGCGAGGTGCGTGAGGCCGAGAGCTTCGACATGCTCGTGGCCCTCAACGCCGGGATCCCGGGGATGTGCACCGTGCACGCGAACTCGGCGCGCGAGGCCGTCACGAAGATGTGCACGCTGCCGCTGCTCGCCGGGGAGAACGTTTCCGACCGGTTCGTCGTGCCGACCGTCGCGTCGGCGATCGACCTGGTCGTGCACCTCGACGTGTCGCCCGACGGCGCCCGGCAGGTCCGCGAGGTCGTCGCCGTGACGGGCCGCGTCGAGGCGGACCGGGTCGAGACCGCCGGGCTGTTCCACCGGGTGCCCGCGGAGCAGGGCGGCGACCTGGTGCGCGGCGACGGCTTCCCGCCCGGCGAGGAGCGGTTCTCCCGTGCCGGTGTCGACGTCCGCGCGCTGCTGGCCGGCGGCCGCTGATGGGGGTCGTCGTCGGGCTCCTGCTCGGTGCGGGCATGGTGTGCGTGTGGCTGTCGTGCTGGGAGGCGCCCGCCCGCCCGCGCCGCCGTCCCGGGAGGTCCGCCGCCGTGCAGGACCTGCTCGTGCAGGCGGGGGCGCCGTCGGTCACCCCGGCGGCCCTGTGGTGGCTCAGCGCGACCGCGGGCGTCGTCGTGCTGCTCGCGGGCCTGGCGCTGACGCGCTCGCCCGCCATCGCCGCGTGCTTCGCGCTGATGGCGGCGGCCGCGCCCGAGCTCCTCGTGCGGGTGCGCGCCAGGAAGCGGAGGCGAGACCTGCGGGAGGTCTGGCCCGAGGTGGTCGACCACCTCGCGTCCGGCGTGCGGGCGGGGCTCTCGCTGCCGGAGGCGGTGGCCCAGCTGAGCGAGCGCGGCCCGGTCGAGCTCCGTGAGCCGTTCGCCCGGTTCGCGGCGGACTACCGCGCGACCGGCCGCTTCGGCGAGTGCCTCGACCTGCTCAAGGCGCGGCTCGCGGACCCGGTGGCCGACCGGATCGTCGAGGCCCTGCGGCTGACGCGCGAGGTGGGCGGCACCGACCTCGGGCGGCTGCTGCGCACCCTGTCGTCGTTCCTGCGCGAGGATGCGAGGACGCGCGGCGAGCTCGAGGCGCGGCAGTCGTGGACGGTCAACGGCGCCCGGCTCGCGGCCGCTGGCCCCTGGGTCGTCCTGGCGTTCCTCGCGACCCGGCCGGAGACGGCGCAGGCGTACAACTCGGCGGCGGGGGTCGCGGTCCTGGCCGCGGGAGCGGCCACGTCGGCGCTCGCCTACTGGCTGATGCGGCGGATCGGACGCCTGCCCGAGGAGGGGCGGGTGCTGCGATGACGTTCCCCGGGTTCTCGGGCGTCGGCGCCCTCGTGGGGCTGCTCGGCGGGCTCGGCCTGCTGCTCGTCGTCTCCCGGCTCCGCGCCCGCCGCGCGACGCTCGACCGGCGTCTGGCCCCGGCGCTGCGCCCGCGCGACGCCACGTCCGGGCTGCTGCGCGACCAGCCCACCCACACGCCGTTCCCCGTGGTCGAACGGCTGCTCGCCCCCTGGGTCGCGGACGCCGCCCACTGGTTCGAACGGCTCGGCTCGTCCCGAGCGGACGTGCGACGACGGCTCGACCGCGCCGGCTGGCACGAGAGCGTCGAGGCGTTCCGGGCGCGCCAGGTCGTCTCGACCGCCCTCGGGCTCGCGGCCGGGCTGCTGCTCGCTCTGCTCCTCGCCGCGACGCGCGGGTCCTCTCCGGTGCCGCTGGCGGCGGTCGTCCTGCTCTGCGGCGCCGCCGGGTTCGTCCTGTGCGACCAGTGGTTGAGCCGTGCCGTCCACCAGCGCGAGGAGCGGATGCTCGCCGAGTTCCCGACCGTCGCCGAGCTCCTCGCGCTCGCCGTGACGGCGGGGGAGGGACCCGTGCCCGCGCTGGAGCGGGTGGCCGCCACCGCCCGCGGCGAGCTGTCCGGCGAGATCTCCACGATGCTCGCCGACGTCCGCGCCGGCGCGCCGATCGCGGCCGCGCTCACGGCCATGGCCGACCGGACGGGCCTGCCGTCGCTCACCCGCTTCGCGGAGGGTGTCGCCGTCGCGCTCGAGCGGGGCACCCCGCTCGCCGACGTGCTGCGCGCCCAGGCGCAGGACGTCCGCGAGTCCGGCCGCCGGGCCCTCATGGAGGCCGGTGGGAAGAAGGAGGTCGCGATGCTCGTGCCCGTCGTCTTCCTCATCCTGCCGATCACCGTCGTCTTCGCCGTGTTCCCGTCCCTCGCCACCCTGCAGATCGGCTGGTGAGCGTGCATGCCGACATCCGAACCCGCCGCCACCGCGCGGTGCCACCGAAAGGACCGACCATGCCCGATGAGTTGCCCGACAAGACCCCCGACGAGACATCGGACATGACCGGCGACGCGCCACCCCGGCTCCCCGGGGCCAACGACCCCGAGCGGGGGGACGTGCCGGGGTGGGTGCTCGTGACGCTCATGACGGCCGGTCTGGTCGTCGCGCTGTGGGCGATCGCGGGCCCGCTGCTCGAGGACACGTTCACGCGGGCGATCACGAGCGTCACGGGTCCGTGACGTGGCGATCGGCCGGCTGCACCACCTGATCATCGACTGCCCGGACCCGCGGAGCCTCGCGGAGTTCTGGTCGGCCGTGCTCGGCCAGGACGTGACGTACGCGGACGACGACTTCGTCGTGGTCGCGCCCAGCGACCGGCACTCCGGTCTCGCGTTCCAGCGCGCCCCCGACCATCGGTCGCCGGACTGGGGCGACCCGGCACGCCCGCAGCAGATGCACCTCGACGTGATGGTCGACGACGTGCCCGAGGCGCACGCCCGCGTGCTCGCGCTCGGGGCGCACCGGCTCACGGCCGCCGCTCCGGGCGCGGGGGAGGGCGACGTGTACGCGGACCCGGCCGGCCACCCCTTCTGCCTCGTCCCGCGGCCCGGGTGGGCCGCGCCGGTCGGCGAGGGTCGGGCGTGACGGTATCGAGCGTGACCGCATCAAGCGTCGGCGCGCCCGCGGTGCACTCCGCGACCGGGCGGGACGGCGAGCGGGGGTCCGCCGTCGCGGAGTTCGTCATGGTGTCCGCCCTGGTGCTGGCGCTGTTCCTCGCGGTGGTGCAGGTCGCGCTGGCGATGCACGTGCGGGCGCTCGCGATCGATGCCGCGGCGGAGGGAGCCCGCGTGGCCGCGCGGGCGGACCGCGACCTGGCGACCGGTGCCACGCGGACGCAGGACCTGCTCGCCGCGGCGCTCGGCTCCCGGTACGCCGACGACGTGACCGTGCGGCAGACGGTGCAGGACGGGCTCGACGTGGTGGAGGTGACGGTGCAGGTGCCGCTGCCGGTGGTGGGGCTCATCGGGCCGTCCGGGGTCCTCACGCTCCAGGGCCACGCGCTGGAGGAGTCGTGAGCGCTCCGACGCCGCGGTGCGCGCCGCGGCGGCTCATCTCCCGCACGGCAGCGAGGCCCGCGGACGAGGCCGCCGGGCCCGAGAATCCCGACCCCGGGACTCCCGACCCCGAGGCGGGCTCCGCGTTGGTGGAGTTCCTCGGCACGGCGGTGCTGTTGCTGGTGCCGCTGGTGTATCTGGTGCTCACGGTCGCGCAGGTGCAGGCCGGGGCGTTCGCGGTCGAGGGCGCCGCCCGGGAGGCGGGCCGGGCGATGGTCACGGCGGACTCCGCGGAGGCGGGGCCCGGGCGTGCCCGTGCGGCCGCCGGGATCGCGTTCGAGGACCAGGGGTTCGCCGTCTCCGACGGCTCCGTGACGCTGGAGTGCTCGGCCGACCCGTGCCTCACGCCCGGCGCGACGGTGGGGGTCCGCACCCGGCTGGCGGTGCCGCTGCCGTTCGTGCCCGACGCGCTGCGCGGCTGGTTGCCGCTGGAGATCCCGGTCACCGCGACCCACGTGGCAACCGTCGACGAGTACGGGAGGGCGCGGTCGTGACCCGGGACCATCGGAACGACGACGCACCCGGTGACGGCGCGCCCGATGCCGAGGACGGGCGGATCATGCTGCTCACGGCGGGCGTCGTGGCGCTCGCGCTGATGCTCGTCGGCATGGTCGCGTCGGCGACGGCGGTGCACCTCGACCGCAAGCACCTGTACGACCTGGCCGACGCGGTCGCGGCGGACGCGGCCGACGCCGTGCCCGCGGAGCGGTTCTACGACGGCACCGCGGCGTCGCAGGGGGAGGCGGTGCTCACGCTCACCGACGCCGACGTCGAGGCGTCGGTGGGCGAGTACCTCTCCGAGCATCCTGGCGAGGCGGCGGGTCTCGACCGCCTGCGCCTGGTCGAGGCGACCTCCCCGGACGGCCGGACGGCACAGGTGGGGCTGGCCGCCACGTCGCACCCGCCGTTGCTGCGGTGGTTCACGGACGCGTTCGGCGGTGGTTTCACCGTCGCGGCGACGGCGTCGGCGCGGGCGGGCTGACCCTGCGGGCACCGCGCCGGCACCTCGCGAACGCGGTGTGGAACATCCCACACCATCAAAGACGCATCTCGGATTCCGATTTGGCTACCCTGCGGGTGTGCAGCTCACCGCGTTCACCGACCTCGGCCTGCGGATCGTCATGCGCCTCGCCGTGCTCGACGCCGAGACGGCGACGACGCGGGCGCTCGCCGAGCAGCTGAACGTGCCGGCGACCCACGCGGCGAAGGTGGTCACCCGCCTCGGGCACCTCGGCGTCGTCGAGGCGCGACGCGGGCGGGCCGGCGGGCTGCGCCTCGCGGGCGGCGCCCGCGACCTGTCCGTCGGGTTCGTGGCCCGGGCCCTCGAGGGCGACGGCGAGGTCGTCGAGTGCGAGGGCGCGAACCCCTGCCCGCTGCGCGGCGGCTGCCGCCTGCGCGGCGCGCTCGCCCGCGCCCGCGAGGCGTTCTTCGCGGCCCTCGACCCGGTGACGATCGCCGACGTCTCCGCCGCACCCACCCGGGACCTGCTGCTCACCATCGGCACGCGCCCGCCCGGCTGACGACCGCCCACGTCCGCGCCCGCGCGCACCCGCCCGGGCGCGGCGACCCCCGAAGGAAGAGACAGGAGAGTCACGCATGCTCACCCCCGAGTCCGCCGCCGTCGTCCGCGCCACGCTGCCCGTGATCGGCGGCGCGATCGGCGACATCACGCCGATCTTCTACCGGCGCATGTTCGCCGCGCACCCCGAGCTGGAGCGTGACCTGTTCAACCGCGGCAACCAGGCCCGCGGCGACCAGCAGCGGGCCCTCGCGGGGGCCATCGCCGCCTACGCGACCCTCCTCGTCGACGACGGCCCGGACCCCCGCTCGGTCCTGGCGCGCATCGCGCACAAGCACGCGTCGCTGGGGATCCTCCCCGAGCAGTACCCGATCGTGCACGAGCACCTCTTCGCCGCCATCGTCGAGGTGCTCGGCGACGCGGTGACACCCGAGGTCGCGGCGGCATGGGACGAGGTCTACTGGGACATGGCCGACGCGCTCGTCGAGATCGAGCTCGGCCTCTACGCGGAGGCGGGGGTGTCGCCGGGTGACGTGTGGCGCACCGTCTACGTGCGCCGGCGCGTGCAGGAGTCGCCCGACACGATCTCCCTGGAGCTGGTCTCCTCCGACGGCGGGCCGCTGCTGGCCGCGCGGCCCGGCCAGTACGTCTCGGTCGCCGTCACCCTCTCCGACGGCGCGCGGCAGATCCGCCAGTACAGCCTCACCGGCGCCGGCGAGCCCGGCGCGTGGGCCGTCTCGGTCAAGGCCATCCTCCCCGGCGTCGACGCGGCCGGGGTCGCGCCCGCCGGCGAGGTCTCGAACCACCTGCACGACAACGTGTTCGAGGGCGACGCGCTCGAGGTCTCCTCGCCCTTCGGCGAGCTCACGCTGGTCGAGGGGGAGAACCCCCTGGTGCTGATCTCGGCGGGCATCGGCATCACGCCCATGATCGGCTTCCTGCACCACCTGCGCGACGCCGGCACGTCGCGCCGCGTCGTGGTGCTGCACGCCGACCGGTCGCCCGCGCGCCACGCCCACCGTGCCGAGCTCCGGACGCTCGTCGACGCCCTGCCGACGGCCGAGCTGCACCGCTGGTACGAGGACCTCGGCACCCGGCCGGTGCAGGAGCGGCTGCGCACCGGGTACCTCGACCTCGACGGCGTCGACCTCCCTCACGACGCCGACGCCTACCTCTGCGGCCCCGCGCCGTTCATGACCGCCGTCCAGTCCGCGCTGCTCGGGCGCGGCATCACCGCGGACCGCATCCACCACGAGGTGTTCGGCCCCGGCCGCGAGATCGCCGCCGCCTGACGGCGCACCCAGCGGCTCCTCACCCGGCGTCGACCAGGCGGGAGAACAGGCCGGGGTAGTCGACGACGACGCCGTCCTCGTCGACCGAGATCTCGCGGTGGAAGTCGCCGTCGCGGGACTCGTACACGTACCGCTCCGTGTCCACCCGGGTGTACCGCTGCGGGTCGGGCGAGACCTCGAACGTCTCTCCGTCGACGTACGCCGTGACGATGTCGGCCGCCGCCCCGACCGTGAGGTCGAGGCGGCGGATCGGCAGCGTGTTGGTGAACGGGCTGAACGACAGGTCCACGTCCACGGCGTCGGCCAGGTCGGGGCGGGCGGCGCCGTCCACGTGCCACACGCCGTCGGCCTCCCGGCTCACGTCGAGCTGGCGCCCGTCCGACGACCGCAGCCGCAGCACCCGGAACGCCCACTCGTCGCCCGGCCCGGTGTCGAGCTCCATCGCGTACTCGAGCCGTACGGGCCCGAGGTCGACGACGGAGCGAGCGCGGAGCAGCTCGTCGCGGGGGAGCAGGTCGAGGTGCTCGATGCTGCCGGTCCCGAGCCCGCGCCACCGGTACGTCGTCATGGTCGGCCTCCTCCACGGCTCTCATCCCCAGCATCGACCCGGACCGGTACCTCCGCCCGGTAGATTCGCGCGCATGACCGACGAGACGCCGCCCGCCGACAAGCTGCCGGTGGACCTGGACCAGATGTTCGACCTCGCCCGCGCGGGAGCCGACCTGCTCCTGGAGTTCGTCGACGCCGGCGTCCCCGCCGACCACGCCGACGCGGCGGGGAACACCCTGCTCATGCTGGCGGCCTACCACGGGCACGCCGACCTGGTGCGCGGCCTCGCCGAGCGGGGCGCGGACGTGGACCGCGTCAACGCGCGCGGCCAGTCCCCGCTGGCGGGCGCCGTCTTCAAGGGGTCCGACGACGTGGTCGCGGCGCTCGTCGCCGCGGGCGCCGACCCCGACGCCGGCACGCCCAGCGCCCGCGACACCGCGCAGATGTTCGGGCGCACCCTGCCCGATCGGGGCTGACGCCGGCCGCGGATCGACCGCGGGCGCCGTCGGGCCGGGCAGCCCGCGGCGGCGGGTAACCTTGAGGATCGTGGCCACCATCGACTTCCCCGCAGAGATCAAGGCGCTGCGCGCCACCCTCGAGTCCATCGAGGCCGTGAGCGACCCCACCGCGCTGCAGGCGAAGATCGACGACCTCACCCAGCAGGCGTCCGCCCCCGACCTCTGGGACGACCCGGAGAAGGCCCAGCAGGTCACGTCCGCGCTCTCCACCGCGCAGAACGAGCTGCAGCGCGTCGAGCGCCTCGGCGCCCGCATCGACGACGTCGAGACCCTCGTCGAGCTCGGCGAGGAGATGGAGGACGCGGACTCCCTCACGGAGGCCGAGACCGAGGTCGCCGCCATCCGCAAGGACCTCGACGTCCTGGAGGTCCGCACCCTGCTGTCCGGCGAGTACGACGCCCGCGAGGCCGTCGTCACGATCCGCGCGGGCGCTGGCGGCGTCGACGCCGCGGACTTCGCCGAGATGCTCATGCGCATGTACCTGCGCTGGGCCGAGCGGCACGGCTACCCGACCAAGGTGATGGACACCTCCTACGCGGAGGAGGCGGGCCTCAAGTCGGCCACGTTCGAGGTGAACGCGCCCTACGCCTTCGGCAACCTGTCGGTCGAGGCCGGCACGCACCGCCTGGTGCGCATCTCGCCGTTCGACAACCAGGGCCGCCGCCAGACGTCGTTCGCCGCGGTCGAGGTGGTGCCGCTCATCGAGCAGACCGACTCGATCGAGATCCCCGAGTCCGACCTGAAGATCGACGTCTTCCGCTCCTCCGGCCCGGGCGGGCAGTCGGTGAACACGACCGACTCCGCCGTGCGCATGACCCACCTGCCCACGGGCACCGTCGTCTCGATGCAGAACGAGAAGTCGCAGATCCAGAACCGCGCTGCCGCGCTGCGCGTCATGCAGTCCCGCCTGCTGCTCATCCGCCAGCAGGAGGAGGCCGCGAAGAAGAAGGAGCTCGCCGGCGACATCAAGGCGAGCTGGGGCGACCAGATGCGCTCCTACGTGCTGCAGCCGTACCAGATGGTCAAGGACCTGCGCACCGAGCACGAGTCCGGCAACACCCAGGCCGTGTTCGACGGCGCCATCGACGACTTCATCGAGGCCGGGATCCGCTGGCGCCGCTCGGGCGGCGCCGACGCCGCCTGACGGCCCCCGCCCCGACGTCGACGTCGTCGGGCCCTTGACCGCGTGCCTCGGGCGACTTTCCTGACCCGCGACACACCGGCGTGTCCTTCGCGCCACCCTCCCCGCCGGGTGCGACTCTCGGAAATCGGGCGGCCCCGGCCCAGGTGCGGTGTGACCACGAAGCGACATCGTGCCCGGTGCCGGCGCCGCACGGTCGACAGGCAGGGGAGAGGCACGTCGTGATCCGGTTCGAGAACGTCTCGAAGGTCTACGCCCGAGGGGCGCGGCCCGCGCTCGACGACGTCTCCGTCGACGTGTCGCGCGGCGAGTTCGTCTTCCTCGTGGGTGCGTCCGGCTCGGGCAAGAGCACGTTCCTGCGCCTCGTGCTGCGTGAGGAACGGCCCACCGGCGGCACCGTGTACGTCGCGGGTCGCGACCTGTCCCGGCTGTCCAGCTGGAAGGTGCCGTCGCTGCGGCGCAGCATCGGCGTCGTCTTCCAGGACTTCCGCCTGCTGCCGGGCAAGACCGTCTACGAGAACGTCGCGTTCGCGCTGCAGGTGATCGGCAAGCCGCGGCACACGATCCGCACCACGGTGCCCGAGGTGCTGGAGATGGTGGGCCTGGACGGCAAGGAGAAGCGGCTCCCGCACGAGCTGTCGGGCGGCGAGCAGCAGCGCGTCGCGATCGCGCGTGCGTTCGTCAACCGGCCGCAGATCCTGCTGGCCGACGAGCCCACCGGCAACCTGGACCCGACGACGTCGCTCGGCATCATGCGGCTGCTCGACCGGATCAACCGCACCGGCACCACGGTGGTCATGGCCACCCACGACGACGAGATCGTCAACGAGATGCGCAAGCGCGTCGTCGAGCTCTCGACGGGCTCGGTGGTGCGAGACGAGGTCGACGCGGTCTATGGCGAGCGGGAGTCGATCCTGCCGCAGGTGGGCCAGACGCCGGTGCTCGACGCCCCCGGCCGCGGTGCGCGCGCGGTGCAGCGGGTGCAGGTCTCGCCCGAGCCGGCGGACCTGGAGGCCGAACGGGCCGCGGAGGCCGCCGCCGCGCGGGCGGCGGCGCAGGAGCGGACGATCACGGAGCCGCAGCCCACGGCTGCGCCGGTGGTCCCGGTGGTCCCGGTGGTCCCGGTGGTCCCGGCGGTCCCGGAGCAGGCTGCGGCGTCCCCTGACGAGGTGGTGCAGCAGGTGCTGCGCGAGCACGAGCGCGTGCGCGCGGGACGGGAGGCCTGAGGGTGCGGCTCCAGTTCGTCCTCACCGAGGTCCTCCAGGGTCTGCGGCGCAACCTGTCGATGGTGATCTCGGTCGTCCTCGTGACGTTCGTGTCCCTGACCTTCGTCGGCGCGGCGGCGCTGCTCCAGACGCAGGTCACCAAGCTCAAGGGCGACTGGTACGACCTGGTCGAGGTCTCGGTCTTCCTGTGCCCCGACGGCTCGACGGCGCCGACCTGCGCCGACGGCGCCGCCTCGGAGGAGCAGATCGCCGGCCTCGAGAAGGTCATCGACACCGAGCTGTCCGACGTCGTCGCCACCACGTACTTCGAGAGCAAGGCGGACGCGTTCGAGGCCTTCACCCAGCTCTACCCGGACGGGTACCAGGGCACCCAGCTCACCGAGGACGACATGCAGGCGTCGTTCCGGCTCAAGCTGGTGGACCCCGAGAAGTACCAGGTGGTCGACGACGTCCTCGAGGGACGCGCGGGCGTGGAGGTCGTGGAGGACCAGCGCGAGGTGTTCGAGCCGCTGTTCCTCGCGCTCGGGCGCGCCTCGCTGCTGGCCGCGGGCCTCGCCGGCGTGATGTTGCTCGCGGCGGTCCTGCTCATCACGACGACGATCCGGCTCTCGGCGGTCTCGCGGCGCCGGGAGACCGGCATCATGCGCCTGGTCGGCGCGTCGAACCTGTTCGTGCAGCTGCCGTTCATGCTGGAGGGCGCGATCGCCGCGCTGGTGGGCGCGCTGCTCGCCGTGGGCGGGCTTTGGCTGGCCGTGCAGTACCTGGTGACGGACTGGTTGCAGGACTCCGTCGACTGGGTGGCCTACGTGGACGTGGGAGACGTCCTGCTCATCGCGCCGCTGCTCATCGGCATCGCCGTGCTCCTGGCGGTGGTGTCGTCCGTGGTGACGCTCAACCGGTACACGAGGGTGTGAGATCGCAGATGACGAGCCTGAGGACGACCACCCCAGGTCGAGGCCGGCGCGCGCTGGGCGGGCTCGTGGCCGCCGTCCTGGCGCTGGGCGGGGCGACGACGTCGGCCACGGTGACCGCGAGCGTGTCCGCTCCGGCGGCGGCGGCGGACGACATCGACGACCAGCGGGCCGCCGCGGAGGCGAAGCAGCGCGCGAAGGAGCGCGAGCGCGACAGCCTCCAGGAGGAGCTCGAGGACACCAACGCCAAGTACCGCCAGGCCGTGCTGGACCTCAACGAGGTCGAGGGCCGGCTCCCGGTGGCGCAGGCCGAGCTCGCGGCCGCGGAGGCCGCCCTCCAGGAGGCGCGCCGCAAGGCCGCGATCCTGGCGCAGCGCCTGTCCGACGCCGAGGCCGAGGAGGCCGCCGTCGCCGGGCAGATCGAGTCGGGCAAGGGCAAGGTCGAGGCGGCGCGCGCCGACGTCGTGCAGATGGCGCGCCAGGCGTACCGCAACGGGGACGACACGAGCACCCTGGGCATCGTCACCGGGGCCCAGTCCACCGAGGACTTCCTCGAGGAGTTCGCGGTCTCGTCGTCGGCGGCCCGCAGCCAGGCGCGCACCCTGACCGACCTGCAGGAGGCCGAGGCGGTGGCCCGCAACCAGCAGGCGCGCCTCGACGCCGTCCGGGCGGCCATCGCGGACCTCAAGCGCGAGGCCGACGCCAACGTCGTCGCCGCCGAGAAGGCGCAGCGGGAGGCCGCGGACCGCAAGGCGGAGGTCGAGCGGCTCATCGCCCAGCAGCGCAAGCTCAAGGCGTCGATCGAGGCGCAGAAGGCGAACGCCCTCGAGGAGCTCAAGGCGAACGAGCAGGCGCAGCAGAGCCTCGAGGCGCAGCTCAAGGACATCATCGCCAAGCAGAAGGCCCGCGACGCCCGCCTCGCCGAGGAGCGCCGCAAGGCGGAGGAGGCGGAGCGCAAGAAGGCGGCCGCCGAGCGCCGGAGCAGCAGCGGTGGCGGTGGGGGCGGCGGCTCCAGCAGCGGCGGCGGTTCCGGCGGCGGCGGATCTGGCGGCGGCGGTGGCGGTGGGGGCGGCGGATCGTCGTCCTCCGGCCCGTTCCTCGGCTGGCCGACGAACTACCACGTCGTCACCAGCTCCTACGGGATGCGGTTCCACCCCACGCTGCACTACTGGCGGCTGCACGCCGGCACGGACATCCGCACGTACTGCGGCACGCCGGTCTACGCGGCGCAGAGCGGCTACGTGGAGCAGGCGCACTACACGTCCGGCGGCGGGAACAACGTGCTCATCAACCACGGCTCCTACCGCGGTGACAACGTGATGTCGCGGTACCTGCACCTGACCTACGACACCGTGAGCGTGGGGGAGAAGGTCAGCAAGGGCGAGATCATCGGCTACTCGGGTTCCACGGGGACGTCGGCGGCGTGCCACCTGCACTTCGAGGTGTACGTCAACGGCAGCACCACCGACCCGATGGGCGGCTGGCTGAACTGACGTCCCGGCGCGGGTTCGCGGGGCGCGGAAAAGCCCTGGCCGCGGCACGGGGGTCCCGTATCCTGGGTCGTCGCGAGTCCGCGTACCCGGGAGGAGGAGACCGTGTCCAACAAGGCCAAGGGCGCCAAGAAGAAGCAGGGCGACCCGCGCACGATCGTGGCGAACAACAAGAAGGCCCGCCACGACTACGTGATCGAGGACGTGGTCGAGGCCGGGATCGTGCTGTCCGGGACCGAGGTCAAGGCGCTGCGCATGGGCCGCGCGTCGCTGCTCGACGGGTACGCGGCGATCGACAACGGCGAGGCGTGGCTCGAGAACGTGCACATCCCGGAGTACTTCCAGGGCACCTGGAACAACCACGCGCCGCGCCGCAAGCGCAAGCTGCTGCTGCACCGCGAGGAGATCGACCGGCTGGGCGTGAAGTCCCGGGAGAAGGGGCACACGCTCGTCCCGCTGAGCCTGTACTTCCTGGACGGTCGCGCCAAGGTGGAGATCGCGCTGGCGCGCGGCAAGAAGGAGTACGACAAGCGGCAGACGCTGCGCGAGCAGCAGGACATGCGCGAGGCGCAGCGGGCCATCCGGCACCAGGAGCTGCTGGGCTGAGCGGGTCCTCGTCGGGGCGCGGCCAGCGGAAATAAGGGCGCACCCGCGGTGGTTGATCCACTAGACTGGAAGACGTCGGCACGGTTCGCCGTGGCCGGCGGGGTCGGCAGACCCGGTTTGAAAAATGCATAGGGGCTGATCGGTTTCGACGGTGGTCGTGCTTCGAGGAGAAGCGGGCCGAGGATGCAGGCTCATCTCGTGAACGCTTGCCTGCAAACCTATAGGTGCCGATAACAAGCGCACCGACTTCGCCCTCGCCGCCTGAGCGAGCTCCGAAGTCCGTGAGCCCGGGATCGCTCTCGACCCGGTAGCTCACGTCATCTAGAGAGCCACTGCTCGTCGCCCTCGTCACCGGGGCGGCGGGGACTTTTAGGTGACTGGGCCCGTCCGCACCTTGTCTGCGTGAGTGCGGGGGCCGAGAAAATCACAGCAGACTGCGCCCGGAGAAGTCCTCGAAAAGCGCCACCGGACCCGGGTTCGATTCCCGGCAGCTCCACCCCTGCGACAAGGCCCCGCCGGCCGCGAGCCGGCGGGGCCTTCGTCGTGGTCGGGCGTGGTCGGGCGGGTGGCGAACGCCACGTCGGATCCGTGCCCGGAGCATCCGTCGTGTGAGCGTATGTTGAAAGCTGAACGATTCGCCGGAGGCGGACCGTCCTCACCTCAACCGCCCAAGAGAGGGGCACCGTCGTGCGCGCCGTCGTGTTCGAGAACTTCCAGACCTTCCCCGAGCTCAAGGAGGTCGAACGACCGACGCCGGGGCCGGGCGAGGTCCTGCTCAAGGTGGCCGGCTCCGGGGCGTGCCACTCCGACGTGAGCATCTACCGCGAGTTCACCGAGGGTGCTCCCGGGGCCCAGAACCCCCCGTTCGTGCTCGGGCACGAGGTGTCGGGCTGGGTCGAGGAGCTCGGCCCGGGCGTCGACGGCGTGCAGCCGGGCGACGCCTACCTCGTGTACGGCCCGATCGGGTGCGGCCGTTGCGCGGCCTGCTCCCGCGGCCAGGACACCTACTGCGAGAACGTGGCGAGCATGCCCTACCTCGCGACCGGCATCGGCCGGGACGGCGGCATGGCCGAGTACGTCCGCGTGCCGGTGCGCAACCTCGTGCCGCTCGGCGACGCCGACCCCGTGGCCGCCGCGCCGCTGAGCGACGCCGGCCTCACGCCGTACCACGCGATCAAGCTGGCGCTGCCGAACCTGGCGGGCGGCGGGAGGTTCGCCCTCGTCATCGGGCTCGGCGGGCTCGGCCAGGTCGCGGTGCAGATCCTCACCGCCCTCACCGGCGCCACCGTGATCGCCACGGACACCAAGCCCGAGGCGATGGAGCGCGCGGCCGCGAACGGGGCCGTGACGGTGCCCGGCGGCGAGGGACAGGTCGAGGCGATCCGCGCGATCACCGGCGGCAAGGGCGTCGACGCCGCGTTCGACTTCGTGGGCGCGACCCCGACGATCCGCACCGCCCAGGCGTCGATGGGCCGCCAGGGCCGGCTCACCGTGGTCGGCATCGCGGGCGGGACCGCCGAGTGGTCGTTCTTCGCCAACCCGTACGAGGCCACGATCACGAACACGTACTGGGGCACGATCGAGGACCTCCACGAGGTCGTGGCCATGTACCGCGCCGGGCAGATCACGCCGCAGGTGCAGCGCTACTCGCTGGACCAGGCCCTGGACGCCTACCGCGACCTCGAGGCAGGGAAGGTGGCCGGGCGCGCCGTCGTCGTCCCGCACACCGCCTGAGGCTCCGGCGCCACCGTTCATTAGGGTGGCGCCCATGCCGCACGCCGCCGACGTCGTCCCCGCCCCCGTCTCCCTGCGCGCCGACGGGGAGGCGCTCGTCCTGCGGGACGGCGCCCGGGTCGCCGCCGACCCCGACGTGCGCGCCGCCGCCCGGTGGTGGCGGCGCGTGAGCGAGGACGCCTTCGGCCTCGACCTGGTGCCCGTCGTGCCCGACGCCGAGGGCGCCGACGTGCGGTTCGACGTCGACCTCGGCCTCCCGGCGGGCGGCTACCGCCTGACGGTCCGGGCGGCCGGGGGCGGCGCTGCCGTGCGCGTGGCCGCCGCGGACCTCGCCGGGGCGCACGCCGCAGCCCAGACGCTGCGGCAGCTGGCTGGCCCGCAGGCGTTCCGCCGCGCCGGGAGCGCGCCGCTCGCGCTGCCGGTCACGACCGTCGACGACGCGCCCCGGTTCGGCTGGCGCGGGGTCCTGCTCGACGTGGCGCGGCACTTCCTGCCGAAGGCGGACGTGCTGCGCTTCGTCGACCTCGCCGCGGCCCACCACCTGAACGTGCTGCAGCTCCACCTCACCGACGACCAGGGCTGGCGCGTCGAGATCGAGCGGTACCCCCGCCTCACCGAGGTCGGGTCGTGGCGGCGCGAGTCCGGGGTCGGGACCTGGCGGGCCGAGCGGTACGACGGCCGCCCCCACGGCGGGTACTACACGCGCGACGACCTGCGCGAGATCGTGGCCTACGCCCGCGAGCGCGGCGTGACGGTGGTGCCCGAGATCGGCTCGCCGGGGCACGTGCAGGCACTGCTCACCGCCTACCCGGAGCTGGCCGCTCGGCCCGGCGCGCACGAGGTGCGCACCACCTGGGGCATCAGCGAGGACGTCATCGACCCGTCCGACGCCGCCGTCGAGTTCTTCGCGGGCGTCCTGGACGAGGTGTGCGCGGTCTTCGACTCGCCGTTCGTCTCCCTGGGCGGGGACGAGGTGCCCACGACGGCGTGGCGCCAGCGACCGGACATCGTCGCGCGCGCCGCCGACCTCGGCCTCGTCGGGGCCGACGGCGAGGGCGACGTCGCCCGGCTGCACGGCTGGTTCCTCGCCCGGCTCGCCGACCACCTGCGGTCGAAGGGCCGTCGCGCCGTCGTGTGGGACGAGGCGTTCGGGCCGGACCTGCCGCGCGACGTCGTCGTCACCTGCTGGCGCGGCCACGCCGTGGCGGCGGACGCCCTCGCGGCCGGCCACGACGTCGTGATGGCCCCCGAGCAGGAGGTGTACCTCGACCACCGCGCCGCGGACGGCGACGACGAGCCGGTCCCGGTGGGCTTCGTGCGCACGGTCGCCGACGTGCGGGCGTTCGAGCCGTTCCCCGCGGAGCTGCTGGAGGCGCGCCCCGAGCTCGCCGGCGACCTGCCGGGCAGGGTGCTGGGCGCCCAGGCACAGGTGTGGAGCGAGCACCTCGACTCCGCGCGGCGCGTCGACTACGCGGCCTTCCCGCGCCTCGCCGCGTTCGCGGAGGCCGTCTGGAACCCGGGCGCGCCCGGGTTCGACGAGCGCCTGCGCGACGGCCACCTCGCGCGCCTCGACGCCGCCGGCGTCGAGTACCGTCCGCTCGACGGCCCGCGGCCCTGGCAGCGACGGCCGGGTGTCGCGGGCTGGCCGCGCGACCTCGCCGCCGAGCGGGAGGCGGCCGGTTGGGCCGGGATGGGCGGCTGGGTCGAGGGGCGCGACGGCGCGGAGCCGGGGGAGCAGCCGGGCCGGGGATGAGCCGCAGCGAGGCGCGGCGGCGGCCGACCGGTCAGCGGCCGGCGGGCACCGGCTCGGGGGCCTCGTCGGGCGAGGCCGGGCGCGGGGCGTCCGGGTCGCCGGGGCCGTCGTCGCCCGGGCGGTCCGTCGGGCCGCCGTCGGCCCCGGCCTCGGGCCGCGCGCGCCTGCGCAGCCAGCGGTAGCCGAGGTAGCCGAGCCCGCCGAGCGCGAGCCAGGGGAGCAGTACACCCAGCACGAGGACGACGGTCTGGACGGTCGTGACGAGGGCGCCCCAGCCGGAGGCCAGGCCACCGAGGAACCCGCCTCGCGACTGCGCGGCGGCGACGGGCTCGGGCACGATCTCGACGTCGAGCGTCGACATCGCCACCTGGTCGGACAGGCGCTGGCGCTGCGCGGTCAGGGCGTCCAGGTCGGCCTGGCGTTCGGACAGCTCCTGCTCCACCTGGAGCAGGTCCTCGGTGCTGCCGGCGGTCTTCATGAGGTCGCGCAGCCGGTCCGTCGAGGTGGTCAGCGCGGCGATGCGCGCGTCGAGGTCCTGTGCCTCGCCGGTGACGTCAGTGCTCTGGACGTCGACGTTCTCGACGGTCCCGAGCGTGCCGAGCGCCTCGACCGCGCCGGTCATCCGGTCGGACGGCACCCGGACGGTCATGGACGCGGACCCCGGGGAGGCGTCGGTGGCCGTGGTCTCGGAGCGACGCTCGACGCGGCCGCCGGCCTCCTCGACCAGGCGGGCGAGCCGCGTCGCGGCCGCGGCGGGGTCGTCCGCGACGACGGTCGCGCTGCCGGTGGTGACGATCTCGCGCGCCGCGGCGGCACCCGGCTCCGCGGCGCTCTCGGCGACGGCGGCACCGTCGGCCGCCTGTTCCGCGCCACCGACGTCCGCGACGGTGCTGTCGGCAACCGCGCCTGAGGACGCCTCGCCCGAGTCGGCGCCGCCCGAGGAGCAGGCCGTGACGACCAGCAGCAGCGTCGCGGCCAGCGCCGCGAGGAGGGGGGCGCGGCGGGTCCGGTCCTGGCGCAGGGAGGCGGGCATGGCTCAGAGCGTAGGGCGCGGCGACGTCGCGCCCGGGGCCGTCCGCCCGATCGTGACCCGACCGTGCCGAGACCGTGACCTTGGGCGACGACCGTGGGCGATGACCTGGGGCGACGTCCTCGGGAGCAGGCGCGCGTGCCCGCACCACCGCCCTCAGTCACGATCCGGTCACACCTCGCGGTGCGTCCGGGGAGCGGATTGACACGGGGCTAGTTAAGACGCTGTACTAACAAACATGTCCACGCCGACGACGCGCACAGCACGACGAGGTCTGGGTGCCGGCCTGCGAGCCACCTCCAAGGTGCTCCCCGAGCACGCCCGGGCGCACAACCGCTCCCTGGTGCTCCAGCACCTGTTCCACGAGGGGCCCACCTCCCGGGCGGACCTGGCCCGCGCCACCTCCCTGACCCGCGTGACCATCTCCGACCTGGTGAACGTCCTGCTCTCCGAGGGGCTCGTCGAGGAGCTGGGCGTGCAGCCCGGCCGGCGGGTCGGCAAGCCCGCGATCCTCGTGGGGATGCGCACCGACGCCTACCAGATCGTGGCGGTCGACCTCTCCGACGACGCCGTCATGCGCGGCGCGGTCATGACCCTCACCGGCGAGGCCGTGGTGCGGCGCTCGCTGCCGGTCGCCGGCCAGGTCGGCGACGCGCTCGTGGACCTGCTCACCCGCTTCGCGCGCACCCTGATCTCCGCGGCCACGCGGCCCGTGATCGGGGTGGGCGTCGGCTCGCCCGGCGTCGTGGACGACTCCGGCCGCATCGTCGAGGCGCCCAACCGGCAGTGGAGCGACCTGCCGCTGGCCGCGATCCTCACCGACCGGCTGGCGCTGCCGGTGCACGTCGCCAACGACGCGAACTCCGCCGCCCTCGGCGAGTACACCTACGGCGGGGCCGCCGACTCCATGCTCGTCCTCACGGTCGGGCAGGGCGTGGGCGCCGGCGTCATGGTCGACGGGTCGCGGGTGCGCGGCGCCGCCGACGCCGCCGGCGAGCTCGGGCACGTCACCGTCGTGGACGACGGCGAGCTCTGCGCGTGCGGCCGCCGCGGCTGCCTCGAGACCGTGCTCGCGGCGCCCGCGCTGCGCCGCGCCGTCGCGGGCCTGGACCCGGCCGCCGCCGACGAGGCGCTGGCCGGCGTCGGCCGCACGCTCGGCACCGCCCTCGCGCCCGTGGTGGGCGCGCTGAACCTCGGCGAGGTGCTGCTCAGCGGCCCGGCCGACCTGCTCGACGGCGCGCTGCGCGCCGCCGCCCTGCAGGCCCTGACCGACCGCACGATGCCGGCCACCGCGGCCGGACTGCGGCTCCGGATGGCCACGCTCGACGAGGACGTCGTCCTCGCGGGGGCGGCCGTCCTGGTGCTGGCCGCCCAGCTCGGCGTCTCGTGACCCGTCCCCCGACGAGTCCCGCGGCCCCCTGACGGACGACCACCACCGAAGGCGCTGACCCGGCGCCGCCCTGCAATGATCGAGAGGAATCCCCAGTGAAGAGGAACCGTGTCGTCGCCACCGGCGTGGCGACGAGCCTGACCCTGGCGCTCACGCTCGCCGCGTGCGCGCCCGCCGACGACGAGGCGAGCGGCGAGGCGGGCGGCACGCCCGAGGCCGGCGAGATCACCCTGTGGCTCGCCGGTGCGGACACCAACGACGAGCTGCGCACGTACCTGGTCGACACGTTCGCCGAGGAGAACCCCGGCTCGACGCTGAAGATCGAGGAGCAGGACTGGACCGACCTGGTCACCAAGCTCACGACCGCGCTGCCGGACGCCGCGAACACCCCCGACGTCGTCGAGATCGGCAACACGCAGGCGCCGACGTTCACCTACGCGGGCGCGTTCCGCGAGATCTCGCCCGAGCTGTACGAGGAGCTGGGCGGCGACAAGCTGCTGCAGTCGTTCGTCGACGCGGGCTCGATCGACGAGACCAAGTACGCCCTGCCGTACTACTACGGCTCGCGCTACATGTTCTACCGCAAGGACATCTGGACGAAGGCCGGCCTCGAGGTCCCCAAGACGCTCGAGGAGTTCGGCGACTCCGTCAAGGAGCTCACCTCCAAGAAGCAGTCCGGGTTCGCGATGGGCGGCCAGGACTGGCGCAACGGCATCTCCTGGGTCTTCGCGAACGACGGCGAGCTCGCCGTCAAGGACGGCGAGCAGTGGACGTCCACGCTCTCCGACCCGAACACGGTCAAGGGCCTCGAGCAGTGGCAGGACGTCTTCGAGAACGCGTCGAACCTCCCCGCGACGGCGAAGGACGAGGCGTACTGGGACTTCATCAACGACGGCACCGACGGCGGCGCGCCCGAGGGCGCGACCATCATGGCGCCGGGCTGGGCCCGCTGGTCCATCGGCGACCTGACGAAGGGTGACGACGGCAAGGAGGTGCGCGACGGCATGGCGGACGACAAGAAGTTCGACATCTTCGCGCTGCCGGGCGTCGACGGCGGCGTGGCCCCGGTCTTCGCCGGTGGCTCGAACGTCGCGGTGTCCGCGAAGTCGCAGCACCCGGAGCTCTCGGAGAACCTGCTGCGGATCATCTACTCGGACGAGTACCAGACGATGCTCGCCAAGGCGGGCCTGGGCCCGGCCAACACCGACTTCAACAAGCTGATGACGGTCGACGCCGACGGCAACCCGGACAAGTTCGGCGAGGTCACCGTGCAGACCGCCGAGGCGTCGAAGCTCACCCCGGCCGCACCCGGCTGGGCCGCCGTGGAGGGCGCCTCGGTCTACGAGGAGCTCTTCCAGAAGATCGCCGAGGGCGGTGACGTGACGGCTCTCGCCAAGCAGTACGACGAGAAGCTCACGCCGATGCTCAACGGCCAGGCGGGCTGACCCCTTCCAGCCCCCACCCCCGACGGGCGGGGCGCCGGCACCGGTCCCCCCACCAGCGCCACCGCCCCGCCCGTCACCCACGACCCCCGGGAAGGAGGACCGCATGACCACCGCGACACCCGCGTCCACCATCGCGATCCGCCGTCGGCGCCAGCCGGCCACCCCCTACCTCCTGCTCGTCCCCGCGGTGCTGGTCCTGCTCGTCGGTCTCGGTTATCCCGTGTACTGGCAGGTCGTGACCTCGCTGCAGGAGTACGGGATGATGCAGCAGTTCGGCGCGCCCCCCACCTTCGCCGGGCTGGACAACTACGCGCGGATCTTCACCGACGAGCGGCTGCTGCCCGTCGTGACGCGCTCCCTGATCTTCTGCCTCGTGAACGCGTTCCTCACGGTGGCCATCGGGCTCGGCCTCGCGCTGCTCATGAAGGCGGTGCACGGCGCGGTCCGCATCATCATGCAGGTCGTGCTCCTGCTGGCCTGGGCGACGCCGCTCGTGGCCGCGGTGACGGTCTTCCGGTGGCTGTTCGACTACCGCGCCGGCGTCGTCAACTGGCTGCTCGTGCAGCTCGGCCTCGACCAGTACCAGGGCTACGCCTGGCTCGCGCAGCCGCTGACGTTCTTCGTCGTCGCGACCCTGGTCATCGTGTGGATGTCGGTGCCGTTCGTGGCGATGTCCCTGTACGCCGGCCTCACGCAGGTCTCCGAGGAGGTGCTCGAGGCCGCCCGCCTCGACGGCGCCCGCCCCGCACAGATCCTGCGCCACATCCTGCTGCCGCTGGTCCGCCCGGTGCTCGCCATCGTGCTGCTGCTGCAGATCATCTGGGACCTGCGCGTGTTCGCGCAGATCCGCCTGCTGCAGGACGCCGGGGCCCCCATCTCCGAGACGAACCTGCTGGGCAACTTCATCTACGAGCTCGGCATCGGCAGCCAGGACTTCTCCGGCGCCGCCGCCGTCTCGATCTTCGTCCTGCTGCTCACGGTGCTGCTCGCCGCGCCCTACGTGCGCAGCCTCATGAAGGAGGACGCCGCGTGACCGCCGTGACCGAGACCGGAACCGGGTCGGCGACGCCGGCTGCCGCGCCCGCCGTGCGCGACGCCGCCGGCCCGGCCCGCCGCGCCCGACCGCGGGTCGGCAAGGTCCTGCTGGGCGTCCTGGGGATCGCCGTGTCCCTCGTGTGGCTGTTCCCCGTCTACTGGATGCTGCTGTCGGCCGTGACGCCCGACGCGCGGCTGCGGGCGGACACGCCGAGCTTCCTGCCCACCCACTTCACGCTCGCGAACTTCGGGAGCGTCCTGACGGGCTCCGGCTTCGGCGGCGCGCTGCGGATGAGCCTCATGGTCACGCTCGTGACGATCGTGCTCGTCCTGGCGTTCGCGTTCCTCGCCGCCCTCGCGATCAGCCGCTGGCGCTTCCGCGGGCGGACCAGCTTCGTGCTGGCGGTGCTGTTCATCCAGATGCTGCCCGCCGAGGGGCTGTTCATCGCCCAGTACAAGATGCTGTCGACCGTCGGCGCGAGCGCGCCCGTGCTCGGTCTCAACTCGGTGCTCGGCATCTCGATCCTGTACACCGCGATGCTCGTGCCGTTCACGATCTGGATGCTCCGCGGCTTCGTCGCAGGGATCCCGGCCGAGCTCGAGGAGGCGGCCATGGTGGACGGTCTCTCGCGCACCAAGGCGTTCCTGCGCATCACGTTCCCCCTGCTCGCGCCGGGCCTCGTGGCGTCGGGCGTCTACGCGTTCCTCCAGGCGTGGAACGAGTTCACGACGGCGCTCGTGATCCTCCCGGCCGAGAGCCGGCAGACCCTGCCGATCTGGCTGCGCAGCTTCCTGTCGGCGTCGGCGAACCGCGGCATCGACTGGGGCGAGGTCATGGCCGCGTCGACGCTCATCGCGGTGCCGGTGATCGTCTTCTTCCTCTTCGTGCAGGGCCGGATGACGTCCGGCCTGGTCGCCGGGGCGGTGAAGGGCTGACGTGGACGACGCCACACCCCTGAACCCGCCGGGCCCCGTGGGCCCCACCGTCGGGCTCGACATCGGCGGCACCAAGACCCTCGCCGTCCTGCTGGACCCGTCCGGGACCGCCGTGGCGCAGGCCCGGCTGGCCACCGAGCGCGGCCCGGCCGGTGTCGTCGCGGGCGCGGCCCGGGCCGTGCGCGGCGTCGCGCGGCAGGCCGGCGTCGACGTCGCGGACGTCGTGGGAGTCGGCGTGGGCATGCCCGGCCTCGTCGACCCTGCCGCCGGGACCGTGCGGCACGCCGTGAACGTGGGCGTGGACGCCACGCCGCTGGCGCTCGCCCGGCTGCTCGGCGACGAGCTCGGCGGCCTCCCCGTGGGCCTGGAGAACGACCTCAACGTGGCGGCGCTCGGCGCCGCGCACCTGGAGGCCACGGCGGCGGGCACGTCCCGGGCGCGGGTCGACCTCGCGTTCCTCGCGCTCGGCACCGGCCTCGCCGCGGGACTCGTGCTCGACGGCGAGCTGCGCCGCGGCTTCGGGGGCGCGGCCGGCGAGATCGGCCACGTGCCGGTCGACCCGACCGGTCCCGTCTGCCCGTGCGGGCAGCGCGGCTGCCTCGAGCTGTACGCCTCCGGGTCCGCCGTCGCCCGGCTGTGGCCCGTCCGCACCGACCGTCCGGCCCCCGTCGAGCTGTTCGAGGCGGCGGAGCGCGGCGTGCCCGCGGCGATCGAGGCGCGCGACGTGTACGCCTCGGCCGTGGCCGCGGCGGTGCGCATGCTGGTCCTCACGGTCGACGTCCGGCACGTCGTGCTGGGCGGCGGCGTCGCCCAGCTCGGCGAGCCGCTCCTCGACGCCGTGCGTGCCGCGCTGGTGCGCGAGTCCCGCGACTCCGGGTTCCTCAGCTCGCTGCGCCTGGCCGACCGCGTCCGGCTCGCGCCGGGCCGCGTGCCCGTGGGCGCCGTCGGCGCCGCCGTCGTGGGCCGGTCGGTCGCCGGCCGCGCCCCGCTGAACGGGGTGGCGTCGTGACGCCGCGCCGCGCCGGGGCGGCGCTCGCCGGACTGCTCGCCCTGTCGTCGGCGGCCGGCTGCGCGCTGCTCGGACCCGAGGAGCCCGCCGGCCCGGACACCGACCTCACGATGTGGCTGGTCGGCGAGGACACCACGCCCGAGCTGCGGGAGTACCTGGTGCAGGAGTTCGAGGCCGAGCACCCGGGGGCGACCCTCACGATCGTGCAGCAGGAGTGGGGCGACCTCGTCGAGAACCTCACCGAGGCCGTCAAGGACCCCGCCACCACGCCGGACGTCGTCGAGATCGGCAACACGCAGTCGCCGACGTTCACCACCCAGGGCGCGTTCCGGGAGATCTCGCCGGACCTGTACGAGGAGCTCGGCGGCGACAAGCTGCTGCAGTCGTTCGTCGACGCCGGGTCGGTCGACGGCCGTCACTACGCGCTGCCGTACTACTTCGGCTCGCGGTACGTCTTCTACCGCAAGGACCTGTGGGGCGCCGCCGGCCTCGAGAAGCCGACGACGCTGGCCGAGTTCGGCGAGTCGGTCAAGGCGCTCACCGACGACGACCACGCGGGATTCGCGATGGGCGGCCAGGACTGGCGCAACGGCATCTCCTGGGCGTTCGCGACCGGCGGCGAGCTCGCGGTGCGGGAGGGGGACCGCTGGGTCTCCAGCCTGTCCGACCCCAAGTCGGTCGAGGGCCTCGAGATGTGGCAGGACGTGTACGAGAACGCGTCCTACCTGCCGTCCACCGAGAAGGACGTCGAGTACTGGGACTTCCTCAACGACGGCGTCGAGGAGACGGCACCCGCCGCGGCCACGATCATGGCGCCGGCCTGGGCGCGATGGTCCATCGGCCACCTCGTGCGCAACGACGAGGGCGAGCTGGTGCGCGACGGGATGGAGGACGCCGACACGTTCGGGATCTTCGCCCTGCCGGGGGTGGACGGCGGTCTCGCCCCGGTGTTCGCCGGCGGGTCGAACATCGCCGTCTCCGCCGCGTCGCCGAGCCCCGAGCTGGCCGAGGACGTGCTGCGCGTCGTCTTCTCCGACGAGTACCAGGAGAAGCTCGCCGCCGCGGGGCTCGGACCTGCGAACGAGGACGCCCAGGAGCTCATGGAGGGCGACAGGTTCGGCAGGCTCATGGTCCGCACGGCCGTCGCGTCGAAGCTCACCCCGCCCGCGCCCGGGTGGGCCTCGATCGAGGACGCCGGGGTGTACGAGGAGCTGTTCGGCCGCATCGCCGACGGTGGTGACGTCGAGAGCCTCGCGCGGGAGTTCGACGCGCGCCTCACGCCGATGCTCAACGCGCCGGCCGCGGCCGACGAGTGAGCCGATGACAGCAGGACGACGGGATGATGGAACAGGTCCCGCACCCGAGAGACTGGAGCCCCCATGGAAGTCGTGATCGCCCCCGCCGACGAGCTGGCCGCGCTGGCGGCCGACGCGATCGAGGCGCTGCTGCGCGAGGACCCGGCCACGGTGCTGGGCCTGGCGACGGGGTCGAGCCCGCTGAAGGTGTACGACGAGCTGGCGCGTCGCCACCGTGAGGAGGGGCTGTCGTTCGCCCGCGCCCGCGGCTTCATGCTCGACGAGTACGTGGGCCTGGGCGCCGACCACCCGCAGCGGTACCGCAACGTGATCGAGACTGAGATCGCCTCGCGGGTCGAGTGGCCCGCCCACCAGGTCTCCGGCCCGGACGGCCTCGCGGAGGACATCCCGGCGGCGTGCGCGGCGTACGAGCAGGCGATCACGGACGCGGGCGGCGTGGACCTGCAGATCCTGGGGATCGGCACCGACGGTCACATCGCCTTCAACGAGCCCGGGTCGTCGCTCGCGTCCCGCACGCGGATCAAGACCCTCACGGCGCAGACGCGCGTGGACAACGCGCGCTTCTTCGACGACGACGTGGACCAGGTGCCCACCCACTGCCTGACCCAGGGTCTGGGCACGATCATGCAGGCGCGCCACCTGGTGCTGCTCGCCACGGGGCGGCAGAAGGCCGAGGCCGTGCATCAGCTGGTCGAGGGCCCGATCTCCGCGATGTGGCCGGGCACCGTGATGCAGCTGCACCCGCACGCGACGGTGCTGGTCGACGACGCGGCCGCCTCGCGCCTGCAGCTCGGGGACTACTACCGCCAGACGTTCGCCTCCAAGCCCGGCTGGCAGGGCCTGTGATCCGTGCCCGGATCGGCGGCACGGAGGCCGGCGAGGCGGGGGAGCGTCAGGGGGTGCGTCGTAGACTGCCGGGCATGAGCGATCCCCTCTCCGCCCCGCCGGCCGACCCCTCGCAGGACACCGGGGCCGGCACGAGCGTGCTGGAGCGCCCCGACACCCGCGAGCAGGCCGCGGAGCCGGGCGACCACGAGCGTTTCGCGCACTACGTGCGCAAGGAGAAGATCATGGAGTCGGCCCTGTCGGGCAAGCCCGTGATCGCGCTCTGCGGCAAGGTGTGGGTGCCGGGTCGTGACCCGTCGAAGTTCCCGGTCTGCCCGGTCTGCAAGGAGATCTACGACGGCCTCCGCGACCCGCAGGACGGCGAGGGCGGCGAGGGCGACTCCGGCAAGTGAGCGCGCAGCCGCTTCCCGAGCCCGAGTCCACCCCTGATCTGTTCGCCGCCGCTGCGGAACCGGTCAAGCCGCTGCCGCAGTCGCCGTCGTCGTCCGCGGCGTCGCACCTCAGCCCGGCGTTCCCGCGCCGCGCGCCGTGGGGCACGGCGTCCAACCTGCGTGCCTGGCAGGCCGAGGCCCTCGACCTGTACCGGCGCCGCGACCCGCGCGACTTCCTCGCGGTCGCGACGCCCGGCGCCGGCAAGACGACGTTCGCGCTGCGCGTGGCCACCGAGCTGCTCGAGGCGGGGATCGTGCGGCGCGTGACCGTCGTCGCGCCGACCGAGCACCTCAAGCACCAGTGGGCGGACGCCGCCGCGCGCGTCGGCATCCGGATCGACCCGTCGTTCAAGAACAGCCAGGGCCGGCACGGCTCGCACTACGACGGCGTCGCCCTGACGTACGCGCAGGTCGCGGCCAAGCCCGCGCTGCACCGCGCCCGCACCGAGGCCGCGCGCACGCTCGTCATCCTCGACGAGGTGCACCACGGCGGCGACGCCCTGAGCTGGGGCGACGCCGTCCGTGAGGCGTTCGAGGACGCCACGCGCCGTCTGGCGCTGACCGGCACGCCGTTCCGCTCGGACACCGCGCCGATCCCGTTCGTCACGTACGAGGAGGACCGCGAGGGCATCCGCCGCTCCAAGGCCGACTACACGTACGGCTACGGCGACGCGCTGCGCGACCACGTCGTGCGGCCCGTGCTGTTCATGACGTACTCGGGCAACATGCGCTGGCGCACCAAGGCCGGCGACGAGGTCAGCGCCCGCCTCGGCGAGGCGATGACGAAGGACATGCACGCCCAGGCGTGGCGCACCGCGCTGGACCCGAACGGCGAGTGGATCCCGTCCGTGCTCGCCGGGGCCGACAAGCGGCTCACGGAGATGCGCCGCACGGTCCCCGACGCGGGCGGCCTCGTCATCGCGACCGACCAGACGGACGCGCGCGCCTACGCGGGCCACCTGGCCCGGCTGACCGGCCAGAGCCCGACCGTCGTCCTGTCCGACGACGACGGCGCCAGCGCCCGCATCGACGAGTTCGCGCAGGGCGACTCGCGGTGGATGGTCGCGGTGCGCATGGTGTCCGAGGGCGTTGACGTGCCGCGGCTCGCCGTCGGCGTGTACGCGACCAGCACGTCGACGCCGCTGTTCTTCGCCCAGGCCGTGGGCCGCTTCGTGCGCGCCCGCAAGCGCGGCGAGACCGCGTCCGTGTTCCTGCCCAGCGTCCCGCTGCTGCTCGAGCTCGCCAACGGCATGGAGCTCGAGCGCGACCACGCCCTCGACCGCCCGAAGACCGCCGAGGAGCAGGGGATCGAGTACGACCCCGAGGCCGCGCTCCTCGCGGCGGCGAACAAGGAGGAGAAGGCGTCGGGGGAGCTCCTCGGCTCCTTCGAGGCGCTCGAGGCGCAGGCCTCGTTCGACCGCGTCCTGTTCGACGGCGGCGAGTTCGGCACCGGTGCGGACGTCGGCTCCGCGGAGGAGCTCGACTTCCTCGGCCTGCCGGGGCTCCTGGAGGCCGACCAGGTGACCACGCTGCTGCGGCAGCGCCAGGCGCAGCAGGTGCGCGGGCGGGGCGGCGCGACCGCGTCGGAGGCCGCGCTCGAGCAGTCGGAGGCGGAGCACCGCCGGGCCGCCGACCTGCGCAAGGAGCTGTCCAAGCTGGTGTCCGCCTGGGCGCGCAAGAGCAGCACGCCGCACGGCTCCGTGCACAACGAGCTGCGCCGCCGGTGCGGCGGGCCCGAGGTCCCCCTGGCCACCGCCGACCAGCTCGCCGCGCGCGTCGAGATGGTGCGCGGCTGGTTCGTCGGAAAGAAGTAGGCACCCGCTTCGCCCGTGGTGCGGCGCGCGGCGTCGCGTCACCCCCGCCAGTGCTCCCGCAGGACCTCCGTCGCCCGGGCGACGTCCTGGACGCGGTGGCCGGCACCCGCGAGGACGACGTGACGGGCGCCCGCGCCGACCAGCGCCTCGGCCGTCTGCTCGTACAGGGCGCTGCTGCCCCCGGTGACGACCAGCGTCCTCCCGGGGATCGGCACGCTCGGGTCGAGGTCGAGGCCCCAGGGCGGCCGCAGGGCCCGCAACCGGGCGACGCGTTGCTCGAGCACGTCGTCGGGCAGGTCCGGAGGGCGCGTCCCGGACGCGGCGGCGAACCGGCGCGAGAACTCGCGCGGCGAGACCGAGGGGTCGTCCGCGACGGCGAAGACCGGAGTCATCGCCGCGATGTGCTCCTCGACGGCGGGCCTGCCGCGCGCCAGGTCGAAGCAGGCGGGTTCGAGGAGCGCGAGCGAGGTCACGAGCGTGGGCTCCCGCTGCGCGGCGAGGAGTGCGGCGTTCGCCCCGTACGAGTGCGCCACGACGTGTCCGCCGCCCACCTCGCGGAGCAGGTCGAGGACCCGGCGGGCGTCGCGCACCGGGTCGTCCGCGACACCCTCACGCGCCAGGAACGCCCACCCCGGCTCCGCGACGGAGGCCTGCTCGGGCCAGGCGTCGGCGCCGGCCGACCCTGAGCCTGGACGAAGACGACCCGCGTCCCGTCGCTCAACGGAGCACGAGGTCCACCGTGGGGATGGCCGGGTCCCCGGCGGAGAGCCGGCGGCCCCCGCGCGGCAGCTCCGCACGCGCCTGGAGGTGGTGGCGGGCCGCGTTCTGCACGCCGTAGGCGCCCACCCAGCGGGAGTCGACGGCACCGTCCACGACGAGCGGCACGAGCAGGCTGCGCAGGTCGGGGCGCTCGCCGTCGGCGGACTCGCGGTCGCTGGCCTCGCCGCCGGTGGCCTCGTCGGCGCCGGTCGGGGCGCCCCCGTCCTCCGGGGACCAGGCGACGACAAGGTCGTCCGGACCGGTGACGAGGACCTCCTCGACGGCGCGGCCGTCAGGGCCGTAGCGGCGGGCCGCGCCCTTGCGGCCACCCTGGCTGCTCTTGTGCGTGGACGCCTTCGCGACCGGCTGCAGCACGCCGGACGGGTCGGCGCGCGCCACGAGCTTGTAGACCATGCCGCAGGTGGGCGCGCCGGAGCCGGTGACGAGCGACGTCCCGACGCCGTAGACGTCCACGGGCATCGCCGCGAGGCCGGCGATGGCGTGCTCGTCGAGGTCGGACGTCACGACGATCTTCGTGCCGGTGGCGCCCAGGTCGTCGAGCTGGCGCCGCACCTCGACGGCGAGCACGCCGAGGTCGCCCGAGTCGAGGCGGACCGCGCCGAGCGACGTCCCGCCCGCGGCGATCGCGTTCTCGACGCCGCGCCGCACGTCGTAGGTGTCGACCAGCAGGGTGGTGCCCGACCCGAGCGACGCGATCTGGGAGTCGAACGCCGAGCGCTCGTCGTCGTGCAGGAGCGTGAAGGCGTGCGCGGCGGTGCCGATGGTGTCGAGGCCGTACCGCATGCCGGCCTCGAGGTTCGACGTGCCCGTGAAGCCGCCGACGACGGCGGCGCGCGCGGCCGCCACGGCCGCCTGCTCGTGCGCGCGGCGCGAGCCCATCTCCAGCACGGGGCGGTCCACGGCGGCGCTGGTCATCCGCGACGCGGCCGACGCGATGGCGGAGTCGTAGTTGAGGATCGACAGGATCAGCGTCTCGAGCAGCACCGCCTCGGCGAACGTGCCCTCGACCTGCAGCACCGGCGAGCCGGGGAAGAAGATCTCGCCCTCGGCGTACCCCTGGATCGTGCCCGTGAAGCGGTAGCCGCGCAGGAAGTCCAGCGTCCGGTCGTCGACGACGCCCGCGCGCTCCAGGTAGGCGAGCTCGGCGTCGCCGAACCGGAAGTGGGCGAGCGCCTCGAGGATGCGCCCGGTGCCCGCGAGGACGCCGTACCGGCGCCCGGCCGGCAGGCGGCGCGTGAACACCTCGAACACGCAGTGGCGGTGGGCGGTGCCGTCCGCGAGGGCCGCCTGCAGCATCGTCAGCTCGTACCGGTCGGTGAGCAGCGCGACCGACGGGCGGACGGACGGGAGCGGGGCAGCCGGGACGGCGTGCAGCGACGGGGCGGCGCCGCCCCGGGGCTCGTCGGTCATGGGGACACGGTAGGGCTCCCGCGCTGGTCCGGCAGGGTGAAGCCCGCCAGGCGGACGGTCGACGGCCACGGTCCGGCTGTGCCTACGCTGGGCGGGTGAACGGGCAGACGACGACGGGCGCGAGGCTCGCGACAGCGGCCGCGGCGACCGAGGCGGCGGGGGACACCCAGGTCGACACCCGGGAGGATGCGGCGGCCGCCGTCGCGGACCCCTGGGTGACGATCGTGTGGAACGACCCGGTGAACCTCATGTCGTACGTGAGCTACGTCTTCGAGAGCTACTTCGGCTACCCGGAGGCGAAGGCGCAGAAGCTGATGCTGCAGGTGCACCACGACGGGCGCGCGGTGGTGTCGTCCGGCCCGCGCGAGCGCATGGAGGTGGACGTGCAGGCGATGCACGGGTTCGGGCTGTGGGCCACGCTGCGGCAGTCGGGCGCCTCCGACGGCGTCTCCGGCGGGGGTGCGGCATGACGCCGTTCCGGTCCGCGCCGGCGGGCTACGTCGCCCGGTGGGACGACGTCGAGCGGGAGGTGCTCGGGCGCGTCGCGCGGGACGTCGCGGAGCTGCTGCGTGCGGAGTCGGGGCTGGAACCGGGGATCGAGGTCGGCGACGGCGTGGCCTTCACGGGCGTGGCGCGGGTGCCGCAGGACCCGGCCGTGCAGCGGCTGCTGCCCGACGCGCACGACGAGGACGCCGACGTCGCCGCCGAGTTCCGGCACCTGACGCAGACGGACCTGGCCGCCGGGAAGTTGGCCCGGCTCGTCGCGTTCGCCGACGCGATCGACTCGCCGGACGTGCTGCCGGACGACCCGCGGGAGGGCGCGGAGCTCGTCGTGCCGCGCGAGTCCGCGCAGGAGTTCGCGGGGGCGCTGACCGACGTGCGCCTCGTGCTCGCGGAGCGGCTGGGGCTCGTCGACGACCAGGACGTCGAGACGCTGCACGACGACGTCCTGGCCGGTCTCGACGACGAGGACGACGACACCGACGATGCGGACGACGACCGGGAGGAGACCGACGACGCCCCGGACGAGTACGCCGGCTGGGAGCGTGTCGGGCTGTCGGGCCGGGAGCGGCGGTACTGGGGCGGCGTGTTCGTGGCCGCGGGGTTCGCGCAGGAGTCGCTGGTCGACGAGATGCTCGCGGACCTGCGGGCGGGGCGCGCGAGCGGGTGATCGCCGACGGCGGAACGCCGTCGTCGCAGGCCGGGGCGGTGCTGTGGCGGGCGCCACGCCGTGTCGCCGCTCACTCCCCGGGGTCGTGACGGCTCGTCGCGACTAGGCTTCCTCGCGTGAACGACGCCCCCATCGGGATCTTCGACAGCGGCGTCGGCGGGCTGACCGTCGCGCGCTCCATCCTCGACCAGCTGCCCCACGAGCAGGTGCTCTACCTGGGTGACACGGCGAACAGCCCGTACGGGCCGAAGCCGCTCGCCGCCGTGCGCGCGATGGCGCTCGACGTGATGGACCGCCTGGTCGACGAGGGCGTGAAGATGCTGGTCATCGCCTGCAACTCCGCGACCGCGGTGGCGCTGCCCGACGCCCGCGAGCGGTACACCGTGCGGCGCGGGATCCCCGTCGTCGAGGTGATCCGGCCCGCCGCCCGGCGTGCGGTGCTCACGTCCAAGACCGGGCGCATCGGCGTCATCGGCACCAAGACCACGGTCGACTCGCGCGCGTACGACGACGCCTTCCACGTGACGCCTGGCCTAGAGATCACCACGCAGGCGTGCCCGGACTTCGTGCCGCTCGTCGAGCGCGGGCTGACGTCCGGTCCCGAGGTCCTGGAGGTCGCCCACCGCTACCTCGACCCGGTGAAGGCCGCGGGCGTCGACACGCTCGTCCTGGGCTGCACGCACTACCCGCTGCTCGCGGGCGCCGTCTCCTACGTGATGGGCGAGGACGTCACGCTCGTGTCCAGCGCGGAGGAGACGGCCAAGGACGTGTACCGCAACCTCGTGCAGCACGGCCTGGAGCGCTCGACCGACGCGCCCCCGCCGGTGCACCGCTTCCTGGCCACCGGGGACACCGAGCCGTTCGAGCGGCTCGCGCGCCGGTTCCTGGGGCCGGAGGTGACCCTGGTGGAGGCGGCATGAGGCTCGTCACCGTGGGGGTCTCGGGGTCGTTCCCCGGGCCGGCGTCGCCCGCGTCCGCGTACCTGCTGCAGGCGCACGACGGCGAGCGCGACTGGAACGTGGTGCTCGACCTCGGCAACGGGGCGCTCGGCGCCCTGCAGCGGCACGTCGACCCGCTGGACCTGGACGCCGTCGCGCTGTCCCACCTGCACCCCGACCACTGCGCGGACCTGTCCGGGCTGTACGTGTACCTGCGGTACCACCCGGAGCGGGGCGGCACCCGCACCGGCGTCGGGCGCCGGCTGCCGGTGCTCGGGCCGAGCACGACGGCGGACCGCGCGGCGGCGATGTACGGCCTGGCCGCGGGGGAGTCGATGGACGGCGAGTACGACGTCCGCGCCTGGCAGCCGGGGACGCCGGTGCAGGTCGGCCCGTTCGAGCTGGAGCCGTTCGCGGTGTACCACCCGGTGGAGGCGTACGGCATCCGCGTGACGGGGCCGTCGTCGGTGCGCCCGGGGGAGCGGGTCACGCTCGTCTACTCAGGGGACACCGACGCGTGCGACGGCCTGGTCGAGGGCGCCCGCGGCGCCGACCTGTTCCTGTGCGAGGCCGCGTTCCAGGAGGGGCGCGACGACGGCGTCGAGCGTGGCATCCATCTCACCGGCCGGCGGGCGGGCGAGGCCGCCGCGGCCGCCGGGGTGCGGAGCCTGCTGCTCACCCACCTGCCGGTGTGGAACGCGCCGGACGTCGCGATCGCGGAGGCCCTGTCGGCCTACGACGGACCGGTCGCCGTGGCGACCGCCGGCGGGGTGCACGAGCTGTGAGCGGTAGCCTCGGCCCCGTGAACGCTGCCCCGGCCCCCGTCTCCCCGACGACCCCGACGGCCCGGCCCGCCTGGCCCGCCGCCGTGTGCGACCTCGTGTGCGTGCTCGTGTTCACCGTGGTGGGCACGCTCAGCCACGACACCGCGGGCGTCGGGCACGTCGCGCTGGTCGGCCTGCCGTTCGTCGTCGGCCTCGCCGTCGGCTGGCTCGCGACGCGCGCCTGGCGCGCCCCCGCGCAGGTGTGGCCCACCGGCGTGGCCGTATGGTTCGCCACCGTCGTCCTGGGCCTGGTGCTGCGCCCCGTGCTCGGCATCGGCGGCGTCGAGGTCTCCTTCGCGATCGTCACCGCCGTCTTCCTGGGCGTGACCATGCTGGGCTGGCGGGCGCTCGCGTCCCTCGCCGCCCGTCGCCGCACCGCCCCCTGAATGTTGTGAGCGCGATTTCGGGGACTATTCGTGTGGGGCAGTAAGCCCGAAGAGGGCCGACAAACAA
>NZ_JBEYBQ010000006.1:0-153589 GCF_040632295.1 Isoptericola sp. NPDC019482
ACTCATCGCCCGCGAGATCTACCACGTCCTAAGAACCCCGACCCAAACCACCGGCAGCACCTACCCCGCCCCTTGACGATCCATAGGAGCATCCGCCCAACCGCGAGATAGAGAAGGCAGGTCCGCGAGATAGAGAAGCCCCGGACCGAGGCTTCTCTATCTCGCGCTGCGGGCTTCTCTATCTCGCGGGTCAGCGGAACCGGGGGTCGTTCCCGGCACGGGTGCTGACGACGAGGCCGAGCTCGTCGGCGACGTCGTCCCAGGCGACGTACGAGAACCCGGTCGCGTCGCCGCGGCCGTCCTCGACGTCCGCGCCGGTCTCCGGCTCGTCGTGCGTCACGAGCAGCCCCTGGCGGTACTGGCCGACGGGGCGGTTGGTGACCGCGAGCCCGTCGGAGCCGTTGACGTCGTCCACGCCGTCCTCGCCCGCCACCCGGAAGGAGCCGAGCGCCCGGTGGCGGCCCGTCGTCGAGTAGACGGCGTAGGTGTCGTCGCCCTGGCTGGACACGATGACGTAGCCGGTGCGGCCGGGCCCGTGGTAGACGTCGACGCCCTCGGCGTCGGCGGTGAGCAGGTCGCCGCCGAACGGGTTCGCGGCGACGGCCTCCTCCTGCGACGAGCCGTCCGCCGGGGCGCACTCCTCGGTCCCGGGGTCGTAGGCGTCCTCGACGCCGAAGTCGGTGACCGTGTCGACGAGCCGCGGCTCTCCCGTGCCGAGCGGCAGCGGCAGGCGCCACAGGCCGACGTCCTCCTGCGCGGCGTACAGGGTGCCCGTGCGCTGGTCGACGGACAGCCCCTCGAGCTGCGGTCCCACGCCGGGCTCCTCGCACGGCGTCCACGTGGTGCCGTCGGACAGGTCGAACGACGCGGGCAGGTCGAGGTGGTCGACGTCCGCGTACCCGACGGTGCCGTCGGCGGTCGGCGCGATCCGCGCGGTGGCGACGCGGGTGGTGCCCTCCTGGGTCACGACCGCGTACGCCTCGCCGTCGCGCGGCTGCCACACCGCCAGGCCGTACGCGGTGTGCTCGGAGTCGACGCCCGCCCGGTCGGGCTGGAAGAGGAAGTCCTGCTCGGCCGCGGTGATCTCGGTGAGCGGCGCGTCGGCGGCGGCGCCGCCCGGGTCGACCGCGAAGAACCGGAGCTGGTCGTTGTACCGGTCCGAGACGACGGCGACGTCCACGGTCTCGCCGCCCACCCGCAGGCCGTAGGCGATGTCGATGTTGTTGAACCGGCCGACGACGCCGTCCGCCCGCGGCGCCGGGTCCGCGGCGAGCGACTGCAGCTCGCGACCCGCCGTGTCGTACACGCGCAGGCCGCCCTCCTTGGCCGTCGCGAGGACCAGCGAGTCGCGGGAGCCGCCCGGGTGCACCCAGATGGCGGGGTCGTCGCCGGACGCGCTGCCGCCGGCCTCGTCGTCGTACAGCGGGGGCGTCTCGACGTCGGTCGTCACGGTCGCGACGCCGCGACCGGGGCGGTCGTGGCCCTGGCCAGGCCCGTGGCCCCACGCCGCGGAGGCGGGGACGACGGCGAGGGCGGGGAGCAGCAGGAGCGCCGGCAGGGCGCGTCGGGGGCTTCGCATGAACGGGACTCTGGTGTGCCCAGGGGGCGCGTCGGTGGCCGGGTAATGAACCGGAGACGAACCCTCGGCGGTCTTCCCGCGGGGGCAGGGCTCGGTGCCCTCGAGACACGCGGAACCGGAGCGTAGAGTCACGCGAATCTGTAGCGTAGGGAGGCGCGAACCTGTAGCGTAGGAGGCTCCGATTCTGTAGTTTTGCCTGGTGGAGTACACGAAGAGGGTCGTCGACGGCGGACTTGATCGGATGCTCGCAGAGCTGCCCGCGGTGGCGATCGTCGGCGCCAAGGCAGTGGGCAAGACCGCTACGGCGCAGCGCCGTGCGACCTCGGTCGTCGACCTGTCCGACCCCGACGAGACAGACCTCGTCGGTGCGGATCTGCGACGGGTCACGCGCCTGCCACGGCCAGTCCTGATCGACGAGTGGCAAGTGCTCCCCAGGGTGTGGGATGTCGTCCGGCGCGGCGTGGACGACGGTGCCGAACCGGGATCGTTCCTCCTGACCGGGTCGGCGACTCCCGTCGAACGGCCGATGCACTCCGGCGCGGGGCGCATCGTGGAGCTGCGGATGCGTCCGATGACGCTCGCAGAGCGTGGGGTGGCGGCGCCGACGGTGTCGCTCGCCGGGCTGCTCGCTGGTGGCGGGGACGTGGAGGGGGAGTCGGTCGTCGCGCTCGAGGACTATGCGGACGAGATCGTCGCGTCGGGGTTTCCTGGGCTCCGCCACCTCACCGCACGGGGGTCCCGCGACGCGCTGGACACTTACCTGCGGCTCGTCGTCGAGCGTGACTTCCCGGACGCAGGGCGAGAGGTCCGCAGACCGGGCACCCTGCGCGCATGGATGCGCGCCTACGCCGCCGCGACGTCGACGACGGCGTCGTACACCGAGATCCTCGACGCGGCGACCGCGGGTGAGCCGGGCAAGCCCGCGAGGACGACGACGGCGGCCTACCGGGAGACGCTCGAACGCATCTGGCTGCTGGAGGAGATGCCGGCCTGGGTCGGGGCGGGCAGTCCCCTGACGGCGCTGGGCCGCTCGCCGAAGCATCACCTGGCCGACCCTGCGCTCGCCGCGCGTCTGCTCGGCGTGACCGCGGAGAACCTGTTGGACCGCCCGAACCCGGACGGTGCCTCGATCGCTCGCCGGGGGAGCCTCTTCGGCGCTCTCTTCGAGAGCCTGGTGACGTTGTGCGTCCGCGTCTACGCGGAGGCGGCCGGGGCGACCGTCAGTCACCTTCGGACGCATCGTGGTGACCATGAGATCGACCTCGTCGTCGAGCGCGACGACGGGCGAATCCTGGCGGTCGAGGTCAAGCTGGGCGCCATGCCGAGCGATCGCGACGTGCGGCACCTGCACTGGCTCGCCGAGCGAGTCGGGCCCGGTGTGATCGACTCGGTCGTCATCACCACAGGGCGGGCGGCGTACCGGCGACCCGACGGCATTGCCGTGGTCCCCCTCGCGCTGCTCGGCCCGTGACGACGGTCAGGGCCGCGCGGAGAACCGCTCCAGCAGGTCGGCGTGGCCGGAGCAGACCAGCAGGTCGTTGGCGCTCACGCGCGTCTCGGGCGTCGCGTACTGGAACTCCACGCCGGGCGACTTCACGCCGATGACGGTGACGCCGTACCGCTTGCGGATGTCCGACTGGGCGAGCGTGAAGCCCTGCATCTCCTTCGGCGGCCGCATCTTCACGATGGTGAAGCCGTCCTCCACCTCGATGTAGTCGAGCATCTTGCCGCTCACGAGGTGCGCCACGCGGGAGCCGGCGTCGGCCTCGGGGTAGACGACGTGGTGCGCGCCGATGCGCGTGAGGATGCGGCCGTGCTCGGCGGAGATCGCCTTGGACCAGATCTGCGGGGTGCCGAGGTCCACGAGGTTGGCGGTGATGAGCACCGACGCCTCGAGCTCCGTGCCGACGCCCACGACGGCGACGCCGAAGTCCTTGGCGCCGAGCTGGATCAGGGCCTCCGCCTCCGACGCGTCCGCCTCGACCAGCGGCAGCCGACCGGACCACTGGGCGACGAGCTTCGGGTCGCGCTCGACCGCGAGCACGTCCTGGCCGAGCCGGTCCAGCGTCGTCGCGAGCGAGGACCCGAAGCGGCCGAGGCCGATCACGAGCACGCCCGCGTCGCGCGCGGGAGCCTTCTTGTCCGCCACGGTTCTCCTCTTTCAGGCAGGTCGGTCAGGCACGTCGGTGCGAGGTCACCCGATGATCGGGCGTTCCTCGGGGAAGCGTACGATGCGGCGCCGGTCGCGCAGGGCGAGTGCGCCCATCAGCGAGACGACGCCGACGCGCCCCACGAACATCAGCCCGCTGAGCCAGTACTTCGCCGGGTCGGGCAGGTCGGCGGTGATGCCGGTGGACAGCCCGACCGTCGCGAAGGCCGAGATCACCTCGTAGAGGATCTCCGACAGGCTGAACGGGGTCATGCGCAGCAGCGCCAGGCACGAGACCAGCACCGCGGTCGCGCCCATGAACATCACCGCGATGGCGAGGCGGATCGTGTCGCGAGGGATCCGTCGCCCGAACGCGTCCGTGTCCTTGTCGCCCCGTGCCTCGGAGAGGATGGCGAGCAGCATGACGGCGAGGGTGGTGACCTTGATGCCGCCGGCCGTGGACGCGGAGCCGCCGCCCACGAACATGAGCGCGTCCGTGACGAGCCAGGTCTCCTGGTGCATCTCGTGCACGTGCACGCTGCTGAACCCGCCCGAGCGGGGCATCACCGAGGCGAAGATCGACGACAGCACGCGCGTCGCCCCGTCCTGGGCGCCGAGGGTCGCCGGGTTCGACCACTCCAGCGCGCCGATGAGCACCGCGCCCCCGAGGAGCAGCGCGAGGCTCGTGGTCACGGTCAGCTTGGTGTGCAGGGACAGCGACCGGATCCAGTGATGCCGCCGACGGCGGTGCGTCATGATGTTGAGGATCACGGGAAAGCCGAGGGACCCGATGAACACGCCGAGCGCGATCGGGATCAGCACGAACCAGTCGGAGGCGAACGGCAGGAGCCCGTGCTCCGTGGGCACGAAGCCGGCGTTGTTGAACGAGGACACGCCGTAGAACACCGCGTGCCAGGCCGCCAGGCCGACGGAGTCGCCCAGAGCGAGGAAGCGCGGGAACAGCAGGATCGCGATGGCCAGCTCGATCGTGGTGGCCGTGATGATGATGGTGCGCAGCAGGGCGCCGACCTCGCCGAGCCGCTCGGTCTTGGTCTCCGACGCGGTGAGGAGCTTCTGGGTCAGCCCGAGCCGTCGTGAGACCGCGAGGCCGACGAGGGAGGCGAGGGTCATGACGCCGAGCCCGCCGATCTTGATGCCGAGCAGGATGATCACCCGGCCGTACTCGGACCAGTAGGTCGCGGTGTCGTGCACCACCAGCCCGGTGACGCACACCGCCGAGGTCGCGGTGAACAACGCGTCGACGATCGCGGCGCCCCGGCCGGACGACGTCGCCCACGGGGGCAGGAGCAGGAGTGTGAACAGGGTGATGACGGCCGCGAAGACCGTCATCGCCAGGCGGGCCGGGTACTCGCGGGCGACCTGGTCGACCCACCCGCGCACGGCGATGGCGCGGCCGCCCCACGTCCCCGGCACCCTGCCCCCTCTCGCCCCTCAGTCGCTGGGCACAGCCTGCCACGCCGTCGGCTACCGTGACGGGATGCGCGTCGCCCGGCTGCTGTGGAGCCCCGAGCTCCTGCGTTACGACTTCGGCCACGGGCACCCCATGGCGCCCGCCCGCCTCGACCTCACGATGCGGCTGGTCGCCGACCTCGGCCTGCTCGACGAGCCCGCCCTCGAGGTGGCCGACGTGCACCCCGCGACCGACGCGCTCATCGAGACCGTGCACGACGCCGCGTACGTCGCGGCGGTGCGGCGCGCGGCCGCCGACGGCACCCCCGACCCGGCGCGCGGCCTCGGCACCGAGGACGACCCGGTGTTCCCGGCGATGCACGAGGCCGCGGCGCGGCTGGTCGCGGCGTCGGTGGACGCGGCGGAGTCCGTCTGGTCGGGGCGCGTGGCCCACGGCGTGAACATCGCGGGCGGGATGCACCACGCCCAGCGCGGCGCGGCGTCCGGCTTCTGCATCTACAACGACGCGGCCGCGGCCGTGCAGCGGCTGCTCGACCTGGGGGCGGAGCGGGTCGCGTACGTCGACCTGGACGCCCACCACGGCGACGGCGTCGAGGCGATCTTCTGGGACGACCCGCGCGTGCTCACCGTGTCCGTGCACCAGGACGGGCACACGCTGTTCCCGGGCAGCGGCAACGCCGGGGACACGGGCGGGACGGCGGCGCAGGGCACCGCGGTGAACGTGGCGCTGCCGCCGCGCACCGACGGCGCGCACTGGCTGCGCGCGGTGGACGCCGTCGTCCCGGCGGTGGTGCGGGAGTTCCGCCCGCAGGTGATCGTGTCGCAGCACGGCTGCGACGCGCACGGCAACGACCCGCTCACCGACCTCAACGTGGGGGTGGGGGCCCAGCGGACCGCGGCCCGCTGGGTGCACGACCTGGCGCACGAGCTGGCCGACGGGCGCTGGGTGGCCCTCGGGGGCGGCGGCTACGCCGTGGTCGACGTCGTGCCGCTGGTGTGGGCGAGCCTGGTGGCCGAGGCGGCGCACGCGCCGCTGGCGATCGGCATCGAGCTGCCGGAGTCCTGGCGGCGGGAGGTCGAGGAGCTCTCCGGGCTGGACCCGGCCGAGCGGCTGGGCAGCGGAGACGTCGCGTGGCGCCCGTGGTCGGACGGCTACGACCCGGCCGACGACGTCGACCGCGCGGTCCTCGCCACCCGGCGCCACGTGTTCCCCACCTGGGGGCTGGACCCGTACCGCGACTGACGTCACGGCGCCGGTCGGACGGGCGCCGGTCGGGAGGACGCCGGGCATCGGGTACCCTGGGGGACGGACTTTTCCGCGTTGGTCGGCTGCTCCTGGAGACAGGGCTCCTGGGACCAACCGTGTTCCACCGACCGACAAGCATTGTGAGGACCTCATGGGCTCCGTCATCAAGAAGCGCCGCAAGCGCATGGCGAAGAAGAAGCACCGCAAGCTGCTGCGGAAGACGCGTCACCAGCGTCGCAACAAGAAGTGACGTCGTCCGCCTGACGGCGGACAGCGTGCGCGAACGGGCCCGGCACCTCCACGGAGGTGCCGGGCCCGTTCGCTGTTCCCGGACCGTGCGGGCGCGGTCAGCGGCCCTGCAGGCGCCGCCGGATGCTGCGGAGCACGAGACCGGCGACCCAGGCGGCGCCGGCCCATGACGCCGTCTTCATCCCGCGCCCGGCCACGCGCCGTCCGCGGCCGCGGAACTCGCGGATGGGCCAGCCGACCTCCTTGGCGTGCCGGCGCAGGCGTACGTCGGGGTTGATGGGGCACGGGTGCCCGACGGTGCGCATCATGGGCAGGTCGTTGAGCGAGTCGCCGTACGCGTAGGAGGCCGACAGGTCGATGCCCTCGCGCTCGGCGAGCTCGCGCACGGCGGCGGCCTTCGCCTCGCCGTGCATGAGGTCGCCCACGAGGCGGCCGGTGTAGAAGCCGCCGGAGTGCTCCCCGATGGTGCCGAGGCAGCCCGTGGCGCCGAGGCGGCGGGCGATGAGACCGCCGATCTCGACCGGCGTCGCGGTGACGAGCCACACCTGGTCGCCGGCGGCGAGGTGCTCGTCGAGCAGCCGTTTCGTGCCGGGGAAGATGCGCAGCTCGAGCACGGTGTCGTACACGTCCTCGCCCACGGCGGTGATCTCCGCCACCGAGCGGCCGGCGATGAGCGACAGGGCGCGGCTGCGCACGGTCTCGATCTGGGAGCGGGACTCGCCGAACACCACGTACTTCGCCTGGATCAGCGCGAACCGCAGCAGGTCGCGGGTGCCGAAGAACCGGCGCTGGTACAGGGCGCGCGCGAGGTGGAAGGCGCTGGCGCCCCGGATGATGGTGTTGTCGACGTCGAAGAAGGCTGCGGCGCGCGCCGGCGGGGAAGACTCGGCGGGCGACGGCATGCGGTCCACTGTATCGGCGCCGCTAGTCTTGGCAGGTGAGCATGCCGCAGGGATCCGAAGGTGAACCCCGGGTGCTGCTGTACACGCGCGCCGGCTGCCACCTGTGCGAGGAGGCTCGGGCGGTGGTCGCGGACGTGTGCGGCGCGGCGGGGGAGCCGTGGCGGGAGGTCGACATCGACGTCGACGGCCCCGGCGGTGACCTGGTGGGCAAGTACGGGGACTACGTGCCCGTCGTCGAGGTGGACGGCGTGCAGCAGGGCTTCTGGCGGGTGGACGGCGCGCGGCTCGCGCGTCGGCTGGCCCGCTGAGCCCGGGAGAGGACGACAGGGTGATCCAGCAGTGATCGAGCTCGGTGAGGCGACGGTGCCGGCCGCGACGGTGGCGCGGCTGCCGTACTACCTGCGCGCCCTGCGCGACCTGGCGGAGGGCGGCGTGACGACGACGTCGTCGTCGGAGCTGGCGGAGCGGTCGGGGGTGGGGTCGGCGCAGCTGCGCAAGGACCTGTCCTACCTCGGGTCGTTCGGCACGCGGGGCGTGGGTTACGACGTGCAGTCGCTGGCGCAGTACATCGCGACGGCGCTGGGCCTGGGGTCGGAGCACCGCCTGGCGATCGTCGGCATCGGCAACCTGGGGCACGCCCTGGCGAACTACTCGGGTTACGCGGCCCGCGGGTTCCAGGTGGTGGCGCTGCTGGACGCCGACCCGCAGGTCGTCGGGAACTCCGCGGCGGGGCTCGCGATCGAGCACGTCGACGCGCTGGAGGAGGTGCTCGCGCGCACCGGCGTGTCGATGGTGGTCCTGGCGACGCCCGGGCCGGTGGCGCAGCCCATCGCCGAGCGGATCGTGGCGTGCGGTGTCCGGGAGATCCTGTCGTTCGCCCCCGTGGCGCTGCAGCTGCCCGACGACGTCGTCGTGCGCTCCGTGGACGTGGCCGGCGAGCTGCAGATCCTGGCGTTCCACGCCGCGGCGCGCGCCGCGACGAACGGCACGCCGAGATAGAGAAGCCAGACCCCTCTCTATCTCGCGGGTCTGGCTTCTCTATCTCGGCGAGAGGGTCAGTTCTGCTTGATGGCCGAGACGTCGAGGGCGATCTTGACCTTGTCGCCCACGAGGACGCCGCCGGTCTCGAGCGCGGCGTTCCAGGTCAGGCCGTAGTCCTTGCGCGAGATCTCGATCTCGGACTCGAAGCCGGCGCGCGGGTTGCCGAACGGGTCGGTGGCGGTGCCGGTGAACTCGGTGGGCAGCTCGACCGAGTTGGTGACGCCGTTGATCGTGAGGTCGCCGGTGATCGTGTAGTCGTCACCGTCGGTGGAGATGCCCTTGGAGGCGAAGGACCAGACCGGCTTCTCCTCGGCGTGCCAGAAGTCGGCGCTCTTCAGGTGGCCGTCGCGGTTCTCGTCGCCCGTGTTGACCGACGCGGCGTCGAGCTCGGCGGAGACGGCCGACGACTCGAGGTCGTCGCCCACGGTGATCGCGCCGGACGTGATGGCGATCGTGCCGCGCACCTTGGCGATCCCGGCGTGGCGCACGGAGAACGAGGCGGTCGAGTGGGCGGTGTCGATGGCGTAGGTACCGGCGGTCAGGCCTGCGGGCAGCGCGGTCATGGTGTCTCCCTCGGGTTGGGTCGTGCTGACGTTCACCAAGATAGTTGATGAATCAACTATCGTCACGGGGGGTGGAACGCGGCGCTCTCGTAACCTATTCCCGTGGGTGCGACGAGGGCGCGGGAGCGCGACGACGACGGCCGGGCGGACGTGCGCTGGCTCGACGAGAAGCAGCAGTGGGCGTGGCGGCGGTTCCTCGAGGGGACCTCCCGCTTCTTCGAGGCGCTCGGGGACGCGCACGACGAGGGGCTGCCCGTCACGCTCGGCGAGTACCACCTGCTGGTGCAGCTCTCCGAGGCGCCGGGCAGGACGCTGCGGATGTCGGCGCTCGCGGACTTCCTCGCGCTGTCGCGCAGCCGCCTCACGCACACCGTCGACCGGATGGAGAGGCGCGGGCTGGTGGTCCGCACGCCGGTGCCCGGCGACCGGCGCGGCGTGAACTGCGTCATGACCGACGCCGGGTTCGCCGCGCTCGTCGACGCCGCCCCGGGTCACGTCACCGCCGTCCGCCGCCTGCTGGTGGATGCCCTCACCGACGAGGAGCTCGCCACCCTGGGGCGCGCGATGGCGAAGGTGGCCGACGCGGCCAGGGGGCCCGTCGAGAGTTAGGCCGGCGCTCCCGTCTCGGGGCGTGAGAAACCGGTTGCTCGCCTCCTTCAACGTTGGAGAAGATGGCGGCGAGGCGGAAACGGATTTCGCGCGGCGCGTGCCTGGCCCGGACACCGGGAGCGGCCGCCCGCCCCCGGATCGCACCATCGGGGCTCGCTCCATCGAGCTCGAGAGGGGTCGACGATGACCCGAGGCACAAGGAGAGGTCGGTTGCGAGGGGTGGTCGCGGCGGCGGTCGCCGCGGTCGTGGTCGCCGTCACGGCGCTGGTCGGGACGGCGGTGCCCGCCGCGGCGGCCTCCGTCGACACGGGCGCCTGGTACGTGCTGCTCAACCGGCAGAGCGGCAAGGCGATGGAGGTGGCCAACTGGTCCACCGCCGACGGCGAGATCGTGCAGCAGTGGGACCGCAACGACGGGGCGTGGCAGCAGTGGCGCTTCCTCGACTCCGGCGACGGCTACTACCGGCTGCAGAACAGGAACTCCGGCAAGGTCCTCGACCTGTGGGAGTGGAGCCTGTCGGACGGCGCCGGGTTCCGGCAGTTCGGCGACCTGAACGCCGCGAACCAGCAGTTCCGCCTGGTCGACTCCGAGGGCGGCAGGGTCCGGCTGCTCAACCGGCACTCCGGCAAGGCCGTCACGGTCACCGACCGGTCCACGGCGAACGGCGCCACGGTCACCCAGCTGACCAACGCCAACCAGTACAACCAGCAGTGGGAGCTCGTGAAGGTCGGCTCCGGCTCGACGCCGCCCGGCTCGTTCCCGGCGTGGCCCTCGGCGAACGGCCAGCAGAAGGTCTCGGACACGATCGAGGTCAGCGGCACCCTCGACGGCGGCATGAAGCGCTACTACGGGATCTCCTCGGGTGACCAGGACGAGTCGCAGCCGCCGATCTTCGAGCTCTCGGACGGCGAGACGCTCAAGAACGTCATCATCGGCACGGGAGCGGGGGACGGCGTGCACTGCACCGGCACCTGCACCCTGCAGAACGTGTGGTGGGAGGACGTCGGCGAGGACGCGGCGACGCTCAAGGGCTCGTCGTCGTCGCAGGTGATGACCGTCGACGGCGGCGGCGCCCGCTCGGCGTCCGACAAGGTGTTCCAGCACAACGGCCCCGGGAAGTTCGTCATCAAGAACTTCCAGGTCGAGGACTTCGGCAAGCTCTACCGCTCGTGCGGCAACTGCTCGAAGCAGTACGCGCGCACGGTCGTGGTCCAGAACGTGCAGGTCACCGCACCCGGCAAGTCGCTGGTCGGGATCAACTCCAACCTCGGTGACAAGGCCACGCTCTCGGGCGTGACGATCCTCGGCGACTCCTCGCGGAAGATCTACATCTGCGAGGAGTACAAGGGCGTGACCTCCGGCGAGCCCAGCAAGATCGGCGACGGCCCGTCCGCCGCCTGCGGGTACTCGTCGTCGGACATCACCTACCGCTGACGCGCCACGGCGCCGGACGGCCAGGGCCCGGGGTGGTGCGCGCACCACCCCGGGCCCTTGGCGTGCCGGCGGCCCCGCTCGGCGGCGTCTCGCGGAGCGAGAAGCCGGTTGCTCGGGCGTACAACGATGGAAGAGGGTGGGGTGAGCGGCGTCGAGGGCGCCGCTCCAGCCAGAACGATGTGACGAGTCGAAAGGGATCGACGATGACCCGGAAGACGACGAACAGCAAGGGACGCACCCGCGCGACCCTCGGGGCGCTCGCGGGGACGGCGGTGGCGGTCGGCACGGCGGTGCTGGTCTCCGCGACGCCCGCCACGGCCGACGCCACGGCGGCGGACTGGCCCACGGCCACGGGCGACCAGGACGTGACCGAGACCATCGAGGTGAGCGGCACGTTCGACGGCGAGCTGGTGCGCTACGGCGGCATCGGGTCGGGGGACCAGGAGGAGGGGCAGGACCCCATCTTCAGGCTCGAGGACGGCGCGGTCCTCAAGAACGTCATCCTCGGCGAGGACGCGGGCGACGGCGTGCACTGCGACGGCACCTGCACCCTGCAGAACGTGTGGTGGGAGGACGTCGGCGAGGACGCCGCGACCCTCAAGGGCAACTCGTCCGACGACCAGACCATGACCGTCGACGGCGGCGGCGCCCGCAACGCCGACGACAAGGTGTTCCAGCACAACGGGCCGGGGAACTTCGTCATCAAGAACTTCCAGGTCGAGGACTTCGGGAAGCTCTACCGTTCGTGCGGCAACTGCTCGACCCAGTACGACCGCCACGTGACGATCCAGGACGTGACGGTGACGGCGCCGGGCAAGTCGCTCGCGGGGATCAACTCCAACCTCGGCGACACCGCCACGATCTCGGGCGTCACGATCCTCGGTGACGACGACCAGGACATCGCGATCTGCGAGGAGTACGAGGGCGTGACCGACGGGGAGCCGGAGAAGATCTCCGAGGGCCCGTCCGACGCCTGCCGCTACTCGGAGTCCGACATCAGCTACCAGTGATCCCGCCCCTGCGGTGACAACGGTCACAGACCTCCGGGGCGTCCGCTGAGCAGGACCTGGGTACCCCGGAGGTCTGGGACACTGGGACGCATGGCCACCACCACCGTCCATCTCGTACGGCACGGCGAGGTCCACAACCCGGACGGCGTCCTCTACGGGCGCATCCCCGGCTACCGCCTGTCCGACCGAGGCCAGGCGATGGCCCGCCGCGTGGCGCAGCACCTGTCCGGAGCGGGCCGCGACGTCGTCGCCGTCGTCGCCTCCCCGCTGCAGCGCGCGCAGGAGACCGCGACGCCGACGGCCGAGGCCTTCGGCCTGAGCCTCGCCACCGACCACCGGCTCGTCGAGGCGGGGAACCACTTCGAGGGCACGACGATCGGGAAGAACCCGGGGCAGCTCGCCAACCCGAAGTACTGGCGCTACCTGTGGAACCCGCTGCGCCCGTCGTGGGGCGAGCCGTACGCGGACCAGGTGACCCGGATGCGCGCCGCCGTGGACGACGCGCGCCGCGCCTACGAGGGCCACGAGGTCGTGCTGGTCAGCCACCAGCTCCCGGTGTGGGTCACGCGCCGGTCGTACGAGGGCGGCTCCCTGGCGCACGACCCGCGCCGCCGGCAGTGCGCCCTCGCGTCGATGACGTCGCTGCGGTTCGACGGCGAGACGTTCGTCGGCCTGCACTACACCGAGCCCGCCGCCGACCTGCTCGCCGGCGCCGACCCGGTGCCGGGGGCATGATGCGCACCGCCCGTCCGCGCGCGCTCCGGCGCGCCTCCGCGGCCGTCGGTGCCGTGCTCGGCCTCGGCCTGCTCGCCGCGTGCGGCGCCCAGGACTCGGGCGCGGGCGACGTCGTCGGGCAGGGCTTCGTCTCCGGCGACGGCTCCGTGAAGCAGTGGGACGCGGGAGACCGCGAGGACCCCGTGACCGTCGAGGGCACGTCGTTCGAGGGCGACGAGGTGAGCACCGCCGACTGGCTCGGCGACGTCGTCGTGGTCAACACCTGGTACGCCGGGTGCGCGCCGTGCCGCGCCGAGGCGCCCGACCTCGTGGCCCTCGCCGACGAGCGCGAGGCCGATGGCGTGCGGGTGCTCGGCATCAACACCGAGGACGAGGCCGGCGCCGCCCTCTCGTTCCAGCGCACCTTCGACGTCCCCTACCCGTCGATCGAGGACCGCAGCGGCCAGGTCGTCGCGAAGCTGTCCGGCGTCGTGCCGCTGCAGGCCGTGCCGTCGACCGTGGTGCTCGACGCCGAGGGCCGTGTCGCGGCGCGCGTCATCGGGCAGGCCGAGGCGTCCACGCTCGACGCGATCGTCGACGAGGTGCTCGCCGAGTCGGGCGGCGGCTCGGGCGACGGCGCGAAGGGCGCCTGATGGGCGAGACCTTCGCGACCACGGTGTTCAGCGGCTCGATGCTGCTGGCGCTGCCCGTGGCGCTGATCGCCGGCCTGGTGTCGTTCGCGTCGCCGTGCGTGCTGCCCCTGGTGCCCGGCTACGTCGGGTACGTGAGCGGCATGGCCGCCGCGTCGGCCGGGACGGGCGCCAAGGGGCGGCCCGGGGTGCCGCAGGACCCGGCCCGGCGCCGCGTCGTCGCCGGCGTGGCCCTCTTCGTCCTCGGATTCACCGCGGTGTTCGTGGCGTTCATGGCCGCGGCGGGCGCGATCGGCTCCTACCTGGTGCAGTGGGAGGGCACGATCATGCGGGTGCTCGGGGTCGTCGTGATCCTCATGGGCCTCGCGTTCCTCGGCGCCGTGCCGTTCCTGCAGCGCGAGCGGCGCATGCACCTGAGCCCCCGGGCGGGCCTGTGGGGCGCGCCGCTGCTCGGCGTCGTGTTCGGCCTCGGCTGGACCCCCTGCATCGGCCCGACGCTCGCGGCCGTGCAGACGCTGGCGCTGGACCAGGCGTCGGCCGGTCGCGGGCTGGTGCTGGGGATCGCGTACTGCGTCGGGCTCGGGGTGCCGTTCCTGCTCGTGGCGCTCGGGCTGCAGTCCTCGCAGCGCATGCTCGGTTTCCTGCGCCGGCACCGCCTGGGCATCCAGCGCGCGGGCGGCGCCCTGCTGGTGCTGGTCGGCCTGGCGCTGGTCACGGGGCTGTGGTCCACGTGGACCAGCCAGCTCCAGGGCTGGATCGGCGGATTCGTGACGGTGGTGTGATGAGCGAGAAGGCGACGTACCGACCGGAGGGCATCAACGACGCGTTCGTCGAGGGCCGCGCCGACGCCGGGCCCTCGTCCGCCGCCGAGGGGACGGCCAAGCCCGCCGGCCCGAACCTCCCGACGCTGGGCTGGCGCGGCATGCTGCGCTGGACGTGGCGCCAGCTCACGAGCATGCGCGTGGCGCTCATGCTGCTCATGCTGCTCGCCGTCGCGGCCGTGCCCGGCTCGGTGCTGCCGCAGCGCGGCCAGGACGCCGCCGCGGTGCTCGAGTACCTCGGGGACCACCCCACGCTGGGGGAGTGGCTGGACCGGTTCGGCTTCTTCGAGGTCTACAGCTCGGTCTGGTTCTCGGCCATCTACATCCTGCTGTTCGTGTCCCTCGTGGGCTGCATCGTGCCGCGCACGCTGGCGCACGCCCGCAACCTGCGGAACCGCCCGCCGAGGACGCCGGTGCGCTTCGGCCGCTTCCCCGCCACGGCGGAGGCGAGCACGACGGCGTCGCCCGACGAGGTCGTCGACGCCGTGGCCGGCCACCTGCGCGGCCCGCTGCGCCGGTTGCCCACGTTCCGCGTCGACGTCGGGTCGGAGGAGCCGCGGCTCGGCCGCCCCGCCACCCGCACGGTCGCCGCGGAGCGCGGCTACCTGCGCGAGACGGGGAACCTCGTCTTCCACCTCGCGCTGCTGGGCCTGCTCGTCTCCGTCGCCCTCGGCCAGCTGCTGCACTACCGCGGCCAGGCGATCGTCACGGAGGGGCGCGGCTTCGCGAACGCCGTCGTGGACTACGACACGTTCGACAAGGGCGCCTGGTTCCAGCCGTCGTCGCTGTCCCCGTTCTCGATGACGCTCGACTCGTTCGACTCCGAGTTCGCCTCCGACACCGTGGCGTTCGCGCAGGCGCGCGACTTCACCGCCCACGTCACGGTCACCGAGCCGGACGGCGGGCAGCACTCCGACCAGATCAAGGTCAACTCCCCGCTGACGGTGGACGGCGCCAAGATCTACCTGCAGGGCAACGGCTTCGCCCCGGAGATCACCGTCAAGGACGGCGCGGGCGAGATGGCGTTCTCCGGCCGCGTCCCGTTCCTGCCCGAGGACACCATGTACACGTCGCGCGGCGTCGTGAAGGTGCCGGACGTGTCGAAGGGCCAGGAGCAGATCGGCCTGGTCGGGTACTTCCTGCCCACCGCCGTCGTCGAGGCGGACGGTTCGGCCCGCTCCGTGTTCCCGCAGCCGCAGAACCCGCTCATGGTGCTCGAGGTGTACCGCGGCGACCTGGGCCTGGACGAGGGCGTGCCGCAGAACGTGTACCGCCTCGACACCGCGTCGCTCACGCCGTCGGTGGACGAGGACGGCCAGACGGTCAAGCTGCTCGTGAAGCCCGGGGAGACGGTCGAGCTGCCCGACGGCCTCGGCACCGTCACCCTCGGCGAGGAGGTGCCGCGCTACGTCGCCCTCGACCTGCGCTACGACCCGTCGCTCGCCTGGGTGCTCACGTTCTCGCTGCTCGCGCTCGCCGGCCTCGCGGTCTCGCTGTTCACGCCGCGCCGTCGCGTGTGGGTGCGATCATGGGAGACCACGGAGGACGACGGCCGGGCCGTCACGCACGTCGAGCTCGCCGGGCTCGCGCGCGGCGACGACGCCGGCCTGCAGCGCGAGGTCGACAAGGCACTGGCAGCGGTGCCGGGACTTCTCGACGGCACGAGTGACGACACGACCGACGACGACCCGCTCGCCGCCGACCACCAGAGAACCGCCACGGAGGACTGACCATGCAGATCGCCGAGCTGAGCGTGCTGCTCGTGTGGGGTGCCGCCACGGCGCTCACGATCGCGCTCGTCGCGTTCGCGATCGACCTGGGCCGCCGCACGGAGGCCCGGGCCGAGGCGCACGCCGAGGCGCGCACACCCGTCGCGGTGGGTGCCGGGTCCGCGCGCCCGTCGACCGGGGACGCGCCGTCGTCGGACGGCGGGGCAGCCGCGCCCGTGCGCCGTCGCGCCGCAGGCATCGCCATGTCCACCACCTGGCTCGGCACCGCCATGCTGCTCGTGGCGATCGTGCTGCGCGGGCTCGCCGCCGGCCGCACGCCGTGGGCCAACATGTACGAGTTCACGCTGGTGGGGTCGTTCATGGCCCTCGCGGTGTTCCTCGGCATGAACCTGCGCAAGGACTTCAAGTTCCTCGGGGCGTTCGTCACCGGGCTCGCCGTGCTGTTCCTCGTGCTGGGCCTGAACGTCTTCTACGTGGCCGCGACGGGCGTGCAGCCGGCGCTGCAGAACTACTGGCTGGTCATCCACGTGGGCGTCGCGATCAGCGCCACCGGCATCTTCACCGTCGCGTTCGTCGCCTCGGTGCTGCAGCTCCTGCGCGACAGCCGCGACTCCGGGTCGCCGTACCTGCTGCGGCCCGGCTTCCGCTGGCTCGACCGCGTGCCCACCCCGACGTCGCTGGAGGCCCTGTCCTTCCGCCTCAACGCGGTCGGCTTCGTCCTGTGGACCTTCACCATCATCGGCGGCGCCATCTGGGCCGAGCATGCCTGGGGCCGCTACTGGGGCTGGGACCCCAAGGAGGTCTGGAGCTTCGTCATCTGGGTCGTGTACGCGGCGTACCTGCACGCCCGCACCACCCGCGGCTGGGACGGCCGCCGCGCCGCCTGGTTCGTCGTCGTCGGCTACCTGTGCGTGCTGTTCAACTTCACCGGCGTGAACCTCATCTTCAACGGCAAGCACTCGTACTCGGGCCTGAACACCGACAGCACCGGCGGCGCCTGACCCACCCGACCGCTGTGAGCGCGAAAGAGGGGACTATCCGGTCGCGGATAGTCCCCTCTTTCGCGCCCACAACGTGTGTCAGGGGGCGTCGCCGCTGCCGCCGCCCTCGCGCTCGCGGCGGCGCTTCTCCTGCTCGAGGCGCCACAGGAACTCCGGGTCGTCGTCCGGGGCCACCGGGCCGGACGGGCGGCGCGGCCCGGAGGGGCCGGGGCGCCGGGGGCGGGACGACGGCCCGCGACCGCCGCCGGACGCGCGGCGGGCGGACTGCTTGACGACGATCCACGCGACGGCGCCGAAGATCGGCAGCAGCACGATGATCACCGCCCACAACCAGCGGGGCAGCCCGCCGCGCTCGTCCTCCTCGGAGCCGAACAGGTCGAGGAGGGCGTACAGGGCGAGCCCCACCACGAGGAGGGGGAGGATCACACGCGCGAACATGCCTCCAGCCTAGTTCGGCGTCGGGATGCACAGGAATCGCGCCTACCCTGGAACGGTGCCCCTCGTCATGTACACCGTCTGGCGGATCCTGCTGTTCGTCGCCGCCCTCGGCGCCGGCTACCTGCTCGGCCTGCGCAGCTGGCTCCTCGTCCTGGTCGCCGCCGTCGTCGCGTTCGCCGTCTCCTACCTCGCGCTGAGCAGGCCGCGCGACGCCGCGGCGCGCTGGCTCGCGGAGAAGGACCAGCGGCGCAAGGACGGTTCCGACAAGCACGACGTCGACACCGACTACGAGGACTCCGTCGTGGACCGGGAGAACCCCACCGCGGGCTGAGCGGCCCGGGCGGGAGCGGTCCGAGCAGACGTCAGAGCGCCAGTCCGAGGGCCAGCAGCACGCCGTAGGCGAGCTCGAACATCCCGGTCCCGGCGAGCACCTTCACCAGCAGCGGCCCGCGCGCGCCGGCGATCACCGGCGTCACGAGCAGCGCGGCGGGCAGCAGCAGCACCGTGACGAGCATTGCCCACGGCGACCAGGCCGCGCACACCATGCCCAGCACCACGGGCAGCAGGATGCACGCGGCGTACCAGCGCCGGGCGCGGTGGTCGCCGAGGCGGACGGCGAGCGTGCGCTTGCCGGCGACGACGTCGGTCGGGATGTCGCGCACGTTGTTCACCATGAGCAGCCCGCAGGCGATCAGGCCGACGCCGACCGCGCCGAGCACCGAGGGCCACGTGAGGGTGTCGGCCTGCGTGTACGTGGTGCCGAGCGTCGCGACGAGCCCGAAGAAGACGAAGACGCCCACCTCGCCGAGCCCGGCGTAGCCGTACGGGTGCTTGCCGCCCGTGTAGTACCAGGCGGCCAGCACGCACAGCACGCCCACCGCGAGCAGCCACCAGTGCCCGCTGACGGCGCACAGCGCGAGGCCCAGCACCCCGGCGACGCCGAACGACGCGAACGCGGCGCCCTTGACGCGGCGGGGCGGCGCGATGCCGGACGCGGTGAGGCGCAGCGGCCCCACGCGGTCCACGTCGGTGCCGCGCACGCCGTCCGAGTAGTCGTTGGCGTAGTTGACGCCCACCTGCAGGGCGAGCGCGACACCGAGCGCGAGGACGGCGGGCAGCCAGGCGAAAGCGTCGACGTCCGCCGCGGCGCCGGACCCGATCAGCACCGGCGCGGCCGCGGCCGGCAGGGTGCGGGGGCGTGCTCCGGCGATCCACTCGCTCGTCGTGGCCATGGTTCTCCGTCCGTCGGTGCGGCGCCGGGGCGTCGCGTGCGCGAGCAGGTCAGGCGTGCGCCTCGTGCTCGCGGACGAGGGCGACGACGCCGCTGCGGTCCACCTTGCCGGGGCCGCGCAGGGGGAGCGCGGCCACCCGGTACACGCGGCGGGGCGCGGACGGCGCACCCAGCCTAGTCGCGACGGCGGAGCGCACACCCGCCAGGTCGTCGGGCGCGACCGGCGTGAGTCCCGCGCCCCCGGTGGGAGTCGCGACGACGGCGACGAGCGCCTGCCCCCACTCGGGGTCCGGCACGCCGACGACGCACGCCTCGCCGCCGAGCAGCTCGCCGACCACCGCCTCGACGGGCGCGGGGGCGACGTTCACGCCGCCCGTCACGACCACGTCGTCCGCGCGGCCCAGCACCTGCAGGGTGCCGTCCGGTCGCAGCCGGCCGAGGTCGGAGGTGCGGAACCAGCGCGACCCGTCCGGGTCGGTGCGGAACGCCGCCGCCGTGGCGGCGGCGTCGCCCAGGTACCCGGCCGCGAGTGTGGGCCCGCCCAGCTCGACGACCCCCACCCCCCCGGACCTGTCAGACCCAGCGGGGGCTATACCCCGCTGTGGCTCTGACAACTCGGGGGGGACGACGCGGACCCGGACGCCGCGCAGGGGCCCGCCGTCGTACACGCAGCCGCCGGCGGTCTCGGACATGCCGTACGTCGTCACGACGCGGACGCCCGCGTCGGCCGCCCGCGCCAGCAACGCCGGCGGCGACGCCGCACCGCCGAGCAGCACCGCGGCGCAGCGGGCCAGCGCCGTCAGTCCGCGGGGCGCGCCGTCCTGGGCGGCGGCGAGCAGACGGTGCACCTGGGTGGGCACCAGCGACACGTACACCGGGTCGCCGCCGGCGGCGTCGAGGGCCGGCTCCAGCAGGTCGGCCAGGCCGTCGGGCGTGAAGTGCCCGTCGGGGTCGGCGGCCGTCAGCGGCGTGCCGGCGAGCACCGACCGGACCACCACCTGAAGGCCCGCCACGTGCGTGGGCGGCAGCGTCAGCACCCACCGACCGGGGCCGCCCAGTCGCTCGTGCGTGGCCGACGCGGACGCGCGCAGCGCCGCGGCGGGCAGCGCGACCTCGCGCGGCGTCCCCGTCGACCCGGACGTGCGCACCACGAGCGCGGTGTCCGTCGGCATCGGGGACGACGTCGCGCGGGGCAGCGGGACGACGGCGGGACCGCCGTCGAGGGCGGCGCGCACGGCGTCGCGGAGCACGGCGACGGACGGGGGGAGCGAGGCGCGAGGCACCGCACCAGCGTAGGTCGGGCGGCACCCCGGGCCGCCGCGGGCCTGCCGTAGGGTGGCACGGTCCCGGCCCGGGAGGGTCGCACGTACGTCGAGGAGGACGCCGAGGATGCCCACGAAGCCTGCAGGCGCGCCCCGCGGCGCCCGGAGCGGAGCCGTCGGCGCGCTGGTCGCGCTCGCCCTGCTGACCACCGCGGCCTGCGGCGTCGGCGAGCCTGCGGCGCCGCCCACGGTGACGGCCGCCCCGGACGTCGCCGTGCCGAAGGCGGCACCCCCCGACCCCGTGAAGCCGAAGCCGAAGCCGAAGCCCGCGGTCTGGCCGCTCACCGGCCAGCGCACCGGGACCGCGAAGGTGCCGGCTCGTGCCGCCGTCGCCGTCAAGATCGAGAACTCGGTCGCGGCCCGCCCGCAGCGAGGCCTGCAGTCCGCCGACATCGTCTGGGAGCAGGTGGTGGAGGGCGGGATCAGCCGCTACGTCGCCGTCTACCACTCCACGCTGCCCGGCACCGTCGGTCCCGTCCGATCCGTGCGCCCCATGGACCCCGCCATCGTCGCCCCGATGCACGGCGTCCTCGCGTACTCCGGCGGTCAGCCGCCCTTCATCCGTGCCGTGGGGAAGGCGGGGGTGCAGTCCGTGACCATGGACAGCGGCGACCCCGGCTTCTGGCGCAGCGGCGCCCGGCTCGCGCCCCACAACGTGTACGGCTCGGTCAAGAAGTTCGCCAAGCAGGCGAACGGGAGCCGCGCCGAGCCCCCGGCGGCGCAGTTCTCCTACGCGGCGAAGCGCGGGCAGGGCTCCGCCGCGAAGAACGACCGGAAGGGGCGCGTGGCCGACGTCCGCCTCTCGCCGGCGCAGCGCACCGTGTGGCGCTGGAAGGGCGACACGAAACGGTACGCGCGGTACGACGGGTCGACGCCGTCGATCTCGTCAGGGAAGCAGCTCGAGGCCCGGAACGTGCTGGTCCTGTCCGTGAAGCTGAAGAACACGAAGTACCGCGACCCGAGCGGCGCACCCGTGCCCGAGACGCAGATGGTGGGCAGCGGCAAGGGCGTGCTCCTCACCCGCGGCAAGGCGCTCAACGTGACCTGGAAGAAGAAGGGCACCCGCTCGCGGCTCGTCCTGACGACGCCGGGCGGCAAGCCGGCGCTGCTCGACCCGGGGAACCTGTGGATCGAACTCGTGCCGCGCGGCAGCGGGTCGTGGCGGGTCAGTTGACACCGGATCGGGCCGCCGCGGCCTACGGTGGGGTGTGATCGCGCGCACACCTGCCCTGGAGGCCACCGCATGACCGCCACGCCCCGCCCCTTCCGCGCCCGCGGCGCCGCCGTCCTCGCGACCGCCGCCCTCCTCGCGCTCGGGGCGTGCTCGTCCGGCGGGTCGCCCACGCCGACCGTCACGCCCGACACGGCAGCCGAGAAGGGGGCGCCCCCGTCGCCCACCATGCCCTCCGCCTGGCCGCTCACCGGCGTGCGGTCGGACGACGTCGCCGCCCGGCCGGCGCTCGCGGTGAAGATCGAGAACGCCCCCCAGGCGCGGCCGCAGACCGGCCTGGAGGACGCCGACCTGGTGTGGGAGGAGGTCGTCGAGGGCGGCATCACGCGCTTCGTCGCCGTGTACCACTCGCGGATCCCGAAGGCGGTGGAGCCCGTGCGGTCGGTCCGCCCCATGGACCCCGACGTCGTCGCGCCGCTCGGCGGGCTCCTCGCCTACTCCGGCGGGCAGACGCCGTTCATCGACGCCGTCGAGAAGTCGGGCACCCAGTCGGTGATCATGGACCGCGGCGACGCGGGCTTCTCCCGCGACCCGGGTCGCGCCGCGCCGCACAACGTCGTCGGCGACCCGAAGGCGTTCCTCGACCAGGACGACGACGACCGCACCGTGCCGCCGCCCGCCCAGTTCCGCTACGCGGGGAAGGCCGGCGAGGGCACCGCGGGCGGTGACGGGAAGAAGGCGGCGACGCTCGACGTGACCCTCAGCCCGGCGCAGCGCAGCGTCTGGGACTGGTCCGGCAAGGAGAAGCGGTGGTTGCGCAGCGAGGGGTCGCGCGAGTCGGTCTCGTCGTCGGGGGAGCGGCACGCGGCCGCCAACGTCCTCGCCCTGTCGGTCGACGTGGTGGACACGAAGTACAAGGACCCGGCCGGCGCGCCCGTCCCGAAGGCGGAGCTGATCGGCAAGGGCAAGGGGGTGCTGGCGTCGTCGGGCCGGACCGTGTCGGTGCAGTGGTCGAAGAAGGACCAGGCGTCCCCGATCGAGCTGACCCGGGACGGCGAGCCCGTCGAGCTCGACCCGGGCAGCACGTGGATCGAGCTCGTCCCCCAGGACGGCGGGAGCTGGAAGGCGTCCTGACCGTCGACAGGAACGCCGGGCCTCAGGGAGCCGCCAGCCCGGACACGGCGCTCCCGACGGACACGGGGTTCCCGTCCGCGGAGAACAACCCCGACACCATCCCCCTGCCGGCGCGCTCCCAGGTCGTGCTCCCGTCCCGCAGGTCGAGGGCGACCAGGCGGCGCGGGACGCCCGCGCCGTCGTCGTCGGTCCAGGTGTTCGGGGAGATCGCGAGCAGCAGGCGCGTGCCGTCCGTGACGACGCCGGTGACGGTCTCGCCCTCCTCCGGGTCGGCGTCGAGCAGGCCCGCCAGCCGCCACCGACGATCGCCGGTGCGAGCGTCCAGGGCCATGACCGAGGAGTCGTCGGCGAGCACGATCGTGTCCCCGACCCGGGCGAGCGGTGTCGTCAGGGGATCGATGGAGACCGACCACGCCGGGACGTCGCCGGTACCGAAGGCGGCCAGGGCGGGTGCGCTCCCGTCGGCGCCCAGGAGCGCGAGCCGGGGGGCGGACGGCTCGGTGTCGATGGTCGGGGTGACCGCGAGCCCGTGGATCGTCGCCCGTCGCTCGCCGTGCGCGTCGAGGATCGCGCTCGTCTCGCCGGGAACGAGGTAACCCCCGTCCGGCTCGGCGACCAGAGACTGCCAGTCGTCACCGATGTCGATGCTCTCGCCGGTCGGCGTGACCGCGCGGGTCAGGCCGCACAGGCCGAGCGTCGTCGACGACGGGGTCGCGTCGACCCAGGGTTGCGGCGCGACGGTCCGGCCGCCCTGGCCGTCCTCCACGACCCCGCACTCCTCGAGGGCGCCCTCCGTGAGCCGGACCGACACCTCGGCGCGCACCTCGCCGGTGACGGCGTCGATGATCCGCAGCGACGGGTCGTGCCAGCCCGCGTCGCGCAGGGTGCGCAGCAGGCTCGCGGCGTCGTCGCCCTCCCGCCAGGGGACCTCGTTCACGGGGGACTCCTGGTCGAGCACCGCGACCGTCCGGCCCGCGGCCGGCAGCACCTGGGACCACGAGGACACGCCGGCGTCGTCCTCCCCGGGCGCGTCGACCGGCTCGAGGAGGTCCAGCTCGCGTTCGCTCACCACCGTGCCGTCGGCGTCGAGCACGGTGACGCGGGAGAGGTCCTCGACGCAGACCACCGAGTCCACCGGGGCGCTCCAGTCGACCGCGGTCCAAGGGGTCGGCCCGCACGTCGCGGCGTCGTCGAACGGGTGCTCCCACACGACGTCGCCGGTCGCCGCGTCGACCGCCCGGACGCCGTCGGAGCCGGTGACCGCCAGCACCCCGCCGGGCAGGACGGCCGCGAGGGACGACCCCTCCGGGAGCGACCAGGTCGTCTCGACAGGGTCGGACAGGTCGCCGACGACGCCGGGCATGCCCTGCACGGCCTCGGCGCGCAGCCGCTCGGCGCGGGCGTCGAGGAGGCCGGGGGTGACGGCGGCGGCGGTGGCAGCGACCACGACGACGGCGGTGCCGGCCGCGACGGCGACGCGGCCGCGGCGGGGCAGGGCGCGCCACCGGGCGACGGCCCGGTCGCGCAGGGCGGTGCGCCGTCGGCCGGTGCGCCGTCGGCCGTCCGTCGGCTCCTCGTCGGGAGTGGTTCCCGGGGCGTCCTCGAGCTCGTCGTCGGGCACGAGCTCGAAGGTGGTCATCGGCTCGGCGCGACGGAACCTCGGCGGCATGCCCGGAGGCTACCGGCCCACCCACGCCCGGGACGGCTCGTCCGCCGCGGCGGGCGGGTGAGATCCGGGGAGGCCGCGAGCGTGGCGTCAGCCCAGGCCGCGCACGGCGCCCGCGAAGGCCACCACGTGCCCCCCGATCGTCAGGAGCCCCTCGAGGTACCCGTCCTGCTCTCGCTCCCACAGCGTGGTGCCGTCGCGCACGTCGAGGGTGACCAGGCGGTTCCGGTCGCCGCCGCCGTGCCCGCTGACGCCGACGAGCAGGCGGGTGCCGTCCGTGACCGCCCCGGCGACCCACTCTCCCGAGCCGTCGTCAGACCTCCGGAGGAGGTCGTCGCGGTCCCAGATCTCGTCCCCGGTGGCCGCGTCGACCCCGACGAGCCCGGATCCGTCCTGCACGACGACGACGCCGTCCACCCGCGCGAGCACCCCGCCGAAGTCGTCCGTCACGACGCTCCACCACCTCTCGCCGCCGTCCGGACCGATCGACGTGAGCCGCGGCGGACCTGTCGCGCCGTCGCCCATCCCGGCCAGTGCGAGGTACGACGAGCCGGGCTCTGCGTCCACCAGCGGCGGGATCACCAGACCCGGGACCGTGGCGACGACCGTCCCGTCGTCGTCGAGCACGGTGCTGCCGTCCTCGCCCGCGACGACGAGGCCCCCGTCCGCGAGCGGTCGCGCCCAGGCGCCCTCCGGGTCGACGTCGATCGCGGTGCCCCGGGGCGTGACGAGGACGGCGGCGCCGCACACCGACAGCGTGACCAGCGACGAGGAGGCGACGACCGACGGGTAGGTCATCAGCTCGGGCGCCTCGCCGTCGTCCTGCATCATCCCGCAGGCACCGAGGTCCTCGGCCCGCAGGTGCAGGGTCGCCTCCCCGCGCACCTCGCCGGTGAGCGCGTCCTCGACGCGCACGGTGGGGTCCACCCAGCCGTCGGCGCGGAGCGCGCGCAGGGTGCCTGCGTCGGGCAGGTCGTCCGACGGCCACGGGGCGGTGGCGTCACTCAGCCCGTCGACGACGGCGAGCGCCCCGCCCCCGGCGGGCACCACCACGGGCGCGCCGTCCGGTGCCCCGTCGTCGTACGCGTCGGCCCGTGCGGGGCCGAACGACCTCTCCCCGACGACGGCGCCGCCGGCGTCGAGCACGGTGACGGTGCGGTCGTCCGGGTTGCCGGTGAGGCAGACCGCGACGTCGGCGGGCCGGGCCAGGTCGTCCGTGATGCCGCCTCGCGGACCGCACGTCGGGAACGTGCCCACCTCGCGCCGCCACGCCTCGTCGCCGGTGCCGGCGTCGAGCGCGGCCACGGAGGTGCCGTCGGTGGTGAGCACGAGGCCGCCGGCGAGCGTCACCAGCCCGTCGCCGTCCGGGAGCTCCCAGGTCTCGGCCAGCGGTTCCGACAGGTCCTCGACGGCGCCGGGCAGGCCGCGGATCGCGTCGGCGCGCAGTCGCTCCGCGCGGGCGTCCAGCAGGCCCGGGGCCACGGTGGCCGTGGCGACGGCGAGCACGACGACGGCGGCGCCGGCCGCGACGGCGACGCGGCCCCGGCGGGACAGGGCGCGCCAGCGGGCGAGGGCACGCTCACGCAGGGGGAGGCGTCGGAGGTCGTCGTGCTCCTCGCCCGGGGCGACTCCCGAGCCGCCCTCGCGCTCGTCGTCCGGCACGAGCTCGAAGGTGGTCATCGGCTCGGCGCGACGGAACCTCGGCCGCATGACGGGAGGCTATCGGCCCCACGAGGCTCCTGCGGTCGCCGGTCGACCTCCGGCCGGGTGAGAAATCGCAGGCCGGCGTCGTGGCCGGTCAGAGGCTCAGAACGCGTACGGGAACCGGGACCAGTCGGGGTCGCGCTTCTCGAGGAACGCGTCGCGGCCCTCGACGGCCTCGTCGGTGAGGTAGGCGAGGCGCGTGGCCTCCCCGGCGAAGACCTGCTGGCCCATGAGGCCGTCGTCGGCGAGGTTGAACGCGAACTTCAGCATCCGCACGGCCTGCGGCGACTTGCCCGCGATGGTGCGCGCGTAGTCGATCGCGAGCCCCTCGAGGTCGTCGTGCTCGGCCACCTCGTTGACGCCGCCCCAGCGCTCGGCGTCGTCGGCCGAGTACTCGCGGGCGAGGAAGAAGATCTCCCGCGCGCGCTTCTGGCCCACCTGCCGCGCGAGGTAGGCGGAGCCGTAGCCGCCGTCGAACGAGCCGACGTCGGCGTCGGTCTGCTTGAACCGCCCGTGCTGGCGGCAGGCGATCGACAGGTCCGCCACCACGTGCAGCGAGTGCCCGCCGCCGGCCGCCCACCCGTCGACCACGGCGATGACGACCTTCGGCATCGTGCGGATGAGGCGCTGCACCTCGAGGATGTGCAGGCGCCCGGCGCGGGCGGGGTCGACGGCGTCCGCGGTCTCGCCCAGGACCTCGCCGCCGCCGGCAGGGTCCTCGACGGACGTCGTGTACTGGTAGCCCGAGCGGCCGCGGATACGTTGGTCGCCGCCGGAGCAGAACGCCCAGCCGCCGTCCTTCGGGGACGGGCCGTTGCCGGTGAGCAGCACGGTGCCGACGTCGGACGTCATGCGGGCGTGGTCGAGCACCCGGTACAGCTCGTCCACGGTGTGCGGGCGGAACGCGTTGCGCACCTCGGGCCGGTCGAACGCGACGCGCACCACGGGCAGGTCGCGCACGACGACGCCGTCGGCGTCGCGCTCCACGCCGCGGTGGTAGGTGAGGTCGGTGAGGCCCTCGAACCCGGAGACCTCGCGCCACCGCGCAGGCTCGAACGTGTGGGAGACGGTGCGGGGGAGGGGTGCGCTGCTCACGCCGTCACCCTAGTTCGTCGGCGTCCCCCGGGCGGCGCCGGGACGACAGCCCGAGGGCGAGGCCGCCGGCGACGACGACCGCGCCGGCCACGCCGTGGGCCGTCGGGGCCTCGACGCCGAGCGCGAGCGACGTCGCCAGGGCGGCCACGGGCATGAGCCCGGCGAAGAGCCCTGCGCGGGCGGCGCCGACCCGCGCGAGCCCGGAGTACCAGAGCAGGAACGCCACCGCGGTGAGCACGACGGACAGGTAGGCCAGGGCCGCGAGCTCGCCGCCGTCGGGCACGGCGAGCAGCGGCCCGGGGGCGAGCAGGCCGAGCAGCAGGAGCTGCGGCACGGCCGCCACGCAGGCGTAGGCCGAGACGCGCAGCGGCCCGAGGGTCGGCAGCAGCGGGACGGCGAGCAGCGAGAACGCCGCCTCGCACGCCAGCGCCCCGACCGCGAGGGCCAGCCCGAGCGGGTCGGCCGACCCGAGGCCCTCGACGAGCGCGACCCCGGCCGTGACGACGACTGCTGCGGCCAGGGTGCGGGGCGCCAGGCGACGCTCGCGCACGGCCTGGGTCGCGGCGAGGACGACGGGTGTCGCGCCCACCACCGCCCCGACCAGCGACGGCTCGGCGTGCCGGGTGGCGAGGACGACGAACGCGCTGAACCCGGTGAGGCCCGTGGCCGCGAGCGCCAGCAGGCGGCCCGCCTGCCGCGGCGTCGGGAGCACGAACGCGACCTGACGCCAGCGCATCACCGCGAGCAGGCAGAGCGCCGCGACGGCGTAGCGGACGGCCTGCCCGCCGAGCACGGGGTAGTCGGCGAGCGCGGCGGAGGCGGTGAACGACGCGCCGACGAGCGCCATCGCCGCGCCGCTGCGGACGTACGCGGCCCGGAGGCCGTCGGTGCCCGCCGGTGTCGGGGGCGCGAGCACGTCGCCGACGGCGGGGTCGAGGAGGTCATGCCGTCGACGCTAGGGACGGTCTGGACCGGTGGGCAGGGCCAGTTCGGTGCTGGTTCACTGGGCCAGATACGTCGGCGAGACGAGGAGCGTGACCCGATGAGGCGGCTGGAGCCCGAGGACCTGGTCCTCGTCCTCGGCGCGCGCCCGCCGTCCGACGTCGGCGCCTGGCTGCGCGACGGCCTGCGCGACGCCGTCGCGTCGGGACGGCTGGAGGCGGGCGCCGCGCTGCCGTCGTCGCGGTCGGCGGCCGCGGGGCTGGGCGTGGCGCGGGGCACGGTGGCGGCGGCCGTGGACGAGCTCGTGGGGGAGGGCGTGCTGGAGAGCCGTCCGCGCTCGAGCGTCGTCGTCGCCGACCTCGCCCTGCGCCCGCGCGGCACGGCGCCCGGGCCCGCCCGCCCGGGGGTCGCGACGGAGCGCCCGGCCAGCGTCGGCTCGCCCGACCCGGGGCTCTTCCCGCGCGCGGCGTGGGCTCGCGCGGTGCGCGACGCGATGCGCGAGCTGCTCGACGCCGAGCTCGGCTACCCCGACCCGCAGGGGCTGCTCGTGCTGCGCGAGGCGCTCGCGGGACACCTGCGCACCGCTCGGGCCGCCCCGGTCGAGGCCGAGGACGTGGTGATCGTGAGTGGCGTCGCGCAGGCGCTGGCCCTGCTCGGCCAGGTCCTCGCGGGCGGCGATCCCGCGGGGCGCGTCGTGGTCGAGGACCCGGCGTCCCCGGGCGTCGTCGAGCAGCTGAGGGGAGCCGGCCTGGACGTGGTGCCGGTGCCGGTCGACGAGCGTGGGCTCCGGACGGACGGGCTGCCCGACGCCGCGGCGGCGGTCGTGACCCCGGCCCACCAGTTCCCCCTCGGCGTCGTCCTGGCCCCCGACCGCCGGCGCGAGCTGGTCGCCTGGGCCCGCGACGGCGACCGCCTGCTCCTGGAGGACGACTACGACGCCGAGCTCCGGTACGACCGGCAGCCCGTCGGCGCCCTGCGCGGCCTGGCCCCGGAGCGCGTCGCCCTGCTCGGCTCGGTGTCCAAGCTGCTGTCCCCGGCGCTGCGACTGGGCTGGGTGGTCGCGCCGCCCGGGGTGCGCGACGCGCTCGTCGACGCCAAGCGGCGCGCCGACCTCGGCTGCTCCGTCCCCGAGCAGGCCGCGTTCGCCCGGCTGATCGCCGACGGCGCGTACGCGCGGCACCTGCGTCGTGCTCGGCTCACGTACCAGCGCCGCAGGGGGTTGCTGCTCGACGCGCTCGCGCGCGACGCGCCGCACGTCCCGGTCGAGGGCGTGGCCGCCGGCCTGCACCTCGTCGTGCGGCTGCCGGACGGCGACGCCGAGGCGCGGGCGGTGTCCGCGCTGCGCGCCGCCGGCGTGCCGGCCGAGCCGCTGTCCGGCACGGCGGCGCGCGGCGACACCCGGGGTGTCGTCGTGGGCGCTGCGCGGGTGCAGGGTCCGGCCGTGCCGCGGGTGGTCGAGATCCTTCGGGCCGCGGCCGTGGGCGCCGGGGTCGGTGTGTAGCTCACTTCACATCGGAGGTGAAGTGTGCTTCACTCGACCCCATGCTGAGCCGCGTGACCCGCACCCTCGTGACGACGACCGTCGTCCTGGTCACGGTGGGCGGCCTGCTCGGCGTGCTCGTGGGCGACGACGCCCCCGCCGACGCGCTCGACGGTGTGCTGGTGGGGCTCGCGGTCGCGGTGGCGGTCGGGGTGCACCTGCTGGTGCGGTCCGCCGCGGGGCGCGGTGTCGAGGCGTCCGCGCCCGAGTCGGCCGAGGACTCGGTGGAGCGCCGGGTGTGGGTGGCGGCCAGCTCGGCCGCGTTCGTCGACGCCGTGAGCGTCCTGGTCCTGGTCGTGCTGCTGGGGCTGTGGTCCGACGGGGAGTGGTCGCGGTGGCTGCCGCTCGCCGGGCTCGCCGCCGTCCTCGTCGATCTCGGCGTCCGCGTGCGTCGTGGGTGGCGCGAGCAGGTGGGCGGTGCGTAGCCGGGTCCGGGAGCTGCGCTCGGCCGCGGGCCTGACGCAGGCGGACCTGGCCGACCGGGTCTCGGTGTCGCGCCGCACGATCATCTCGATCGAGCAGGGCCGCTTCGACCCCAGCCTGCCGCTCGCCTTCCGCCTCGCCCGGGTGCTCGACACCCGCGTGGACGAGCTGTTCATCCCCGACGACGACGGCGATCCTGCCGTCGTCGTCCGATCCGACGAAGGAGCGGTCTGATGGTGTTGCTGCTGGTGGCGATGGTGCTCGCGCTCGGGGTGTGGCTGGTGGCCCTGGCGGCGGCCCGCGGGCGCCTCACCGCCAACGGTGCGATCGGCATCCGGACGCCCGCCACCCAGCGCTCGCAGGAGGCCTGGGTCGCGGCCCACCGTGCGGCGCTGCCGCTGGTGGCCTGGGGCGGGCTGGCGGTCGTCGCCGCGGCCCTCGTCGTGCTGCTCGGTGGGTTCCTCGAGCCCGCCGGGCTCGAGACGGTGGGCATCACCCTGGTCCTGGCGGAAGGCGTCCTCGTCGTGATCGCCGCCGCCGTCGCGCACCGCGCCGCTGTGCAGGTGCCCGCGCCGTGAGCGGCGCGCCGGGTCCGCAGGGGCCCGTGCCCGCCGAGCTGTTCACCGCGCCCACGCCGGGAGGGATCCGGGGCCTCGGCGTCGGCATCGCCGTGGTCGAGGCGGTCGGGACCGGCTGGGCCGTGGCGGCGTTGCGCGGCAACCCCGGGCTCCTGGTCGCCACGCTCGTGCCGCTCGCCGTCGGGGCCCTCGTCGCCGCGGCGCTCGTCGTCTGCCGGATCTCGGTCACGGTCGCCGAGGACTTCGCGGTCTTCGCGTTCCGCCCGCTGCACCGGGCCGTCGTCGACACCGCCGACATCGAGTCCGTCGAACTCGTGGACCGGGTGGACCCCGTGAGCCTCGGCGGGGTCGGGCTGCGCCGGATGCCGGGCAAGGTCACGGGCCTGTTGTGGGGACCCGGGCCGGGAGTCGAGGTCCGCACGTCCCGCGGCGCGCGGATCGTCGTCGCGGTCCCCGCCGCCCGCGAGCTGCACGACGCGCTGGCCGCGGCCAGGGCACGGCACGCCACCGGCTGACCGCCGAGCCGCCTCTACTCGGTGTCGCGGTCGGCCTCGTGGGCGGTCTCCGCGCGGGCCACCACGTCGCCGGGAAGGTCGACATCGTCGGGCACCTCGACGCCGTCGGGCGTGATCGGTCGGTCGGAGGGTTCGACCGCGAGCGCGAACTCGTCGCCGTGCTCGGTGACGCCGGCGATGACCGCCTGCTTGACGGCCTCCCGGGCGTACTTTTGCCGGACGATCATCGGGTCCTGGTTGAGGTCTCGGGTCAACGACACCATCAGCAGCACCATCACGACCACGAACGGCAGAGCGACCAGGATGGTGAGGTTCTGGAGGCCGGTGAGCGCGTCGTTCCCGCCCACGAGGAGCATCACCGCGGCGACCGCACCTGTCGCGACACCCCAGAAGATGACGTTGGGACGACTCGGTTCGGCGCTGCCGCGTTGCGACAGGGTGCCCATGACGATGGAGGCGGCGTCCGCACCGGAGATGAAGAAGATCGCGACCAGGATCATCACGACCACGGTGGTGAGCGACTGCCACGGGTACTCGGCGAGCATCCCGAACAGCTGTGCCTCCGTCTCCCCGGCGCCGGCGATGTCGGTGCCGCCCTTCTGGAGGAAGAGACTCGCGCCACCGAAGATGCAGAACCACACGATGGTGACCAGGCTCGGCACCAGGAGGACACCGCCGACGAACTGGCGGATCGTCCGGCCGCGGGAGATCCGGGCGATGAACATGCCGACGAAGGGCGTCCAGGAGATCCACCAGGCCCAGTAGAAGACGGTCCACTGCGCCAGCCAGTCGCTCGTGGACACGCCGCCAGGTGTGGTGCTGCTGTCGGCGCCGGTCCGGGCGGCCATCATCGCCAGGTCCTGGAAGTAGGTGCCGATCGAGTTCGGGACGAGGTTCAGGATGAACACCGTCGGCCCGACCACGAAGACGAACACCGCCAGCGCCAGGGCCAGCACCATGTTGATGTTCGACAGCCACTGGATGCCGCGGGCGACGCCGGAGACCGCCGAGAGCACGAAGCAGGCCGTGAGCACCGCGATGATCACGACCAGGACGCCGTTGCCGACGTCGCCGGCCCAGCCGACGACCTCCATACCGCTCTTGATCTGCAGCGCCCCCAGACCGAGCGAGGCGGCCGACCCGAACAGCGTCGCGAAGATCGCGAGCATGTCGATGACCTTCCCGGCCGGGCCGTGCGCGTGCCGACCCAGCAGCGGCTCGAACACCGAGGAGATCAGCTGCTTGCGGCCCTTGCGGTAGGCGCTGTACGCGATCGCCAGCCCGACGACGGCGTAGATCGCCCAGGGGTGCAGCGTCCAGTGGAACATCGTGGTGGACATCGCGTGCTGGACGGCCTCGGGGTTGCCGGCGTCGACGGTGCCCGGCGGCGGGTCCACGTAGTGGGCGAGCGGCTCGGCGACCCCCCAGAAGATCAGCCCGATGCCCATCCCGGCGGAGAACATCATCGCCACCCAGGACACCGTGCGGAACTCGGGGGCCTCGCCGTCGGCGCCGAGCGGGATGGCGCCGAACTTGCTGATCGCCAGCCACAGGCTGTACACGACGAACAGGCTGGCGGTCAGCACGAAGAGCCAGCCCATGTTCGTCGTCACCCAGCCCAGCGCCGCGCTGGAGGCGCCCGCCAGGCCGTCGGTGTCGACGAAACCCCAGACGAGGAACGCGACGGCCACGGCAGCCGTGACCCCGAAGACGACCCAGTCCATCGGGCTGCGCCGCTGCTCGTCGACCCCGATCGGGTAGTCCAGGGCCGGGTGCGGCACCACCTCGGCGGTCGGGGACCTGAGGGCGCGCCCGACCCTGTCCGCCGCGTCCTGCGCGTGCCGCTTCGCGCCACGCTGTTCGACCTTGCCCGACTGCTCGTTCACTGCGTGACCCCGTCCGTGACTTTGACGTCCAGCTCCGTGTGCCCAGGTGGGACGGCTTTCGACCGTCTCGCACCTGGCCGCCTCGTGCAACCGCTGCGGACCGCGGGCGCGCTCCCGTCGCGGCACGCCCGGCGTTCCTCCCGACCGCGCGCCACGAGCGGGCGCACCCTGGAGGCATGAGCGTGCGGGAACCGGACGACGCCGTGGTGGACCCGGAGGACGTCGCGCACGAGATCTTCGTGTACGACGCCGAGACGGTCCGCCGCGACGCCCAGCGCATCGGTGGCCGTCCCGCTCCGAGCCCGTTGACGTACGTGCCGGAGCTGACGGACTTCACCGACTGACCGACCCGGGGCTCCGACGGGGCGCCCCCGGCCCGCGCGCGCCCGCGCCGCGGGACCGGACAGTAACCTGAACGCGTGCAGCTGCTGCGTGAGATCGTGTACCGCACCCCGCTGACCACCAGGTTCCGCGGCCTCGACGAGCGCGACGGCCTGCTGCTGCGGGGCGACGCCGGCTGGGGCGAGCTGTCCCCGTTCTGGGACTACGACGACCCGGAGTCCGTGACCTGGCTGCGCGCCGCGCGCGAGGCCGCCGACGTCGGTTTCCCCGCCCCGGTGCGCGACCGCGTGCCCGTCAACGTCACCGTGCCGGCCGTCGGCCCGGAGCGGGCGCGGGAGATCGTGCTCGCGTCGGGCGGCTGTCGCACCGCCAAGGTCAAGGTCGCGCAGCGCGGCCCGTCGGTCGACGAGCGCCCGGGGGCGCTGGAACCCCTCGCGGCGGAGGAGGCGCGCGTCGCCGCCGTGCGCGCCGCGCTCGACGAGGCGCACGGCCCCGGGGTCGGGGCGATCCGGGTCGACGCGAACGGCGGCTGGACCACCGACGAGGCCCTCGCCCGCATCCCGGTGCTCGACGCTGCCGCGGGAGGACTGGAGTACGTCGAGCAGCCCTGCGCCACGGTCCCCGAGCTGGCCGCCGTCCGTCGCGGGCTGCGCTCGCCCGTCCCGGTCGCCGCGGACGAGTCGATCCGCCGCGCCGCCGACCCGCTGCGGGTGGTGCGCGAGGACGCCGCGGACGTCGTCGTGCTCAAGGTGCAGCCGCTCGGCGGCGTGCGCGCCTGCCTCGACCTCGCCGAGCAGGTCGGCCTGCCGGTCGTCGTGTCGTCGGCCCTCGAGTCGTCGGTCGGGCTCGCCGCGGGCGTGGCGCTCGCGGCCGCGCTGCCGGAGCTGCCGTACGCCTGCGGCCTTGCGACATCCCAGCTCCTCGCGCACGACGTCGTCGCCGACCCGTTGCTCCCCGTGGACGGGGCGCTCCCCGTGCGCCGCCCCGCGCCCGACGCCGCGGCCCTCGCCGCGGCGGAGCCCGACCCGGCGACCCGCGAGCGGTGGCTGGCCCGGTACGCCCGCCTGTCCGCGCTGCTCGAGGAGGCCGCGTGAGCGCCGCCCTGCCACCCTCGCTCGTCGCGGCGCGGGCGATCGTGACCGACCTCGCGCTCCAGGGCGTGCGCGACGTCGTGCTGGCACCCGGCTCGCGGTCCGCGCCCCTCGCCTACGCGCTGGCCGAGGCCGACGACGCCGGCCTGCTCACGCTGCACGTGCGGGTCGACGAGCGCTCGGCCGGCTTCCTGGCCCTCGGGCTGTCCCGGGGGGCGGAGCCCGTGCTCCGGGGCGCCGGGGACGACCAGGTCGAGCTGCCCCGGCCGGTCGCCGTCGTCACGACGTCCGGCACCGCCGTCGCCAACCTGCACCCCGCGGTGCTCGAGGCGCACCACACCGGGGTGCCGCTCGTGGTGCTCGCCGCCGACCGGCCGCACGAGCTGCGCGGCACCGGCGCCTCCCAGACCACGGACCAGGTCGGAATCTTCGGCACCGCCGTGCGATACGCCGTCGACGTCCCCGCCCCCGACGGGCGCGACGGCGAGGTGCGCGACCTGCTCGGCACGCTCGGGAGGGCGCTCGCGGCGGCGCAGGGCCTGCGCGACCGGCACCCCGGCCCCGTGCACGTGAACCTCGCGTTCCGCGACCCGCTGCACCCGCCCGCGCCGCTGGCGCCCCTGCCGCCCGAGGAGACGTGGCCCGAGGGGTTCCGCCGCACGACCGTCGTCCCGCCCGCCCCCGCGCCCGCCGGGGACCCGGCGCTGCACGGTGACCCGGCCCGGACGCTGGTCGTCGCCGGCGACGGCGCGGGGGCGGTCGCGCGCGCGGTGGCCGAGGCGCAGGGCTGGCCGCTGCTCGCGGAGCCGTCGTCGGGCGCCTGCGGGGGGCCCAACGCGGTCGCGGCGTACCGGTCGGTGCTCGGCGTCGAGGAGCTGACCCGCGACGTCGAGCAGGTGGTCGTCTTCGGCCGCCCGACCCTGTCCCGGCCCGTGCAGCGGCTGCTGGGGCGGCCCGACGTCGTGGTCACGGTCGTCGCGCCGGGCGGCGGCCCGTGGCCGGACGCCGCGCGGAACGCCGAGCTCGTCGTACCCGCCCTGGCGGAGCGGTGGTCGGCGCCGGCGTCGCCGGTCGACGCCCCGGCGGACGGGACTTTCCTCGCGCGCTGGCGTTCCGCCGGCCGCGCGGCGGCGGCCGTCGTCGACGCCGCCACCTCGGACGACGCCGTCGGCGACGGGCTGCTGTCGGCCCCGCACGCGGGGCTGGTGGTCGCGCGCGCCGTCGCGTCCGTGCTCGGCCCGAACGACGTGCTGGTCGTCGGGTCCTCGAACCCGGTGCGCGACCTGGACCTTGTGCTCGGGCTGGACCACCCGCAGGCCGGGGACCTGCCCGACGTGCTCGCCAACCGGGGGCTGGCCGGCATCGACGGCACCGTGTCGACGGCGACCGGCGTCGCGCACGCCGCCGCCCGCCAGGGGCGCCGCACGCGCGCGCTGGTCGGCGACCTCACCTTCCTGCACGACGTCGGCGGGTTGCTCCGTGGGCCGCACGAGCCGCCCGTCGACCTGGAGATCGTCGTCGTGAACGACGACGGTGGCTCCATCTTCGCCACCCTCGAGCACGGCGAGCTCGCCACGTCGTCCGCGGCCGGCGCCGCCACGTTCGAGCGTGTCTTCGGCACCCCGCACGGCGCGACCCTCGGGAACCTGTGCGCCGGCTACGGCGTGGACCACCAGCTCGTGCTCGACGTCGGCTCGTTGCGGCACGCCCTGCGGGCGCCCTCGCGCGGCGTGCAGGTGATCGAGGTACGGGTGCCCCGCGTCGACCGGCTCGCCGAGACCCGCGACCTGGCCGCGCGCGTCGGCGCGGCGGTCCGGGCGACGCGCTGACCTGCGACGACGCGATTCGCAGCAAGTTCTCAGGTTGAGCCAAGGACCGGACCAGGATGGGGTGGTCCCCTGGGGGCACACATCGAGGAGGGCACCATGAGCACCGACAACCCGGGCGCACCGCAGCCGTCGGGCGCCGACGAGCCGAACCGGAGCGAGAACACCGCAGAGCAGCCGGCCGCGCAGCGGCCGGAGCCTGCGGACCGCCCCGCGCCGGAGCCGGCCACGCAGGACACCCAGCACCTCACCGTGCAGCCGACCCAGCAGATCCCCACCCAGGGGACGCCCCAGCAGGGGCCGCCGCAGCCCCCCGCCCCGCAGCAGGCGTCGCAGCCGCAGTACGGCGCGCAGCAGCCGCGGTACGGGCAGATGGCGGCCGGGTCGCCGTACTACGCGCAGCAGCAGTCGCAGCACCCGCAGGGTGCGCAGCAGCAGTACCCGCAGCAGCAGCACCAGCAGCAGGGCCAGCACCCGCAGGGCCAGCCGTACGGCCAGGGCCCGGGCAACCCCTACGGCCTGAACCAGTCGTCCCCGCAGCAGGGACCCGGGGGAGGGGCCGCCACGAAGCGTGAGCGGTCCGTCTGGGTCCCCGTGGCCAGCGCGGCGGTCATCGCGGCCGTCCTCGCGAGCCTGGGCACCGCGGCGGCGACCGGCGCGTTCGACGCGGGCAACCCGTCGTCGCTGGCGAACGTCGGCGCGAGCTCGCAGGCCACCGACGAGGCCCCGGTCAAGAACTCGACCTCGAACAACCCGGACTGGGAGGCCGTCACGACGGCCGTCGCCCCGTCCGTGGTCGCCATCCAGGTGCAGAGCGAGTCCGGCGGTGCCGAGGGCTCCGGAGTGATCTACGACGACCAGGGCCACATCGTCACGAACAACCACGTCGTCTCGGGCGCGCAGAACGACACCGTGCAGGTCACGCTGTCCGACGGCCGCCTGTACGAGGCGACCATCGTGGGCACCGACCCGACCACCGACCTCGCCGTCGTCAAGCTGAAGAACCCGCCGGACGACCTGAAGCCCGCCGCGTTCGGCTCGTCCGACGACGTCACGGTGGGCGACGCCGTCCTGGCCGTGGGCAACCCGCTCGGCCTGGCGAACACCGCCACCACCGGCATCGTGTCGGCGTTGGACCGCCCGGTCTCGGCGTCGGGGGAGGACGGCAGCACGCAGGTCGTCACCAACGCGATCCAGATCGACGCGGCGATCAACCCCGGCAACTCCGGCGGCCCGCTGTTCAACGCGCAGGGCCAGGTCATCGGCATCACGTCGTCGATCGCCACGATGTCGAGCGGCATGAGCGGCGAGCAGTCCGGCTCGATCGGGCTCGGGTTCGCCATCCCGGTGAACCTCGCGACGAACATCGCCGACCAGCTGATCAAGGACGGTTCGGCGGAGCACGCGTTCCTCGGCGTGACCATGCAGGACGCCACGGCCTCGGCCGACGGCGTCACGCGCCGCGGCGCCGAGGTGGTCGAGGTGTCGTCCGGTTCGCCCGCCGCGGACGCCGGCCTCCAGGCGGGGGATGTGATCGTCGCGATCGACGACGACTCCGTCAACGGCGCCGAGTCGCTCACCGCGTACGTCCGGGAGAAGGCGGCCGACCAGAAGGTCACGCTGACCTACGTCCGCGACGGCAAGACGCAGACCGTCGACGTGACCCTCGCCGTGCGCGACGAGTCCGCGACGGACCAGGGCGGTCAGGGCGACCAGAACGGGCAGGGTGACCAGGGCCAGGACGGTCAGGGTGACCAGGGCCAGGACGGTCAGGACCAGGAGCAGGGCCAGGGCGGGTCCGACCAGTCCGACCCGGGCAACCTGCCTGGCTGGCTCGAGGACCTGCTCCAGGGCGGCAGCGGCACCAACTGAGCCGCGGCCGGCCGGGTCACGCACCCGGCCGGCCGCACCGAGCAGCCCCGCGGGCCCGCGACGACTCCCCCCTCCCCGTCGCGGTCCGCGGGGCTTTGCCGTGCGCGAAGCGGTCGGCTCGCGGGGTGGTGAGCGGGTGTCTGGCCCTTTCTCGAGGACGGGACGGGGTGAGACGCCCGCTCAGAGCGTGCGCGCGGTCAGTCGGTCGAGGGGTGCAGGGCGGCGAGCACGCCGAGCGCGCTGCGCTCGAGGAAGTCGGCGAGCTCGGACGGGGCGATGTCGGGGTCGGTCGCGGCCTCGACGAGCGCCTGCTCGGCGAACGAGATCCACGAGTGCAGCGCGACCTCGAGCAGGGGCGTGTCGGCGACACCGATCTCGTGGAAGGCGTCGCGCAGGTGCCCGGCGAGCACGTCGCGCGCGTGCTGGATGGTGGCGCGCACGTGCTCGTCGCCGGAGGCCGCGCCGCGGACCAGGGAGTAGAAGGTGGCGTCGTGGTCGTGCACGAACTCGACGAACCGGTCGAGGGTGTCGCGGAGGCGCTCGCGCGGCGGCAGCTCGGGCCGTGGCTGCGTGGCGTGCAGCATCGCGTCGCGCGCCGTGCGGACGATGGCGGAGTGCAGGCCCTGCCGGTTGCCGAAGTAGTAGTGCACGAGGCCGGGGGAGACGCCGGCCTGCGCGGCCAGGTCCTCGACGGTGACGGCCTCCAGGGGGCGGTCGGCCAGCGCCGCCACCCCGAGCGCGATGAGCTGCTGCCGGCGTTCGTCGGGGCTCATCCGGGTGCGTCGCGCGGCTGCCATGTGCTGAGCATATGGCCGTTCCGGCAGGTCGCGGACGCGTCGTCGGGGGCTCGCCGACACGCGCGTGGACGCCTATTGACGTCGCCTCAGTAAGGGGCGTACCGTCGCCACTCGTCGGCGACACAGGGGTCGCCATGTCGTCTTGTTGGAGGGGAAATGAAGCTCAGCGCACTGACGCGCACGCGTCGAGGCCGTGCGATGCTCGCGGCGGTCCCGACGGTGGCGGTGATCGGCGTCCTCATGGGCGGCGTCGCCCAGGGCGCCGTCCCGGTGTCGATGGCGATCTCGGGCCAGCAGTTCAAGATCGCCGCGGACAAGCTCGACGGGACCGGGTTCTCGCAGTACGCCGGCGAGTCCAAGGACGCCGACGGCAAGTCCCGCCCGGTGGCGATCGCCAACATCAAGGACGCCACGCTGCACAACCTGTGCCAGTCGGTGAAGGTCCCCGGCATGCCGCTGGGCCTGCTCATCTCCGCGGGCACCAACCCCAAGAACCCGGTCAAGGCGACCGACCTGCAGATCGGCATGAGCGACCTGCGCGGCACCGCGCAGTTCAACCAGATCCGGATCGGCGTCGACGCGTCCACCGTGAAGACCAAGGCGCACGGCAGCAAGGGCGACTTCGCCATGGACTCCGACGCCATCACGATCGACGACCTCAAGCAGGTCTCGACGAGCACGTCGGCCGCGGTCTTCAAGCTCACCGACCTGCACCTGAAGATCTCCGACGGCACCGAGTGCTTCTGAGCGGCCCCGGCGACCAGGGAGACCAGGCGTGAGCGACGAGAACACCTCGATCCCCGAGGCGTCCCCCGAGCCGTCGGCATCGTCCCCGGCCCCGACCCCGGAGGTGCCGGCCACCCGCCGCCAGCGGTTCGCCGCGTGGCGGGCGGCCCGGCCCTTCTGGGGCGGCACGCTGGCGATCCTGTCCGGCGTGGTGCTGTGGTTCTCCGGTCGGCTGCAGATCGACAACTTCGAGATCCAGCTCGGCATCGAGGGCATGCAGTCGACGCTGCTGCCCGTGGCGCTGGTGCTCCTGGGCGTCCTCGTGATGACGCAGCCGCAGTTCCGGGTCTTCTACGGCGTGATCACGCTCGCGATCGCCGTCTACTCGCTGCTCGGGGTCAACCTGGGCGGCTTCGGCGTCGGGATGATCCTCGGCGTGGTGGGCGGCATCCTCGCGGTGTCGTGGATGCCTCGGTCCGCCGAGGCCGAGGGGACGGCGTCGTCGACGGACGAGACGCCCGCCGCGGCGTCGGCCGCCGTGCCCGCCGACCCGCGTGACGGTCAGGACGTCAGCCTCGCCGAGATCCTGCCGTTCGACGACGAGCCGGCCCGCGGCGGGCGGCACGTGGCCGTCGTCGCGGCCGTCGCCGTGCTCGCCGTCGCGGGCACGGGCACGACGGCGGTCGAGGCGGCCGCGGCGCCCGCGGCGCAGGTGCGCACGGCGTCCGACTGCTGGGACCCGCTGGGCTGGCTCGAGTGGGCCTGCGGCAGCGACGACGAGGCCGAGCCCACGCCCAGCCCCTCGCCGTCGGCCACGGACGGTCCCGGTGACTCCGGCGGCACGGACGACGGCGACGACGCGACGGCCGGCAGCGACGCCGGGGTGGCGGGCGGCGACGCCTCCGCCGACGATGCGACGGCGGGCGAGGACGCGGACCCGCCCACCCCGGGGCAGGCCCCCGAGGACGCGGCGACGGACGAGGACGCGACGGACGCCGACGGCAAGGATTCCGACAAGGACGGCAAGGCCGAGGAGGACACCCCGGCCGAGGAGCAGGCGCAGGACGACGTCGAGAAGGAGTTCAAGCTCGAGCTCGGCCCCTGCGCGCGGATCACGTTCGGGGGCGAGTACGACATCAACGTCTCGCTGCCGGGGGACTGCGGCAAGCGCGAGGACGCCAACGTGTTCTCGATCGACGGCGAGCTCGAGACGCGGGACCTGCAGCTGCCGCTCACCGGCATCAACGGCATCGACGTGGTCAACGTGCCGGTGACGAACGACGGTCCCCGCCGCGACGCGCTGCGGATCGACGTCGACTACGTCAAGGTGCCGGGGTTCTGGCTCAAGACCTACGCCGACAACAACGGCAAGGTCGGCGGCACCCTGACCGACGCGGACTACGTGTCCATGGAGGGCGACGCGCAGATGTACATCTCGTCCATCCATGCGGACCTGCCCGACGGCGACGACTGGGCGGAGCTGGGGGAGAAGATCGCGGCGGGCGCGTCGCCGGTCGAGATCCTGCTCGGCCTCACCGACGCGCGGATCGGCCTCATGGGGGCCACCTCGGACAAGCAGGTCTGGTCCGGATTCCGCGAGCAGGTCTGGGAGGAGTAGGCCGCAAGGTCGTGCGAGGGGCGCCGGGGGAGTACCTGCTACTACCTCGGCGTCCCTCGTACTACCTCGGCGTTTCTCGTACTACCTCGGCGTTTCTCGTACTACCTCGGCAGGTCAGTCGGCGCCGAGCGCCCACCGCATGGGTTCCAGCTTCGCCTCGGACTCGGCGAGCTCGGCCTCCGGGTCGGAGGCGGCGACGATGCCGCAGCCGGCGAAGAGGCGGACGTGCCGCGGGTCGGACGCCGAGAGCTCGGCGGACCGCAGCGCGATGCCCCACTCGCCGTCGCCGTCGGCACCCACCCACCCGACGGGCCCGGCGTAGCGGGACCGGTCCATGCCCTCGATCTCGCGGATGAGGTCGCGGGCCACGTTCGTCGGCGTGCCGCAGACGGCGGCCGACGGGTGCAGCGCGGCGGCCAGCGTGAGCGACGACGGCGCGCGCGACGTCGCGGACGCGCCGCGGTCCAGGACGCCCGTGACGTCGGACGCGAGGTGCATGACGTTCGGCAGGTGCAGCACGAACGGGGCGTCGGGGACGTTCATCGACGAGCAGAACGGCTCGAGCGCGGCCGCCACGGAGCGCACGGCGTACTCGTGCTCCTCGAGGTCCTTGGAGGACCGGGCGAGCTGCGCCGCGTGCAGCAGCGCGTCGTCGTCGGACATCCCGGCCTCGCGGCGGATGGTGCCGGCCAGCACGCGGGAGGTGACGAGCCCCTTCTCGCTGCGCACCAGCAGCTCGGGGGTGGCGCCCACCATGCCGGAGACGGAGAACGTCCAGCAGGCCTCGTAGCGGTCGGCGAGGCGGCGCAGCAGCCAGCGCGGGTCGAGGGGGTGCTCGGTGGTGGCGAGCACGTCGCGCGCCAGCACCACCTTCTCGAGGGCGCCCGACTGGATGCGGGCCACGCCCTCGCGCACGACGGCGGGCCAGTCGGCGGCGGCGACGGCGCCGTCGGCGAAGCGGACGCGGCCAGGGGCGGCGACGTCCGTGCGAGGCTCGCGGCGCAGCGCGGCGGTGCCGGGGGCCGCGTCGAGGCTGGCCCCAGGGGTGATGGTGGTCATCCAGGTGACGCCGGCCCGGCGGCCGACGACGATCCGCGGCACGACGAGCGACCCGTCCGGCCGCGGCTGGCCGGCGTCGTCGCCGTCCTGGTCGTCGAGCTGACCCGCGTCGTCGAAGGCGAACGTGCCGAACGCGACGGGCCCCGTGCCGGGCAGGCGCACGTCGTCGCGCACGACGGCCCGCTGGAGGGTGGCCTGCCAGGCGGCCTCGGCGTCGGCGAACCGGCCGGGCCCGAAGGTGTCGAAGCGGAGCGCCTCGCCCCAGCCGACGATGCCGTCGCCGCGCCGCACCCAGCTCAGCGGGCGGGTGTCCGGCAGGAGGTCGACGAGGGCGGTGAGGCCGCCGGGAAGGTCGTCGATCCGGGAGGTGCGGACCAGGAGCGCGAGGGGCTCCGTGACCGGCATGGCCGGCGCTGTCGCGGGATCGGGGCTGGTGCCGGTGGTCGTGCCCGGGTGGGGGCGCGGCGCCGGCAGAGGCGTGGCGGACATCGGCTCCAGAGTACGCCCGACGGTCCGCCACGCCCCGCTCACGGTGCGAGGGTCAGCCCCGCGTGCTGCGGCGACGAGCTCACCTCGAGGTCGCCTCGCCCTCCCGCCGGTTGGAGCGGTTGAGCACGCCGTCGTCGGCGAGGTCCCCGAGCTGCTCGTCGTCGACGGCCTTGCTCGCGGTGCCCTTGACGAGGACGGACGGGTTCTCGGGCGTCCCGGCCTTGATGTGGTTGAACAGGATGTTCAGCAGGATCGCCATGAGCGCGGCCGAGCTGATCCCCGAGTGGAAGATGGTGCCGAACCACGTGGGGAACTGGTCGTAGAAGTCGGGCTTGGCGATCGGGATCATGCCGAACGAGATCGACGCGGCCACGATGATGAGGTTCATCGAGTTCTTGTAGTCGACCTTGGCGAGCGTGCGGATGCCCGACGCCGCCACGGAGCCGAAGAGCACCACGCCGGCGCCGCCGAGCACGGGCGTCGGGACGGCGGCCACGACGCGGCCCAGCACGGGCAGCAGGCCCAGGACCACGAGGATGCCGCCGCCGGCGGTGACCACGAAGCGGGACTTCACCCCGGTGATCGCGACCAGGCCCACGTTCTGGGCGAACGCCGACTGCGTGAAGGAGCCGAAGACCGGCGAGACGACCGACGACGCCATGTCGGCGCGCAGGCCGTTGGCGATGCGCTTGCGGTCCACCTTGGTGCCGACGATCTCGCCGACGGCGATGATGTCCGCCGTCGTCTCCGTGAGGGTCACGAGGATGACGATGAGCATCGAGACGATCGCCGCGACCTCGAACGTCGGGGCGCCGAAGCTGAACGGCATCGGGAACGCGACCACCGGGCCCTCGCCGACGCCGGCGAAGTCCGCCATGCCGAGCGCGAGGGCGATCAGCGTGCCGGCCACGATCGCGATGAGGATCGACAGTCGTGAGATGACGCCGGAGCCCACCTTGGACAGCAGGACGACGATCGCGAACGTGAGGAACGCCAGCCCGATGTTGCTCGTGGAGCCGTAGTCGGGCGCCTCGGCGTTGCCGCCCATCGCCCAGTTCGCCGCCACCGGCATGAGGGTCAGTCCGATCGTCGTGATGACGACGCCGGTGACCACGGGCGGGAAGAACCGGATGATCTGGGCGAAGAACGGCGTGATGAGGAACCCGATCGCCGAGGCGACGAGCACCGCGCCGAGGACGGCGGGGATCCCGCCGCCGCCCCCGACGATCGCGACCATGGTCGAGACGCCGGCGAACGACACGCCCTGCACCAGCGGCAGCTGGGAGCCGAAGAACTTGATCCCGACGGTCTGCAGGATCGTCGCGAGACCGCCCATGAAGAGCGACGCGGCGATGAGCGTGCCGATCTCCGCCGAGGTGAGGCCGGCGGCCCCACCCACGATGAGCGGCGGGGCGATGATGCCGCCGTACATCGTGAGGACGTGCTGGAAGCCGTACCCGATGGTGGCGCCGAGCGGCAGGCGCTCGTCCTCGGGGCGGGCGGGGCTGGTCGCCGCCGCCCGGGGGGATGCGGACCGTGACATAGCGGACCTCCTCGTTCGCTATCGATGGCCATATCTTCCGGTGTGCGGAAGAAGCCTTCCACTATTCGACCGGCAAGTGTGATCTGTGTCAACCCCTTCCGGGGGGTGGATCTGGGACCCGCCGCGGTGTCAGCCCGCGACGAGCCGGCGTGCCGCCTCGCGGTGCTCGGCCAGCAGCGCGGGCAGGTCGAGGCCGACCACCGCGCCGTCGACGACACGCCACTCGCCGCCGACCATCACCCGGTCGGCGCGGTCCGCGCCGCACAGCAGCAGGGCGGCGACCGGGTCGTGCGAGCCGGAGAAGCGGGGCTCGTCGAGCCGCCACAGCGCGAGGTCGGCCTGCTTGCCGACGGCCAGCACGCCCAGGTCGTCGCGGCCCAGCACGCGGGCCGAGCCGCGCGTCGCCCAGCCGAGGGCGCGCGCCACCGGCACCGAGGCGCCGTACTTGAGCCGCTGCAGGTACAGGGCCTGGCGGGCCTCGGGCAGCATCGTCGACGCGTCGTTCGACGCCGAGCCGTCCACGCCGAGGCCCACGGGTGCGCCGGCGTCCTCCAGCTCCACCACGCGCGCGATGCCGGACGCGAGCCGCATGTTCGACGTCGGGCAGTGCGCCACGCCCGTGCCGGCCGCCCCGAGGCGGGCGATCTCGGCGTCGTCGAAGTGGATGCCGTGGCCCAGCCAGGCCCGGTCGGTGAGCCAGCCGACCGACTCGAGGTAGTCCACGGTGCGCATGCCGAACTTCTCGCGCAGGAAGTCCTCCTCGTCGATCGTCTCGGCCAGGTGGGTGTGCAGACGCACGTCGTGCCGCTCCGCCAGCTCGGCGGTGTCGCGCATGTTCTGGGTCGTCACGGAGAACGGCGAGCAGGGCGCCAGCGCGATCTGGATCCGGGCCCCGGCACCGCGCTCGTGGTACGTGGAGATCAGCCGCTCGGAGTCGGCCAGGATCGTGTCCGGGTCCTGCACCACCGACTGCGGCGGGAGGCCGCCGTCGTCCGTGCCGAGCGTCATGGACCCCCGCGTCAGCGTGGCGCGCATCCCGAGCTCGCGGACCGCCGCGACCTGGATGTCGATCGCGTCGTCCAGCCCGGCCGGGAACACGTAGTGGTGGTCCGCCGCCGTCGTGCAGCCGGACAGCAGCAGCTCGGTCAGCGCGACCTTCGTCGCGAGCTCGTGGGCGCGGGGTGTGAGGCGCGCCCAGACCGGGTAGAGCGTGGTCAGCCAGGGGAAGAGCTCGGCGTCGGCGACCGGCCCCCAGGCGCGCGTGAGGGTCTGGTAGAAGTGGTGGTGCGTGTTGATCAGGCCCGGCGTGACCACGTGCTCGGACGCGTCGAACGTCTCGTCGACCAGGGTCGACGGGCTCGCCCCCGCCGCGACCAGCTCGGTGACCACGCCGTCCGTGACGACGACGCCGCCGCGCGCGTCGGGCGCCCCGGGTGCGTCGTCGGCGGTGAAGACGGCCAGCGGGTTCTTGATCCAGGTGCTCATCGGTGCCTCCATGGCGGCGGCACCGGGGGAGCGGCGCCGCGTCGCGCCGGCTCAGTGGTCCTGTCTGCCGATCCAGGGAGCGACGGCACCGCGCCGTCCTCTGCGGCCGACGGTAGGCGAGCGTCGCTCGCACCGTCAACGGTGCGGGCCTCGGCGCGTGCTGCCGTGCGTGGGAGCATGACGTCCATGTCCCGCGCCAGCCTGGAGAAGCAGCCCGCCGAGGTCGCGTCGATGTTCGACGGGATCGCCAAGCGCTACGACCTCGTCAACGACCTCGTCTCGCTCGGGCAGGACCGGCGCTGGCGCCGCGCGGTGGTGGACGCCGTCGCGGCCGTCCCCGGCGAGCGGGTGCTCGATCTCGCGGCCGGCACCGGCACGTCGAGCGAGCCGTTCGCCGCCGACGGCGCGCTGGTCGTGCCGTCCGACTTCAGCCTCGGCATGCTGGCCGTGGGCAAGGAGCGCCGCCCGGACCTGCCCTTCGTCGCGGGCGACGCGACCCGGCTGCCGTTCGCTGACGGCGCGTTCGACGCCGTGACGATCAGCTTCGGGCTGCGCAACGTGGTCGACACCGACGCCGCGCTGCGCGAGATGCTGCGCGTCGTGCGGCCCGGCGGTCGGGTGGTGATCTGCGAGTTCTCGACGCCGACGTGGGCGCCGTTCCGCACGGTGTACATGGAGTACCTGATGCGCGCGCTGCCGGTGGTGGCGGGCGCCGTGACGCGCGATCGCGGGTCGTACGACTACCTCGCCGAGTCCATCCGGAGCTGGCCCGACCAGGCCGCCCTCGGCCGCCGGCTCCTCGACGCCGGCTGGGACCGCGTGTCGTACCGCAACCTCACCGGCGGCATCGTGGCGCTGCACCGGGCCGTCCGCCCGGCCTGACCTCGTCCGCCGCTCACGGCGGCAGTTCGGGCCGAGGGCGGCAGTTCGAACTGCCGCCGCGAGCGCGAAGTGCCGCGCCGAGCGGTCCGGGCCTGGCTCTTTGACGCCCGCGAGTGCCCCGGCGTATCGTCGATCCGATCCTGAAACGATTCAAAGACGATCGGCACGACGACGTACACGCAGGGAAGGCACGGTCGATGACGACACCACACGGCGCGACGGCGGGCGGCGGCGCCCGTCTGCACGGCTACCGGGCGACGGTCGCGGTCGCGATGTCCAACTACATCGAGGCGGGCTCGATCATCGCGCTCGCCACCAGCCTCACGCTCTGGCAGGAGCACTTCGGGCTGAGCAACCTCGCCGTCGGGCTCGCCGCGGCCCTGAGCGCCAACGCGTTCGGCGCGGCGGTGGGCGCCATGATCGGCGGCCCGCTCGGCGACCGCTACGGGCGCAAGTTCATCTACACCTACGACCTGCTGCTCTACATGCTCGGCACGGCGTTCATCGTGTTCGCCGGCGCCCCGTGGATGCTGTTCGTCGGCATCGTGCTCACCGGCATCGCCGTCGGCGCGGGCGTGCCCGTCGCGTGGACGTACATCGCGGAGGAGGCGCCCGACGACCAGCGGGCCAGGCACGTCGGCACCGCCCAGCTCGCCTGGTCGCTCGGCCCGTTCGTCGGCTTCGTGCTCGCGACGGCGCTGGTCCCCCTCGGCCTGCTCGGCAGCCGCATCATCTTCGCGCACCTGTTCGTCATCGCGTTCGTCACGTGGTGGGTGCGGCGCGGGCTGGCGGAGTCGGACGTCTGGAAGGAGTCCAACGCCAAGCAGGTCGCCCTCGGCCGCAAGCGCCGCGGCTTCCGCGAGCTGGTCTCGCACCCGCAGAACGTCAAGGCGCTGGTGTTCCTCGTGGGCGTCTACGCCCTGTGGAACACGGTGGCCGGGCAGGCCGGCATCTTCATGCCGCGCGTCTACCAGACGGCCGGCGTCGAGAGCGCCGTCGCGCAGAACCTGCTGCAGGTGCTGGTCTGGGGCCTGACGTCGGCGGCCACCTTCTGGGGCTTCATGAAGTACGGCGACCGGGTGAGCCGCCGCCTGCTCTACGGCATCGGTGCCGTGATGGCCGTCGCGGCGTGGATGATCCTCGCCTTCGTGCCGCACGTCTCGATGCCGCTGCTCATCGCGTACGCCGTCCTGTGGGGCGTGTCGGCCGGCATCGGCGCCCAGGCGTTCTACGCGCTGTGGACGGCCGAGCTCTTCGCGACGGCGTACCGCGCGTCGGCGCAGGGCGTGCTGTTCTTCGTCGCCCGCATCGCGGTGGGCCTGCTGAGCTACCTGTTCCCGACGATGCTCGCCGAGCAGGGTGTGCCCTTCGTGGGCGGGATCATGGTCGCGCTGCTGGTCGCCTCGCTGGTGATCGGCGTCGTCTGGACGCCCGACACCGCGGGCAAGAGCCTCAAGGAGATCGAGAAGGAGCGCTACGGCGCCGACCTCGACGAGGCGGAGGTCTCGGGCGTCCGCTGACCCCGCACCGGCGGTCCGCATCTGTTCGGCAGCGGGTGGATCGGTTCGGCACGTGACGGTGCCGAACTGATCCACCCGCTGCCGAACAGGTCGTGGTCAGCTGGGTGAGCCGCCGGCGGTGCGGTCCTTGAGGGCGCCGCCCTGCTCCTTGGCGAACTCGGTCACGCTGCTCGTGACGTCCGAGACCTTGGCCTGCACGCGCGGGTCCTTCCAGGTCTCGGTCGCCCAGTCCTTGGCCTTGTCGAGCTGCTGCCGGCCCTTCTCGGTGCCGAGCAGGTAGCCGAGCGCCGCGCCGACGACGAATGCCGGTCCTGCCTTCATGTCGCGCCTCCTCATGGTCGTGCGGATGGTGGCCGCTGGTGGCCGGGTCGTGGGTCGTGCGCACGACCGTAGGCGCGACCGCCGTCGTACGCACCCCGCGACATGCCGACGCCGGCACCCTGCCGGACCTGCGGGGACGCGCCGTCCCGCGACGCCGCGGAGCGTCATGCAGCCAAGGAAGGGTTACCTTCCTACACAGCGCCGCCAGAACGTGACTAGAGTGCTCGCAAGAGTTGTGATGGGGTTCACAAATCGACTCCGGCACCGTCGCCGGGGCGCTCGAGGGAGCGAGGTGAGCACGTGCGGTCAGGTCGCGTCGACGACGCCGACGTCATCGTCGTGGGCGCCGGCCCGGCCGGTTCGTCCACGGCCCACTGGTGCGCGGCCGCGGGCCTCGACGTCCTCCTGCTCGACAAGGCCTCCTTCCCCCGCGACAAGGTCTGCGGCGACGGGCTGACGCCCCGCGCCGTCGGCGAGCTGGCCCGCATGGGGCTCGGCACCCGCGCGGAGGACGGCTGGATCCGCAACGAGGGCCTGCGCGTGGTCGCCGGCGCCCGGTCGTGGGAGCTGCCCTGGCCGGACCTCGACTCGTTCCCCGGCTACGGCATGGCGCGCTCGCGCATGTCGCTGGACCACCGGCTGGCGCAGCACGCGCAGGCGGGCGGCGCCAAGCTGCTCGAGCGCACCAAGGTGACCGGGCCCGTGCTCGACGAGCGCGACGGCCGCGTCGTCGGCGTGCGCACCCAGCCCCTCGACGGCGACGGCCGCGCCGACGGGGCGGAGGTCACCTACCGGGCGCCCGTCGTGGTCGCGGCCGACGGCGTCTCCTCCCGCTTCGCGACGGGCCTCGGCCTCACCCGGCGCGACGACCGCCCGCTCGGCACGGCGGTGCGCACGTACTTCCGCACGGTGGGCACGTCGCGGCACGAGGACGCGTGGATGGAGTCGCACCTCGAGCTGTGGGACGGCGCGCCCGGCGCCTCGAACCTGCTGCCCGGCTACGGCTGGATCTTCGCGCTCGGCGACGGCACCGCCAACGTGGGCCTCGGCTCGGTCAGCTCCACGCCGGCCCGCCAGTCGGCGAGCGGCCATGACTACAAGGGCATGATCCAGGCCTGGATGCGCAACGCTCCGGCCGAGTGGGGGTTCACCCCGGAGAACCAGGTGGGGCCGGTCCGCGGCGCCGCGCTGCCGATGGGCTTCAACCGCAGCCCGCTCTACCGCGACGGCGCGGTGCTGGTGGGCGACGCGGCCGGCATGGTCAGCCCGTTCAACGGCGAGGGCATCGCCTACGCCCTGCAGGCGGGGCGGGTCGCGGCCGACGCGATCGCCCAGGCGCGCACCCGCGCCACGGACGACGCCCGCGAGCGGACGCTCGCGTCCTATGCGGACCGGATGTGGGCCGACCTGGGCGGCTACTACACGCTGGGCCGCTGGTTCGTGCGGCTCATCGAGCACCCGCAGATCATGCGGATCTGCGTGCGGTACGGGCTGCCGCGGCCGGTGGTCATGCGGTTCGTGCTCAAGCTGCTGTCCGACTGCTACGAGCCGCGCGGCGGTGACTGGGTGGACCGGGTCATCGCGGGGCTCACGAGGGTGGTCCCGGCGGCATGAGCGCACACGAGCACAAGGGAGTGGTCGAGATGCAGGTGGTGACGCGATGACGAACCCGTACGTGCCGGTCCTCATGCTCATGGGCGTGGCCCTGGTGCTCGCCGTGGGCGGCGTGGCGGCGAGCGCCGTCATCGGGCCCAAGCGCTACAACCGGGCCAAGCTCGACGCCTACGAGTGCGGCATCGAGCCGACGCCGCACGCGGTCGGGGGCGGTCGCCTGCCGGTCAAGTACTACCTGGTGGCGATGACGTTCATCGTCTTCGACATCGAGGTGGTCTTCCTCTACCCGTGGGCCGTGGACTTCGCGGTGCTGGCCGGCTTCGGCCTCGTCGCGATGCTCACGTTCCTCGCCCTCATCACCGTGCCGTTCGTCTACGAGTGGCGGCGCGGCGGCCTCACCTGGGTCTGACGCACGACCTGCACGACCTGCACGACCTGCACCACCCAGCACGACACGGCACTACGGACGGCATCGGCGCCGAGGATCCTCACGCCGATGTTCACGAAGGGGAGGGGTCATGGGCCTGGAAGAGGCTCCGTCGGGCTTCCTGCTGACGACGATCGAGGACCTGGCGGGCTACCTGCGCAAGGCGTCCGTGTGGCCGGTGACGTTCGGACTGGCGTGCTGCGCCATCGAGATGATGGCGGCCGGCGCGTCGCGGTTCGACCTGTCGCGGTTCGGCATGGAGGTCTTCCGGGCGTCGCCGCGGCAGGCGGACCTCATGATCGTCGCGGGCCGGGTGAGCCAGAAGATGGCGCCCGTCGTGCGGCAGGTCTACGACCAGATGAGCGAGCCCAAGTGGGTGCTGTCGATGGGCGTGTGCGCGTCCAGCGGCGGCATGTTCAACAACTACGCGATCGTGCAGGGCGTCGACCACATCGTGCCGGTCGACGTGTACCTGCCCGGCTGCCCGCCGCGCCCGGAGATGCTCATCAACGCGATCCTCGCGCTGCACCAGCACATCCAGGACTCGCCGCTGGGCGTGAACCGCAAGGAGGCGGCCGCGGCCGCCGAGGCGGCGGCGCTCGAGGCCACCCCGACGTTCGAGCTCAAGGGGCTGCTGCGATGACGGACGGCACGACGGCGGGCGGCGCGGCGGACAAGCCCGTCCCGCAGCCGGAGGAGGTGCTCGGGCCCCGCTCCGGGGAGCTGGTGGCGGGCAGCGAGCAGGCCGGCCGTGGCGGCCGCGGACCGGAGGTCGTCGAGGTGCGGCGCGGCATGTTCGGCGTCCACGGCTCGGGCGACACGTCCGGGTACGGCGGCCTGGTGCAGCCGGTCGCGATGCCCGGCGCCGCGACGCGGCCGTACGGCGGCTGGTTCGACGAGGCCGTGGACGTGCTGGCCGAGGTGCTCGGCGAGCAGGGCGTCGCGTTCGACGCCGCCGTGGAGCGCGTCGTCGTCGACCCGCACACCGACCCCCCGAGCCCGCACGCCGAGCTCACGCTGGACGTGGCGCGCGAGCACCTGCTCGCCGTCTGCCGGGTGCTGCGCGACGACCAGGACCTGCGGTTCGAGCTCAGCCTCGGCGTCTCGGGCGTGCACTACCCCGACGACACCGGCCGCGAGCTGCACGCCGTCTACCACCTCACCTCCGTGACGCACGGCCGCCGCGTGCGGCTCGAGGTGTCGGTGCCCGACGCCGACCCGCACATCCCGTCCACCACGTCGCTGTACCCCACCAACGACTGGCACGAGCGCGAGACCTGGGACTTCTTCGGGATCGTCTTCGACGACCACCCGGGACTGGCGCGCATCGAGATGCCCGACGACTGGCCGGGCCACCCGCAGCGCAAGGACTACCCGCTCGGCGGCATCCCCGTGGAGTACAAGGGCGCCACCGTGCCGCCGCCGGACACCAGGAGGTCGTACTCGTGACAACCACGGGCGCACCGCACGCCACCCGACCGCCGACCGCCGACGAGTTCGACCCCGGCATCCCCGGGTTCGAGGCCTCCGGCGGCGACTGGGACGAGATCGCCCGCGAGGCCGTGGGCGAGGAACGCATCGTCGTCAACATGGGGCCGCAGCACCCGTCCACGCACGGGGTGCTGCGCCTGATGCTGGAGATCGACGGCGAGACGGTCACCGAGGCCCGCTGCGGCATCGGCTACCTGCACACCGGCATCGAGAAGAACATGGAGTTCCGCACCTGGACGCAGGGCACCACGTTCTGCACCCGGATGGACTACCTGGCGCCGCTGTTCCAGGAGACGGCGTACTGCCTCGCGACCGAGAGGCTGCTCGGCGTCACGGACGACGTGCCGGAGCGGGCGTCGATCATCCGGGTCCTGATGATGGAGCTCAACCGGGTGGCGTCCCATCTCGTCTGCCTGGGCACGGGCGGCAACGAGATGGGCGCGACGACGGTCATGACGATCGGCTTCACGGCGCGGGAGGAGATCCTCCGGCTGTTCGAGGCCGTCACCGGGCTGCGCATGAACCACGCGTACGTGCGGCCGGGCGGCGTCGCGCAGGACGTGCCCGAGGGGTTCGAGGACCAGGTGCGGGCGGCGCTGCCGAAGGTCCGCCACTACCTGGGCCAGCTCGGCGACCTCATGCTCGCCAACCCGATCTTCAAGGCGCGGCTCACCGACGTCGGCGTGCTCAACCTGGCCGGCTGCATGGCTCTGGGCGTCACCGGGCCGGTGCTGCGCTCCACCGGGCTGCCCTACGACGTGCGCAAGGCGTTCCCGTACTCCGGGTACGAGACGTACGACTTCGACGTCCCGACGTCGACCGACGCGGACTGCTACTCCCGCGTGGTGCTGCGCCTGGAGGAGTGCTACCAGTCGCTGCGCATCGTGGAGCAGGCCCTCACCCGGCTCGAGGCGACGTCGGGGGCGCCGGTCATGGTGGCGGACAAGAAGATCGCGTGGCCGGCGCAGCTCGCGATCGGCGCCGACGGGCAGGGCAACTCGCTCGACCACATCCGCCAGATCATGGGCACCTCGATGGAGGCCCTGATCCACCACTTCAAGCTCGTCACCGAGGGCTTCCGGGTGCCGGCCGGGCAGGCGTGGCAGACCGTCGAGCACCCGCGCGGCGAGCTGGGCGTGCACGCGGTGTCCGACGGCGGCACCAAGCCGTACCGGGCGCACTTCCGCGACCCGTCGTTCAACAACCTCCAGGCCGTGTCGGTGATGTGCGAGGGCGGCCAGGTGGCCGACGTCGTCGTCGCCGTCGCGTCCCTGGACCCCGTGCTGGGAGGGGTCGACCGATGACGGCAGAACCCACGAGCGCCCGCTCGGCCACGCGGTACGACGCCGACACGCTCGCGTCGCTCGGTGCCGACGCGGCGGCCATCAAGGCGCGCTACCCGGACCCGCGCTCCGGGCTGCTGCCGATGCTGCACCTGGTGCAGTCGGTGGACGGGTACGTGAGCCGCGACGGCATCCTGTTCTGCGCCGAGCAGCTCGGGATGACGCCCGCCGAGGTGAGCGCCGTCGCCACCTTCTACACCCAGTACAAGCGGCACCCCAACGGCACCTACACCGTGGGCGTGTGCACCAACACGCTGTGCGCGGTGATGGGCGGCGACGCCATCTTCGACGAGCTGAGCGAGCACCTCGGCGTCGGGCACGACGAGACCACCGACGACGGCGCGATCACGCTCGAGCGCGTCGAGTGCAACGCGGCCTGCGACTACGCGCCGGTCGTGATGGTCAACTGGGAGTTCTTCGACAACCAGACGCCGGAGTCGGCCACGGACCTCGCCGACCGCCTGCGGGCGGGCGAGGAGGTGGCGCCCACGCGCGGCGCGTCGTCGGTGTGCGGCTTCAAGCAGATGAGCCGCGTGCTCGCGGGGTTCACCGACGGCCGTGCCGACGAGGGCGTGGGGGCGGGGGAGCCGACGCTCGCGGGCCTGCGCCTGGCGCGCGCCGCGGCCGCCGTCGACGGCGGGGAACCGGCAGAGCCCGCACCACGGGAGGGGACGACGGGCGCCGCCGCCGAGGTGCCGCCCGAGACGGGCACGGCCCAGTCGAGCGCTGAGCGCAAGCCTGCCGCGCCGGGGGACGAGAGCCCCGGCCGCTCGCCGTCGGGCGGCGACGCGAACCCCGAGCCGGAGAAGGGTGGCAGCGATGACTGACCTCATGCCGGTGCTCACGGACACGTGGGACGCCGACCGGTCGTGGAAGCTGGCCTCGTACGAGGCGGCCGGCGGGTACGCCGGGCTGCGCAAGGCCCTGACGATGGAGCCCGCGGACCTCGTGCAGGCGGTCAAGGACTCCGGGCTGCGCGGCCGCGGCGGCGCCGGCTTCCCGACCGGCATGAAGTGGGGCTTCCTGCCCCCGCCGGACGGCGGCCCGCGCTACCTCGTGGTCAACGCGGACGAGTCCGAGCCCGGCACGTGCAAGGACATCCCGCTCATGCTCGCGAGCCCGCAGCACCTGGTGGAGGGCATCGCGATCACCAGCTTTGCGATCGGCTGCCACCACGCGTTCGTGTACGTGCGCGGGGAGGTGCTGCACGTGTACCGGCGGCTGATGGCCGCGGTGCAGGAGGCGTACGACGCCGGGTTCCTCGGCAAGGACGTGCTCGGCTCCGGCTTCGACCTGGACGTCACCGTGCACGCCGGCGCCGGCGCCTACATCTGCGGCGAGGAGACGGCGCTGCTCGACTCCCTCGAGGGCAAGCGCGGCCAGCCGCGCCTCAAGCCGCCGTTCCCCGCCGTCGCGGGCCTGTACGCGCGGCCCACGGTGGTGAACAACGTCGAGTCCATCGCGTCGGTCCCGGGCATCGTCGCGCGCGGCGCCGACTGGTTCGCCGGCATGGGCACCGCGAAGTCGCAGGGTCACGGCCTGTTCTCCCTGTCCGGGCACGTCACCCGGCCGGGGCAGTACGAGGCGCCGCTCGGCATCACGCTGCGCGAGCTGCTCGACCTGGCCGGCGGGATGCGCGCCGGGCACGAGCTGAAGTTCTGGACCCCCGGTGGCTCGTCGACGCCGCTGTTCACGGCAGACCACCTCGACACCCCGCTCGACTACGAGTCCGTCGGGGCCGCCGGATCCATGCTCGGCACCCGCGCCCTGCAGCTCTTCGACGACACGACGTGCGTGGTGCGCGCGGTGAGCCGGTGGACCGACTTCTACGCGCACGAGTCGTGCGGCAAGTGCACGCCGTGCCGCGAGGGCACCTACTGGCTCAAGCAGGTGCTGCACCGCATCGAGGCCGGCCAGGGTGAGGAGCGCGACGTCGACCTCCTGCTCGACCTGTGCGACAACATCCTCGGCCGCGCGTTCTGCGCCCTCGGCGACGGCGCGACGTCGCCCGTGACGTCGAGCATCCAGCTCTTCCGCGACGAGTACCAGGCGCACATCGACGGCCACGGGTGCCCCTTCGACCCGAGCGCCAGCGCCCTGTTCCCGTACACCCCCAAGCAGGCACCGGCGCTCGCCGGGGCGGGAGGTCACTGATGACGGCGACCACGGACAAGTCCACCGCGGCCGCGCCCCCGGTGGAGACGGTCACGCTCACCATCGACGAGGTCGAGGTGACGGTGCCGAAGGGCACGCTGATCATCCGCGCGGCCGAGCAGGTGGGCATCCAGATCCCGCGGTTCTGCGACCACCCGCTGCTCGAGCCCGCGGGCGCGTGCCGGCAGTGCCTGGTCGAGGTCGCGATGCCCGACCGCGAGGGCAACGTGCGGCCCATGCCGAAGCCGCAGGCGTCGTGCACGATGACGGTCACGCCCGGCATGGTCGTCAAGACGCAGCGCACGTCGCCCGTCGCCGACAAGGCGCAGCACGGGGTCATGGAGCTGCTGCTCATGAACCACCCGCTCGACTGCCCGGTGTGCGACAAGGGCGGCGAGTGCCCCCTGCAGAACCAGGCGATGAGCAACGGGCGCGCCGAGACCCGGTTCGAGGACGTCAAGCGCACGTTCCCCAAGCCCATCGCCGTGTCCACCGAGATCCTGCTGGACCGCGAGCGCTGCGTGCTGTGCCAGCGCTGCACCCGGTTCAGCGACGAGATCGCCGGCGACGCGTTCATCGCGCTCCAGGAGCGCGGCGCGCACCAGCAGATCGGCCGGTTCGACGAGACGGTGCTCGACTTCACGCCCCCGCCCGGCGAGCCGGCGGAGGAGACGTTCGGCTCGTCGGCCACGACGGCAGGGGGGCAGCCGTTCGCGTCCTACTTCTCCGGCAACACCGTGCAGATCTGCCCGGTGGGCGCGCTCACGGGCGCCGCCTACCGGTTCCGGTCCCGGCCCTTCGACCTGGTGTCGACGCCGGGGATCTCCGAGCACGACTCGTGCGGCTCCGCGATCCGCGTCGACCACCGGCGCGGTGTGGTGCTGCGGCGGCTGTCGGGGGAGGACCCGGCGGTCAACGAGGAGTGGATCACCGACAAGGACCGCTTCGCGTTCACGTGGCAGGCGGCGCCGGACCGGCTCACCGTCCCGCTGGTGCGCGACCGGGTGCTCGACGCGCACGGCGCCGTCGTGTCGCGCGGCGAGCTGCGGCCCGCGTCGTGGGTCGAGGCGCTCGAGCTCGCCGCCGAGGGCCTGGCCGCCGCCCGCGCGGCCGGTGGCGTCGGGGTGCTGCCCGGCGGCCGGCTGACCGTCGAGGACGCGTTCGCCTGGTCGAGGTTCGCGCGCACGGTGCTCGGCACGGACGACGTCGACCAGCGGGCCCGCGTGGGCTCGGCGGAGGAGACGGCGTTCCTGGGCCACGCGGTGGCAGGCACCGGCGTCGGCGTGACGTTCGGCGACGTCGAGGCCGCCCCGGCCGTGCTGCTGGCGGGCCTCGAGGCCGAGGAGGAGGCCGGCGTCACCTTCCTGCGGCTGCGCAAGGGGGTGCGCTCCCACGGCACGAAGGTCTGGTCGGTGGCGCCGTTCGCGAGCCGCGGCCTGGCCCGGCTCGACGGCGAGCTGCTGCCCGCGGCTCCCGGCACCGAGGCGGAGTGGCTGGGCATCCTCGCGACCCGGGCCGGCGGCGGGCTCGTGCCCGCCGGCTCCGACGCCGCCACGCTGGGCGCCGTCGCCGACGGGCTCGCGGCCGACGGCGCGCTGATCCTCCTGGGCGAGCGGCTCGCGTCGGCGCCCGGTGCCTACGGGGCCGTGCTCCGGCTCGCGGAGGCCACCGGCGCGCGCGTCGCCTGGATCCCGCGGCGCGCGGGGGAGCGCGGCGGCGTCGAGGCGGGCCTGCTGCCCGGGCTGCTGCCCGGCGGTCGCCCGCTCACCGACCCCGCCGCCCGTGCCGAGGTGGCCGCGGCCTGGGGCGTCGACGTCGACGCCCTGCCGGCCGCGCCGGGGCGCGACGTCGCGGAGATCCTCGACGCGCTCTCGGTCGGCCAGCTCGGCGGCGCCCTCGTCGGCGGCGTCGAGCTCGCCGACCTGCCCGACCCGGCGCACGCCCGGCGCGCGCTCGAGGCCGCGGGCTTCGTGGTCTCGCTCGAGGTCCGTCGCTCGGAGGTCACCGAGCTGGCCGACGTCGTGCTCCCCGTCGCTCCGCCCGTCGAGAGGGCGGGGTCGTACTGGAACTGGGAGGGCCGCGTCCGCGCGTTCGGCCAGGCGCTGGAGTCGTCGGCGCTGCCCGATCACCGCGTGCTCGACGCGCTGGCCGACCAGGCCGGCGTCGCGCTCGGCGCGGGCACCCCGCTCGACGCGCACCGCGCGATCGCGGCACTGCCGGCCTGGGGCGGGGCGCGCGTGCCGGCACCGGAGGAGGAGCCGGTCGAGCCGCCCGCGGTGCCGACCGGGTCCGCGGTGCTGGCGAGCTGGCACCTGCTGCTCGACGACGGCGCCCTGCAGGACGGCGAGCAGTTCCTCGCCGGCACGGCCAAGCGGCCCGTGGCGCGGATGTCCGCGGCCACGGCGGCCGCCGTCGACGTGTACGACGGCGACCGGGTGACGGTGTCGACCGACCGCGGGTCGGTCACCGTGCCCGTCGCCATCACGGAGATGGTCGACCACGTGGTGTGGCTGCCGCTCGCGTCGCGCGGCTGCCGCGTGCACGACTCGCTCGGTGCCGCGCCGGGCGACCTCGTCCGCATCGGCCCGCCGGAGGCGGTCGCCGCCGGCGGGGTCCCGGGCTCGACCGACGAGAAGGCACAGGGAGGGACCGCATGATCCCCGGCGTCGCGTCCGACTTCAGCAACGACTGGTTGTGGGTGTCGCTGATCAAGGCGGTGCTCATCGTCGTCTTCCTGCTGACCAGCGTGCTCTTCGCGATCTGGTTCGAGCGCAAGGTCGTGGCGCGCATGCAGGTGCGCCCCGGCCCCAACTGGCACGGCCCGTTCGGCCTGCTGCAGTCGCTCGCGGACGCGATGAAGCTGCTGCTCAAGGAGGACGTGAACGTCACCCGGGCGGACCGGATCGTGTACCTGCTGGCGCCGATGATCTCCGTGTTCTGCGCGCTGCTGGTCTTCGCGGTGATCCCGTTCGGCCCCGAGGTGACGATCCCGTTCACCGACTACACGACGCCCGCGCAGCTCACCGACTTCCCGGTGGCCGTCCTCTACGTGCTGGCCTGCGCGTCGATGGGCGTCTACGGCATCGTGCTGGGCGGCTGGTCGTCGGGCTCGACGTACCCGTTGCTCGGGTCGGTGCGGTCGACGGCCCAGGTGATCTCGTACGAGCTCGCCATGGGGCTCTCGCTGGTCAGCGTGTTCATCATGGCCGGGTCGATGTCGACCTCCCAGATCGTGGCCTCGCAGACGAGCATCTGGTGGTTCCTGCCGCTGCTGCCCGCGTTCGTCGTCTACGTCATCTCGATGATCGGCGAGACCAACCGGCTCCCGTTCGACCTGCCGGAGGCAGAGGGCGAGCTCGTCTCCGGCTACATGACCGAGTACAGCTCGATGAAGTTCGCCTGGTTCTTCCTGGCGGAGTACATCAACATGCTCAACGTCTCCGCGGTCGCCACCACGCTGTTCCTCGGCGGCTGGCGGGCGCCGTGGCCGCTGTCGGCGATCAACGACGGGATGTTCAACACCGGCTGGTGGCCGGTGCTGTGGTTCCTCGTGAAGCTCTGGCTCGTCATGTTCGTGTTCGTCTGGGTGCGCGGCACGCTGCTGCGGCTGCGCTACGACCAGTTCATGTCGTTCGGCTGGAAGGTGCTCATCCCGGTCGCGCTGGTCTGGGTCGTGGTGCTGAGCGTGTTCCAGTACCTCGGTCTGGCGGGTGTCACCCGCACCCAGCTCATCACCGGCGTCGCCGTCGCGGCCGTGGTCGTCATCGCCGCCCTGTGGCTGTGGCCCGACCGGAAGACGAAGGCCGCAGCCGGTTCCGGACCACCGGGGGACGCGCGCCGTCCGGCCGGCGACTTCGACGCCTTCGCCGACGGGTTCCCCGTGCCGCCGCTGCCCGGCCAGGCCCTGCCGCCGTCGCCCCGCGCGCGCCGGCACGTGATGCAGGCCGCCGACCCCGCCGTCGACCGATCCGAGGAGACGCGATGACCGACAAGCCGTACGAGCCGCTGCGCCCGTCCAAGGGGCCGCTGGGGGAGCTGTTCGCCCCGGTGGCCGGGTTCGGCGTGACGTTCTCGTCGATGTTCCGGCCCACGGTGACGGAGCAGTACCCGCGCAAGAAGACGGCGCCGCAGCGCCGCTACCACGGGCGCCACCAGCTCAACCGCTACGCGGACGGGCTGGAGAAGTGCATCGGCTGCGAGCTGTGCGCGTGGGCGTGCCCCGCGGACGCGATCTACGTGGAGGGCGCGGACAACGCCGAGCTGCCCGACGGCGCGCACCTGTCGCCCGGCGAGCGGTACGGGCGCGTCTACCAGATCAACTACCTGCGCTGCATCTTCTGCGGGCTGTGCATCGAGGCGTGCCCCACCCGGGCGCTCACGATGACGAACGACTACGAGCTCGCGGGACCGGACCGCGCAGGGATGATCTACGAGAAGCAGGACCTGCTCGCTCCGCTCGCCGAGGGGATGCTCGCCGCGCCGCACCCGATGGTCGAGGGCACGACGGACACCGAGTACTACCGCGGCGAGGTCACCGCCCCGACGGCGCAGCAGGTCGACTGGGTGCGCGAGCACCGGCCGGACGACCCGACCCTGGATGCCGCCGCCCGCGTGGTGCACGGGGACGCACCGCCCCCGACCCCGCGCCGGCACCGGCTGCGCGGCAGCGCCACCAAGGCCGCCGTCGCCACCCGGCAGGCCGCCGAGGGCGGGCACGTCGCGACGCTGCCCACCCCCGACCTGACGGACGGCCCGCGGTGACGGCGTCGAGCGCGGAGGCCGCGCTGTTCTGGGTGCTCGCGCCGCTCATGGTGCTCGCCGCGCTCGGGCTGCTTTTCGCCCGCAAGGCGGTGCACGCCGCGGTGTGCGTCATGTTCGTGATGGTCGGGCTGGCCATCCTCTACGTGGCGCAGGAGGCGCCGTTCCTCGGCGTCGTACAGGTGGTCGTCTACACGGGCGCCGTGATGATGCTCTTCCTGTTCGTGTTGATGCTGGTCGGCGTCGACTCCGCCGACTCGCTCACCGAGACGATCAAGGGCCAGCGCTGGCTGGGGGTGCTGCTCGGCCTCGGGCTGGTCGTGGTGCTGCTCGGCGTGCTCGCGCAGGCGACCTTCCCGCCCGCCGTCGGGCTGGCGGCGGCCGAGGAGCTCACCAACCCGGTGGCCCTGGCCCGGGTGCTGCTGGGCGACTACGTCCTCGCGATGGAGGTGGTCGGCGTCCTGCTGGTCACCGCCGCGCTGGCCGGCCTGGTGCTCACGCACCGCCGCCGGCTCAGCGTGCGGCCCACGCAGCGCGTCCTCGCGGCCGCGCGCGTGGCCGCCCTGCCGCAGGGCCGCACGCTCACGCCCCTGCCGGCGCCCGGCGTCTACGCGCAGAACAACGCGATGGACACGCCGGCGCTCGGCCCCGACGGCGAGCCGCTGCCGCACTCCGTGCCGCGCGTGCTGCGCATCCGCGGGCAGGAGCGGTCGGCCACGGCGGTGCTCGCCGAGGAGGAGACGCTCGTGGCCCGCGACGACTCGCGCCTCATCGGCGTCGGGCCGTCGTCCGGGCGGACCACCGAGGACGAGCCCGACGCGCCGGACGGGACCACCGACGACGAGGCTGGGGAGGTGCGCTGATGGAGATCACCCACTACCTGGGGCTGGCCGCGATCCTGTTCGCGATCGGCGCGGCGACGGTGCTGCTGCGGCGCAACGCCATCGTGGTGTTCATGGGCGTGGAGCTCATGCTCAACGCCACCAACCTCGCGTTCGTGACGTTCGCGCGCATCCACGGCGACGTGACGGGCCAGGTGCTCGCGTTCTTCGTCATGGTGGTCGCCGCGGCCGAGGTCGTGGTGGGGCTCGCGATCATCATCACGATCTTCCGTTCCCGCCGGTCGGCCTCGGTCGACGACGTCAACCTGCTGCACAGCTGAGAGGCGACCTGTGGACACGCAGACGACGATGGAGACTCTCTCCCTGGCCCCCTGGCTGGTCGCGACCCCGATGATCGGCGCCCTCGTGCTGCTGGTCGCCGGCCGGCGCACCGACCGGTGGGGGCACTGGCTGGGCGTGCTCGCCAGCGCGGCGACGTTCGTCGTCGGGCTGGTGATGCTGCTCGACATGCTCGGCACCCCCGCCGACCAGCGGGTGGGCACGCACACCGTGGGCACCTGGATCGAGGCCGGCCCCCTGCACGTGGATCTCGGGTTCCAGGTGGACCCGCTGTCGATGACGTTCGTGATGCTCGTGACGTTCGTCGGCACGCTGATCCACGTGTACTCGGTGGCCTACATGGACCACGACGTCGACCGTCGCCGGTTCTTCGGGTACCTCAACCTGTTCGTCGCCGCGATGCTGCTGCTGGTGCTCGCGGACTCCTACCTGCTGCTCTTCGTCGGCTGGGAGGGCGTGGGCCTCGCGTCGTTCCTGCTCATCGGGTTCTGGGACGGCAAGCGGGAGAACGCGGTCGCGGGCAAGAAGGCGTTCGTCATGAACCGGGTCGGCGACATGGGGCTCATCGTCGCGATGATGCTGCTGCTCGCGACCTTCGGCGCCTTGGACTTCGCGACGGTGCTGCCGGCGGCGGGCGAGGGTGCGACGGCGGCCGGCCAGGGCGTGATGACGGCGATCGGCCTCATGCTCCTGCTGGCGGCGTGCGGCAAGTCCGCGCAGCTGCCGCTGCAGGCGTGGCTCGGGGACGCGATGGCGGGCCCGACGCCGGTGTCCGCGCTGATCCACGCGGCCACGATGGTGACCGCCGGGGTCTACCTGCTGGTGCGCTCGGGTCCGATCCTCGAGGCGGCGCCGGACGCGCAGCTCGTCGTCGCGATCGTGGGCGCGCTGACCCTGCTGTTCGGGGCGATCGTCGGTACCGCCAAGGACGACATCAAGAAGGCGCTCGCGGCGTCGACGATGTCGCAGATCGGCTACATGATGCTCGCCGCCGGCCTGGGGCCGGTCGGGTACGCGTTCGCGATCTTCCACCTGCTCACGCACGGCTTCTTCAAGGCCGGGCTGTTCCTCGGCGCCGGGTCCGTGATGCACGGGATGGACGACGACGTGAACATGCGCCGCTTCGGCGGGCTCGCCCGCCTGCTGCCGGTCACGGCGATCACGATGGGCCTGGGCTGGCTCGCCATCCTGGGCGTACCGCCGTTCTCCGGCTTCTACTCCAAGGACAAGATCATCGAGGCGGCGTTCGTCGGCGAGGGCTGGCAGCCGTGGGTGTTCGGGATGGCGGCGCTGCTCGGCGCCGGCATCACGGCCTACTACATGTCGCGGCTGTTCTTCATGACGTTCCTGGGGCGCCGCCGGTGGCGCCCGGACGACGCGGCCGGCCCGGACGGCGCCCCCGTACGGCACCCGCACGAGTCGCCGCGCCTCATGACGTGGCCGATGATCGTCCTCGCCGTGGGGTCGCTCGGGCTGGGCTTCGTGCTCAACGCCGGGGACCGGTTCGTCACCTGGCTGGAGCCGGTCACGGGGCACGCGGAGCACCACGAGCCGGTGCTGCCGGTGTGGCTGCTCATCACGCTCACGCTGCTGCTGGTGGCGCTCGGCGTCGTGCTGGCCTGGCGCCAGTACGTGGTCGCCGCCGTGCCGGTCGAGCCCCCGCCGGCGCCCGCCGTCGTGCGGGCGGCGCGCGTCGACCTGTACCAGGACGCCGTCAACGAGTCGCTCGTGATGCGTCCGGGGCAGTACTTCACCCGGGCGCTCGTGTACTCGGACCGCACCGCGGTCGACGGCGGCTGGCTGGGCCTGGCGGGCGGCATCGGGCGCCTCGGCGCGCGGCTGCGGCGGATGCAGAACGGCTACGTGCGCTCGTACGCGGCGACGATGCTCGGCGGCCTCGGCGTCGTCGGGCTGGTCGTGTGGGTCCTGGCCAGCTGATCGGGATGGCGGGAGCGATGGCGATGACGCCGAAGAAGACGTCGACGACGAAGGACGGGGACGCATGACGATGTCCACAGGGTTCCCCTGGCTCACGGTCCTCATCGTGTGGCCGCTGGTGGCGGCGGCCGCGACGGCCCTCACGGGCGTGGGCCGGGGCCGACCGGCCGCCGGCCCGGTGACCGGCGGGCGGTTCGGGGCGGGCGCCGCCCGCACGGTCGCGCTGGTCGGCGCGCTGGTCGAGGTCCTCCTGCTGGTCGGGGCCTTCGCGGCCTTCGACACCGGCGACGCGGGGACCCACCAGCTCACCGAGACGTACTCGTGGATCCCGCCGATCGGGGCCAGCTTCGCCGTCGGCGTCGACGGCGTGGGGCTGCTCCTCGTCGCGCTGTCGGTGGGCCTCGTGCCGCTGGTGATCCTCGCGGCCTGGCGCGAGCAGGGCGGCGACCACGTGCGGCTGCGCCGCTACCTCGCGACCGTGCTGCTGCTCGAGGCGTTCATGGTGACGGTCTTCGTGGCCCGCGACGTGTTCCTCTTCTACGTGGTGTTCGAGGCCATGCTGATCCCCGCCTACTTCCTCATCGGCGGGTTCGGGCAGGGACCGCAGCGCCGGTACGCGGCGGTGAAGTTCCTGCTGTTCTCGCTGGCCGGCGGCCTGGTCATGCTGGTGGGCGTCATCGCGCTCTACCTGCAGGTGCCGGCCGCGGACCGCGGCCCGCAGACCTTCCTCACCGACAACCTCACGGGGCTGACGCTCGACCCGACGGCCGAGAAGCTCATGTTCTGCGCCTTCTTCCTCGCGTTCGCGATCAAGGCGCCGATGTTCCCCGTGCACTCGTGGCTGCCCGACGTCACGCAGCACGCGACGGCGGGCACCTCGACGCTCCTCATCTGCGTGCTCGACAAGGTGGGCACGTTCGGGATGCTCACCCTGTGCCTGCCGCTGTTCCCCGCGGCGAGCCGCTGGGCGGCGCCGTTCGTCATCGTGCTCGCGGTGATCTCGATCCTGTACGGCGCGATCCTCGCGATCGGCCAGAGCGACCTGCTCCGGCTCATCGGCTACACCTCGGTGTCCCACTTCGGGTTCATCATCCTGGGCATCTTCACGTTCACGTCGCTGGGCACCGCGGGCTCCGGCCTGATGATGCTCAACCACGGCATCTCCACCGGGGCGCTGTTCCTCGTCGCCGGGTTCGCGATCGCGCGGCACCCGCGACAGAGCCAGCTCATCGGCGACTACGGCGGCCTGCGCAGGGTGGCGCCGATCCTGGGCGGCACGTTCCTCGTGGCCGGCCTCTCCGCGGCCGCGCTGCCCGGCCTCGCGACGTTCGTCTCCGAGATCATGGTGTTCCTCGGGTCGTACGCCCGCTGGCCTGCCGCGGTGATCGTCGCCGTGCCCGCCGTCGTCCTCGCCGCCGTGTACGTGCTGCTCACCTACCAGCGCATGTTCACGGGGGAGACGACGCCCGAGCTCGCGTCCGCGCGCGACCTCGACGGCCGCGAGAAGACCGTGGCCGGCGTGCTCGTCGGCGCGCTGCTCGTGCTCGGCCTCCTGCCCGGTCCGGTGCTCGACTACGTGCGCGCGCCCGGGGAGGTCGCCGTCGAGCAGGTCGGTGAGACCGACCCGCCGCCCGTGATCCAGCCGTCGGCGCAGGACGCCGCCGCCGAGGGGAGCCAGCTGTGAACGACTTCGTCGCCCCGCCCATCGACTGGGCGGCCGTCTCGCCCGTGCTGATCGTGCTCGCGGCGGGCGTGCTCGGCGTGCTGCTGGAGGCGTTCGTGCCCGAGCGGGCGCGCCGCACGACGCAGCTCACGCTCACCCTGGCGGCGCTCGCGGGCTCGCTCGTGGCGGTCGGGCTGCTGTGGGACCGGGTGCAGGAGAACGCGCTCTCCGTGGTCGGCGGGTCGTACCTGCTGACGCCGTTCGGCCTGGGCGTCCAGGCCGTCATCGGGGTGTGCGCGCTGCTGGGCGTGCTCGTCGTCGCGGAGCGCACCACGACCGGGCAGGACGCGTTCGCTCCCGCCGCCGCGGCCGTGCCGGGCACGGCGTACGAGGACGAGACGCGCCGCGCGGGCCTGCAGCAGACCGAGATCTACCCGCTGCTGCTGTTCTCGACCGGCGGCATGCTGCTCTTCCCGGCCACCGACGACCTCATCGTCATGTTCGTCGCGCTCGAGGTGCTGTCGCTGCCGCTGTACGTGCTGTGCGCGACGGCGCGCCGTCGCCGTCTCCTCAGCCAGGAGGCCGCGTTCAAGTACTTCGTGCTGGGGGCGTTCGCGTCCGCGCTGTTCGTCTTCGGCATCGCGCTCGTCTACGGCTTCGCCGGCACCGTCCGGCTGCAGGGCGTGGTGCAGGTGCTCGCGGACCCGTCCGTCTCGCCGCTGGGGTCGATGCCGGCGCTGGTGGTGGTCGGGCTGCTGCTGGTGCTCAGCGGGCTGCTGTTCAAGATCGGCGCCGCGCCGCTGCACGCGTGGACCCCGGACGTGTACCAGGGCGCCCCCACGCCGATCACCGGGTTCATGGCGGCGTGCACCAAGGCCGCCGCGATGGGCGCGCTGGTGCGCGTGCTGTTCACGCTCGCGAACGGCCTCGACCCCGCGACCCGGCACGACGTCGAGGTCGCGCTGTGGGCGGTCGCCATCCTCACGATGCTGATCGGCACCGTGGTCGGCGCCGTGCAGACCGACGTCAAGCGCCTGCTCGCGTACTCCGCGATCGCGCACGCCGGGTTCCTCCTGGTCGGCGTCGTCGGGATGGACGAGGCGGGCTCGCGGGCCGTCCTCTTCTACCTGCTCGCGTACGGGCTCGCGTCGATCGGCGCGTTCGCGGTGGTCACGCTCGTGCGCGAGCGCACCGTGTCGGGCGACGACGACGCCGCCCACAGGACGGCAGACGGCCCGGTCCCCGACGACGGCGTGGTGCTGGGCGAGGCCACGCGGCTGGCGCAGTGGGCCGGTCTGGGCCGCAAGGCCCCGTGGCTCACGGCGGCGTTCTCGCTGTTCCTCCTGTCGATGGCGGGGATCCCGCTCACGGCCGGGTTCGTGGCGAAGTTCGGCGTGTTCTCGGCGGCCGTCGAGGCGGGGGCGTGGCCGCTCGCGCTGCTCGGGGTGCTCGCGTCCGCCGTCTCCGTGTTCTTCTACGTCCGGGTCATCGTGCTGATGGTGCTCACCCCGGCCCCCGGCGGGGACCAGGCGTCGGCGGGCACGTCGTCGGCGGGGTCGGCGGAGGACGACGTGCCGGCGGGCGGCAGCGGCACCGCCACGGTGACGGGCGCGGCGACGCGCACGCTCGTGTCGCGGACGGTCGTGACCGTCGTCGGCTCGCGCGGCCCGGCGGCGTTCGCGATCGCGGTGTGCGCCGTGGGTGTGCTGCTGCTCGGCATCCTCCCGGCGGGCGCGCTGGACCTCGCCGCCCAGGCGGCGCAGTTCCGCCCCTGACCGCCTGCTGTCGGCGCTCCGTGCTCGGGGCGGCGCGCCCCCTGTCGGCGCCCCGAGCGCGGGCTGTCGTCGCGCCGGTCACGGGGTGGTGTCCGTGAGCGACCTGACGCGGCCGGGGCGCGTCTCGGTGCGGTGTTCGGGGCCCCGGACGGATAGGTTCGGACAGTGACTCGCGCTCCTTCCGCCTCGGCTCCCCGGCCCGGGCCCACGCCGCCCCCGGCGCCGCCGGCGATCCCGCTGTCCGACCCGGCGCTCGCCGACCGGCTCGCCGAGCGCATGACGCGGGTGGACGCGGCGCTCGACGACGCCGTGGCCTCGGCGGACGCCCTGGCCGACGACGCGTCGCGGCACCTCGTCGCGGCCGGCGGCAAGCGGTTCCGCCCGCTGCTCACGCTGCTCGCGGGCGAGCTGGGCGACGGGTCGCGCCCGGAGCTCGTCGACGCGGCGGTCGTCGTGGAGCTCACGCAGGTCGCGTCGCTGTACCACGACGACGTCATGGACTCCGCGCCGCTGCGCCGCGGGGCGCCCGCGGCGCACACGGTGTGGGGCAACTCGGTCGCGATCCTGGTGGGCGACCTCCTGTTCGCGCGGGCGTCCGCGCTCGTCGCGGGCCTCGGCCCGGAGGCGGTCGTGCTGCAGTCGCGCACGTTCGAGCGCATGTGCCTCGGCCAGCTGCACGAGACCATGGGCCCCGGCACCGACGACGATCCCGTGGAGCACTACCTGCAGGTGCTCAGCGACAAGACGGCGTCGCTGCTCGCGACGTCTGCGCGCCTCGGCGCGATGTTCGGCGGCTGCGAGCCCGCCGTCGTCGAGGCCGTGGCGGCGTACGGCGAGAAGGTGGGCGTCGCGTTCCAGCTCGCCGACGACGTGCTCGACATCGCGTCCTCCGGCGACGAGTCCGGCAAGACGCCCGGCACCGACCTGCGTGAGCACGTGCCGACGATGCCGGTGCTGCTGCTGCGCCAGCGGGTCGCGCGGGGCGAGGGCTCCGCGGCGGACGCCGCGCTCGTCGCCCGGCTCGACGGGGACCTCGCCGGCGACGACGCCCTCGCGGCCGTCGTCGCGGAGCTGCGCGCGCACGACGTGCTGGCCGAGACCCGCGCCCTCGCGGGCCGGTGGGCGCGCGAGGCGGCCGACGAGCTGGCGCCGCTGCCCGAGGGACCGGTCAAGCAGGCGCTCGCCGACCTCGCCCAGGCGCTGGCCGACCGGACGGCCTGACCGGCACCGCGCCGCGGCCGGCCGGCCGGGTGACCTGCACGGCTGTCGGCCAGGACCTGCACGGCGACCGATCGCGGCCGACCCGGCGGCGACGAGCTACGCGGCGGCGAGCCGGGAGAGCGTCAGCGCGACTACCGCGCCGGCGAGCAGGTACGGCCCGAAGGCCAGCGCCGTCCCGCGTGACGCCCGCCGAGAGGCCATGAGCACGAGCGCCACCGTCCCGCCCAGCAGGATCGGCAGCACGGCGGCGGCCACGAGCGAGGACCAGCCGTACCAGGCGGTGACGAGGCCGAGGAGCGCGGCGAGCTTCACGTCCCCGCGGCCCATCCCGGCCCGGTGGACCAGGTGCAGCAGCAGGTACGCCCCGCCGAGCAGGAGGGCCCCGGCGAGCGCCCGCAGCGCGGCGTCCCACGTCCCGCCGGCCAGCGCGGCGAGCGCGAGGAGCACGGCGACCACCGCCGTCGCAGGGTAGGTCAGGGCGTCCGGCAGCCGGTGCGTGCGGGCGTCGACCACCCACAGCGCGGCCCCCGCCGCCGCGGCGACGACGAGCGCCGGGGTGGACCAGCCCGGTCCGCTCGCCCACACCGCCCAGACGGCGGCGAGGGCGGCACCCCACGCCGCCGCCCGGCGGTGGGGCGCGACCTCGGCACGGGCGCGCTGGAGGATCGGGGGCACGAGCGGATGCTATGCGCCGGCGTCGGGGTGCCGGGGGCGTCGTCCACAGCCCCGACCGCCGTCCGCCCCGCGGCGCCACCGTGGCCCGGACGGCGCCGGCCGGGTCAGCCCGGGAGCGCCACCGCGTCCGCCGCGACGACGAGCTGCGCGACGCACACCACCGCCACCGCCAGGCTCAGCAGGAACGGGGCCCGGCTGTGCGGCCGCACGAGCCCCACGGTCCCGGCGACGGCGGCCAGCACGACTGCGCCGCCGGCGAGCGCCGCCGACGCCGCGGCGGGCGGGCCCGGCGGGCCGAGGAGGATCACCACGCTGCCGGCGGCGAGGACCAGGGGCGCCAGCAGGCTCGCCCCGCGGCGCCCCAGGCGGTGCGGAAGCCCGCGCACGCCGGTGGCGGCGTCGTCCTCGAGGTCGGGGAGCACGTTGGCGAGGTGGGCGCCGACGCCGAGCAGCGCGGCCGCCCCGACCGTCCACCCGGCCACGACGCGCCCGTCGCCGGCCGCGGCCACGACGAACGCGGGCAGCAGGCCGAAGCTCGCGGCGTACGGCAGCCACGACAGCGGCGTCGCCTTGAGCCACGCGTTGTAGGACCAGGCGCTGCCGACCGCGGCGAGGTGCAGCAGGCCGGGCAGGAGCCCCGTCGCGAACGACAGGACGACGCACGCGGCGAGGGCGGTGAACGCGGCCGTGCGCAGCGCCGGGGCCGTGACGGCGCCGGTCACCGTCGGCTTGTCCGTGCGCCCGACGCGCCGGTCGCGCGCCGCGTCCAGCCAGTCGTTGCTCCACCCCACCGAGAGCTGCCCGGCCGCGACCGCCGCCGTGACGAGCAGCGCGCGACCCGCAGGGAGCCCGACGCCGACGGCGAACACCAGGGCCAGCACCGTGACCACGGCCGCGGGGGCCGGGTGCGTCGCGAGCAGCAGGCCCCGCACCCGCGCCGCGGGCGTGGCCCGTGCCGTCCCCGTCGCACCCACGGGGGCAACCTACGCCGGGGCGCCCGGCCCCGCCGGGCGGTGCCTCGCCCCGCACGCCGGTCGCGCCGCCCGAGCGATCCGGGGCCACGGCCCCCGCGCGGGGCAACGGCGCCGGTGCCACGATGCGAAGCATGTCTCGCGTCCTCGCCGTCGCCCCCGTCCTGCCCGGCCCGGCGCACCCGCAGGGTCGGATCGCGGAGACGGTCGCCCCTCTGCTCACCGCCGCGGGGCCGCGGCGCGAGCTGGCCCGCCGGCTGCACGCCGCGGCCGGGGTGCGCACCCGCCACCTCGCGCTCCCGCTGGCCGACTACGAGCGGCCGTTCGGGTTCGCGGACGCCAACGCCGTGTTCGCCCGCGAGGGCGCGGCGCTCGCCGAGCGGGCGTGCCGGGAGGCGCTCGCTGCCGCGGGCGTCGACCCGGGCGACGTCGACCTGCTGTTCTTCACGTCGGTGACGGGGGTGGGGGCGCCGTCGGTGGACGCCGGCCTGGTGGGTCGCCTGGGCCTGCGGCCGGACGTGCGCCGGGTGCCCTCCTTCGGGCTCGGGTGCGCGGGGGGCGCGGCCGGGCTGGGCCACCTGCACGAGCACCTGGCGGGGCACCCGGGCCGGGTGGCGCTGCTGGTGTCCGTCGAGCTGTGCTCGCTCACGCTCCAGCGGGACGACGGCTCGACCGCGAACCTGCTGTCCTCCGGCCTCTTCGGGGACGGTGCGAGCGCGGTGGTCGTCGCCGGCGACGACGTCGCACCGCGCGGCGCCGGCCACGCGCCGCGGGTCGTGGACGCGCGCGGGCGGATCTATGCCGGGACCGAGCGGCACCTGGGGTGGGAGGTCCGGGACACCGGGTTCGGCATCGTGCTGTCGGCGGAGCTGCCGCAGCTGCTGCGGGCGCACCTCGCGGGGGACGTCAAGGACCTGCTCGCGCCGCACGGCCTGGAGCCGGACGACGTCGGCACCTGGGTGGTGCACGCCGGCGGGCCGAAGATCGTCGACGCCGTCCGCGACGCCCTCGACCTGCCCGAGGAGGCGCTGGCGCGCACCCGCGCGACCCTGGCGGCCGAGGGCAACCTGTCGTCGTCGTCCGTGCTGCACGTGCTCGCCGCGACCCTCGACGACGGCGCGCCGCCGCCGGGCGGGTGGGCCGTGCTGATGGCGTTCGGGCCGGGCGTGGCGGTCGAGCTGGTGCTGCTGCGCGGCGAGCCCGGGGGGCCGGCGTGAGCGTCGCCCTCTACGCGGCCCTGGTGCTCGCGACGGGGCTGGAGCGGCTGGCCGAGCTCGTGGTCTCGGCGCGGCACGCCCGGTGGTCGTTCGCGCGCGGGGGCGTCGAGTCGGGCCGGGGGCACTTCCCGGCGATGGTCGCGCTGCACTCGGGCCTGCTCGTGGCGTGCGTGGTGGAGGTCGTCGTCGCCGACCGGCCCTTCCTGCCGTGGCTGGGGTGGCCGATGCTGGCGCTCGTCCTCGCGAGCCAGGGCCTGCGCTGGTGGTGCATCGCCACGCTGGGCGAGCGGTGGAACACGCGCGTCATCGTGGTCCCCGGGCTGCCGCTGGTGCGTCGGGGGCCCTACCGGTGGCTGGCGCACCCCAACTACGTGGCCGTGGTGGTCGAGGGGGTCGCGCTGCCGCTGGTGCACACGGCGTGGGTGACGGCGGTCGCGTTCACCGTCCTGAACGCCTGGCTGCTGCTCGGCTTCCGGATCCCCGCCGAGGAGCGCGCGCTGCGCCTCGCGGACGTCGCGTGACGGGCCGCGCCCCGACGCCCGACGCCGACGTCCTCGTGGTCGGTGGCGGGCCGGTGGGGCTCGCCGCGGCGATCGAGGCGCGCCGGGCGGGCCTGGACGTGATCGTGCTCGAGCCGCGTCCCGCCCCCGTCGACAAGGCGTGCGGGGAGGGCCTCATGCCGGGCACGCTCGCCGCGGTGCGACGGCTCGGCGTCGACCCCGACGGGTGGGACCTGCGGGGGATCTCCTACCGGCAGGACGGCCGCGCCGCCGACCACCGCTTCGCCGGTGGCCCGGGACGCGGTGTGCGGCGCACGGTGCTGCACGCCGCCCTGCACGCGGCGGCGCTCGACGCGGGAGCGGTGGTGCTCCCACGGAGGGCGGACGCCGTCGTGCAGGACGCGGCGGGCGTGACCGCGGGCGGGGTGCGCGCGCGGTGGCTGCTCGGCTGCGACGGCCTGCACTCGCTGGTGCGGCGGGAGGTGGGGCTCGAGGTGTGCGACGACGAGCCTCGCGGCACCGCGGTCCGGCGCCGGCGCCGCTTCGGGCTGCGCCGGCACTACCGGGTGCGTCCGTGGACGGACCTGGTGGAGGTGCACTGGGGCCCGCGGGTCGAGGCGTACGTGACCCCGGTCTCCGACGGCCTCGTGGGGGTGGCACTGCTCGGGCCGCGGGGCACGGACGCCGACGCCGAGCTCGCGAGCCTGCCCGAGCTGGCGGACCGGCTGTCCGGTGCGCCGGCGGACGGTCCGTTGCGCGGGGCCGGGCCGCTGCGGGTGCGGTCGGCGGCGCGCGCCGCCGGGCACGTCCGCCTGGTGGGCGACGCCTCCGGCTACGTGGACGCGCTGACGGGGGAGGGGCTCCGGGTCGGCCTGGCGCAGGCGCGGGCCGCCGTCGAGCACCTGGACGACCCCGCGGCCTACGAGCGGGCGTGGGCCCGCGCCACCCGCGACTACCGGGTGCTGACGACGGGGCTCGTCGCGCTCGCGACGTCGCCCCTGCGCGGGCGCGTGGTGCCGGCCGCCGCCCGGGCGCCGGGTCTGTACGGCCGCGTCGTGGAGCGGCTCGCGCGCTGATCCGTCGCCGCCGTCTCGCACTGCGAACGGCCGCGGGGTCCCGCCGCCGCCGCGGCCAGGGTAGGACGGCCGCGGCGGCGCGCTCCCGCGGCGCGGGGCGATGGGGAGAGGTCCCCATCGGGTGAAGACGGGGGCAACCGTCCGGCTATCCTGGGCGGCGCTGCCCGCACGCCGTACGTGATCCCCGACCGACGACGATCCCGACCACACCACCGACGCACAGCACCCGAGAACGAGGAGACCCTGGCCCATGGGCTGGTCGACCACCCTGAAGGACAAGCGCCGCTTCGTGTCCTCGACGTCCGTGATCGCGGTCTCGGCGATCGTCGTCGCGGCGGCCCTCGTCTACGACGGCGAGGCGACGGCCGACCTCGAGCTCAACGACTCGGGCGTGTGGGTCACCAAGACGTCGACGGGCGAGCTCGGCCGGTTCAACTACGAGTCGCAGGCGCTCGACGGCACGCTCGTGGCGGGCAGCGCGTCGTTCGACGTCCAGCAGGACGGCCAGCGGGTGCTGCTCGACGACGACGGCGCGTCGTCGGCGGCCCCCGTGGACCCGGCGCACCTGGTGCTCGACGGGGCGCTGAAGGCGCCGCGAGGCGCCCAGGTGATCTCGGGCGGTCCGACGACGGCGGTCGTGGACGCGGCGGACGGGCGCCTGTGGGTGCTGCCGTTCGACGGCACGAGCTCGTTCGAGGAGGACCGCACCGAGCCGACCGCGGAGTTCAAGGGCGCGGCCACCGGCGCCGTGGGCCCGGACGGCACCGTCTACGTGGCGCTGCCGTCGCAGGGCGAGCTCCTCGAGGTGCCGACGACGGCGAACGGCGCCCCGCAGGACGAGGGCGAGCACGAGCGGCACGAGCTGCCCGTGGACAAGGGCGCCGACCTCGAGGTGACGGTCGTGGGCGACGACCCGGTGGTGCTCGACCGCACCGGCGGCCGGCTCGTCCTGCCCGGCGGGGACACGGTCGACCTCGAGGGCGCCGCCGAGTCGCGGCTGCAGCAGCCGTCGCCCGAGGCGGACGACGTGCTCGTCGCGACCCCGCAGGGCCTGTTCTCCCAGCCGGTCGGCGGCGGCACGGGTCAGCTGCGCCGCTCGACGGGCGGTACGCCGTCCGCGCCCGTGCAGGTGGCGGGCTGCGCCTACGCGGCGTGGGTCGCCTCCGGGCAGGGCGCGGTGCTGCGCGACTGCGAGGGCACGGACCGCGACCTGGACACGACGCTCGACGGGATCGGCTCCGACACGGCCCTCGAGTACCGCGTGAACCGCCAGTTCGTCGTCCTCAACGACCTCGCCGCCGGCACGCTCTGGATGGCGGCGGACGACTTCGAGAAGGTCGACGACTGGGATGAGCCGACCCCGGCCGACCAGAAGGGCGACGACGGCGAGTCGGAGGACTCCACGCTGGAGCAGGTGGACCAGGTCGTCGTCGACCGCGACAAGCCGAACAACCCGCCGACGGTCAAGGACGAGACGCTGGGCCTGCGGCCCGGCCGCACCACCGTGCTCCCGGTGCTGTCCAACGACTTCGACCGGGACGGCGACACGATCACGGCGTCCGTCGTGGACCCGCCGGAGGCCGAGGGCTTCGAGGTCCAGCGCATCATGGGCGGCGCCGCGCTCCAGGTCGTGGCCGCCGCCGACGTGAGCGGGACGACGACCTTCACCTACGAGGTGTCGGACGGGCGCCCGAACGGCACGGCGCAGGCCACCACCACCCTGAAGGTCTCGCCGGAGGGCGAGAACGAGGCCCCCGAGCAGCCCGGCGAGCCCGTGCTCAAGGTGGAGAGCGGCGGCACCGCGACGATCGACGTGCTGCCCTACTTCCAGGACCCCGACGGCGACGACCTCGTGCTGTCCAGCGCGGGCTCGCAGGCCCGGGGCGACGACGTGACGTTCGAGCCCGACGGCACGGTCGAGCTGACGGACGCCGGCGGGTCGACGGGGCGCAAGATCATCGACCTCACCGTCTCGGACGGCCTCGGCGCCACGGGCGAGGGCAAGCTGCTCGTGGACGTCGTCTCCGGCCAGCAGCCGCCCATCCCGGTGAACGACCACGTCGAGGTGCTCGCCGGCGAGGCCGTGACCGTCTCCCCGCTCGACAACGACGCGGACCCCAACGGCGACGACCTGCAGCTGACGGACGTCGCGGAGGTGTCGGGCGCGGACATCGCGACCAGCCCCGAGTCCGACCGGTTCACGTTCACCTCCTCCACGCCCGGCAGCTACGACGTCACGTACCAGGTGAGCGACGGCCCGTCGGCGTCGACCGGCCTCGTGCGGGTGGACGTGATCGCGCCGGACGACGCCCAGGGCGCGCCCGTCGTCGTCGCCGACCGGGCGCTGCTGCCCGCGGGCGGCTCCACGCTGGTCGACGTGCTCGCGAACGACACGGACCCCGCGGGCGGGGTGCTGGTGGTGCAGTCCGTCGAGGCGCCCGAGGAGTCGGGGGTGGGCGTCGCGGTGCTGGCCCACCACGTGCTGCGCGTGACCGAGACCCGCCGGCTCGAGGAACCGGTGACGGTCCGGTACACGGTGTCGAACGGGACGCAGACCGCCGACGGCGAGGTCCGGGTGGTGCCCGTCCCCGCGGCCACGAAGCTGCAGCCGCCGGAGGCCGAGGCCGACGAGGTCACCGTGCACACGGGCGACGTCGTGACGGTTCCGGTGCTGGAGAACGACACCCACCCCGACGGCCTCGAGCTCACGCTGCGCGACGAGCTCGTCGAGGCGCCCGAGGGCGGCGTCGGCGAGGCGTTCGTCTCGGGGGAGACCGTGCGGTTCAAGGCCGGCTCGACGGCCGGCACCACGCACGCCGTGTACGAGGTGACGGACCCCAACGGGCAGAAGGACGCCGCGCAGCTGACGATCCGCGTGCGCGACGGGGCGGAGAACGCGGCCCCGCAGCCGCCGGAGGTCGAGGCGCGCGTGCTGTCCGGCAGCGCCGTGCGCGTCGAGGTCGACCTGGACGGGATCGACCTGGACGGCGACTCCGTGACACTCACCGGGGTCTCGTCGGCGCCCGCCAAGGGCACCGCCGAGGTCAAGGACGGCTCGCTCGTCTACACGGCGGGGGAGACGTCGTCCGGCACGGACACGTTCCGCTACGCGGTGCAGGACGCGCGGGGCGCGACGGCGACGGGCACGGCCCGGGTGGGCATCGCCCTGACCGACGACGGCAACCAGCCGCCCGCGCCCACCGACGACGAGGTGACCGTGCGCCCCGAGCGCACCGTCGCCGTCCCGGTCCTGTCCAACGACTCCGACCCGGACGGCGACCAGATCTCGCTGGTCGACGACGGGCTCGAGGCGGCGAAGGAGTACGAGGGCCGGATCAAGGACGACCAGGTGGTCGTGCAGAGCCCCGCCGAGGAGGGCACCGGGTCCTTCTACTACACCGTCCAGGACCCGCTGGGCGCCAGCGCGGGAGCCGCGGTCACGGTCAAGACGCGCGCGGACGCCCCGCTGCTGCGGCCGGTGGCCGAGGACGACGTCGTCAGCGACGAGCAGGCGTACGCCGCGAAGGGGTCGGTCGCGGTGGACGTCCGCGCCAACGACGCGGACCCCGACGGCACGGCGGACGCGCTCGAGGTCTCGGTCGACGAGGCCACGGCCGCGGCCGGCGTCCGGGTCACCGACGACGGCACGCTGGCGGTCCCGGTGACGGCCGAGCGGCAGGTCGTCACGTACACCGTGACCGACATGGACGGGCTGGAGGCCAAGGCCTTCGTGCACGTGCCCGGCGTCCGCACCGAGGACCAGCGCCCGCTGCCGAGGCTGCGCCAGGCCGCGCCGATCGAGGTGGTCGCGGGCGAGCCGTACACGCTCGACCTGTCGAAGCTCGTCGAGGTCGCGCCCGGGCGCGAGCCGCGGCTCACGGAGGAGGACGAGGTCTCCGGCCTCGAGGGTGCCACCGAGGTGACCGGCCCGACCGGGATCGTCTACACCCCGGCCGAGGACTACTCCGGCCCGGCATCGGTGACGTTCGAGGTGACGGACGGGTCCGGACCGGACGACCCGGACGGCCTGACGGCGCTGCTGACGCAGCCGTTCGTCGTCGTGCCGCCCGAGAACCTGCCGCCGGAGGTCGCGCGCGGCGAGCTCGACGTGGCCGCCGGCGAGACCGGCACGCTGAACCTGGCACGCCTCGCGGAGGACCCCGACGGCGACAGCCTGACGTTCACCGCCGAGGCCGCCCAGCAGGGCCTGACGGTCACGGTGGCGGGCACCCAGCTCGAGGTCCAGGCCGGCCCGGACGTGCCGAAGGGCACCGTCGTGCCGATCGGCATCACCGCGAACGACGGCACCAACGCGCCCGTCTCCGGGCAGGTGGACGCGCGCGTCGTGGCCTCGACCCGCGAGCTCGCGCGCGCCAACGACGACCGGGTCGCCGACGCGCACCAGGGGCAGGCGACCACGGTGCGGGTGCTCGACAACGACACGAACCCGTTCCCCGGCGAGCCGCTGCACCTCGTGAGCGGCGTGACGGAGACTGGGGTGGGCGACGTCGTCGTGAAGGGTGACGAGCTGGTCGTCACGCCCGGCGACAGCTTCGTGGGCGTCATGGTGGTGCGCTACCGCATCCAGGACGCCACCGAGGACCCGGCACGCGAGGTCGAGGGGCGCGTGCACGTCACCGTGCTCGGCAAGCCCGAGACCCCCCGCGCGCCGCGCGTCGAGGAGGTCCGCTCCGAGACCGTGGTGCTGAGCTGGGAGCCGCCGAACGACAACGGCTCGCCGATCACCGGCTACACGGTGCGCAGCAGCCGGGGCGACGAGCAGCAGTGCGCCAGCACCACGTGCACCATCACGGGGCTGACCAACGACCAGGAGTACACGTTCACGGTCGTCGCGACCAACGACGTCGGCCCGTCGTCGCCGTCGCCGGCCTCCGCGCCGGCGACCCCCGACGAGCGCCCGGACCCGCCCGCGGCGCCGCGGCTGAAGTTCGGCGACAAGCAGCTCACCGTGAGCTGGACCAACCGGTTGTACACCGACCGGTCGCAGATCGAGTGCGTCAACCTGGAGATCTCGCCGGCGCCCGCGTCGGGGGCGATCCGCAAGGAGTGCGTGAGCGGCACGTCCGCGACCTGGGACGGCCTCACCAACGGCACCGCCTACCGCGTGCGGGTCCAGGCCGAGAACGGGGCGCCCGAGCCGTCCGACTGGGGCGCGTACTCGGCCGAGGAGATCCCGGCGGGCAAGCCCGGCGCGCCGGCGGCGCCCACCGCGACCCGCGTGAACACCGCGCTCGGCGGCCAGGTGAAGGTGACGTGGAAGGCGGCCCCCGCGAACGGCGACACCCCGTCGACGTACTGGCTCGACGTGCTCCGCGGCGGCTCGGTGGACCGGACCATCAAGGTGGGCGGCGGCGGGCTCTCGCAGACCGTGGAGGGCCTGAGCACCCAGGCGAATTACACCTTCCGCGTCACGGCGCAGAACAAGGCGGGCAAGGGCACGGCCTCGGCCGCGTCCAAGGCGGTCGTGCCCTACGGGACGCCCGCCACGCCGAGCGGCGTCAAGGCGTCGCTGTACGACGCGACCAACACCAGCCGCCGCGCCCAGGTGGCCTGGACCGACATCGCGTCGGGCGCCTTCCGCGGGCCCGGCGGCTACTACCAGGTGCGGGCCAACGGCTCCGGCGCCCGGAACGCGGGCTCGAACCCGTTCGAGTACACGGGACTGACCAACGGGACGAGTTACTCGTTCCAGGTGCGCGCGTGCAACGAGTACACCTGCTCCGCCTGGTCCGGGAAATCGGGCTCGGTCACGCCGTTCACGACGCCCGGCACCCCGGGGATCTCGTGGGCGAGGAGCGGCACGAAGGACGGTTCGTTCACCGTCAAGGCGCCCGCCAGCAACGGCGGCAACGCCCTCAAGAGGATCGAGTACCGGAAGTCCGGTGACTGGTCGGGCAGCGGCTCCTGGACGAGCTGGCCCAAGACCGCCGGCGTCACGGCGGCCTACTCGAAGAGCTACACGCTCAAGGCGCGCGCGTGCAACGCCGCCGGGTGCGGCTCGTGGGCGACGAAGACGGGGACGACGGCGGACGAGCCGAAGCCCACGCTCACCGTCGGGCGCACCGGCAGCTACGACGGGAAGTACGGCCCGTGCTCCGGTACGTCGTGCAGCTACCTGTCGCTGACGATCCGCAACGCCCCAGCGGAGAAGAACTTCACCTACCAGTGCTACGGCTCCGGGGGCGACAGCCTGAACTCCGGCCCGATCGGGGCGAGCACCAACAGCAACGGCAACTACGGGGAGGCCAAGGTCGAGTGCTTCTACGGCAAGCCGGGCAACAAGGTCTGGATCGAGACCAGCCTCGGCACCACGAACAAGATGACGTGGTAGCACCCCCTTCCCCCTGCACCCACCGCAGCACCGACCGCCCGACGGTCCTGATCACGGACGAGGAAGACACCCCATGAGCACGATGACCACCGAGCAGGCCGCCTGGTTCGCCCAGACCTTCGACCGCCTGGTCGGCAACGTCGGCCAGGCCGTGCTGGGCAAGGCGCCGGTGGTGCGCCTCGCGCTCACGTGCATGCTGGCCGAGGGCCACCTGCTGCTGGAGGACGCGCCCGGCACGGGCAAGACGTCGCTGGCGCGCGCTCTGGCCGCGAGCGTGCAGGGCACCAGCAGCCGCATCCAGTTCACGCCGGACCTGCTGCCCTCGGACGTCACGGGCGTGACGATCTACGACCAGAAGACCGGCGAGTTCGACTTCCACCCCGGCCCGGTGTTCGCGTCGATCGTGCTCGCGGACGAGATCAACCGCGCCTCGCCGAAGACGCAGTCGGCGCTGCTGGAGGTCATGGAGGAGGCGCAGGTCACGGTCGACGGCGTGCCGCACTCGGCCGGGCGCCCGTTCATGGTGATCGCGACGCAGAACCCGATCGAGCAGGCCGGCACCTACCGGCTGCCCGAGGCGCAGCTCGACCGCTTCCTCATGAAGACGTCGGTCGGCTACCCGGACCACGCCTCCACGGTGCAGATCCTGGGCGGTGCCTCGGTGCGCGACCGCAGCGCCGCGCTGGCCCCGGTCGTCACCACCTCCGCCGTCGTCGAGATGGCTGAGCTGGCGGGCACCACGCACGTCGACCCGGCGGTGCTGGAGTACGTCTCCCGCCTGGCGGAGGAGACCCGCGCCGCCCTCGAGGTGCGCGTCGGCGTCTCCGTGCGCGGCGCCCTCGCGCTGGTGCGCTGCGCCAAGGTGTGGGCGGCCGCCCACGGGCGCAACTACGTGCTCCCGGACGACGTCAAGCAGCTCGTGCAGCCCGTGTGGGCGCACCGCCTCACCCTCGACCCGGAGGCGGAGTTCGCCGGCACGACCGCCGAGCAGGTGCTGGCCCGGATCCTCGCCGACGTCGCCGCACCGCAGGAGAAGGCCCGGGCATGACCTCGCGCACGTGGCGGCACGACGCCCGGCGCGCGCTGCGGCGCGCGCTCGGGCGCGTCGAGGGACCCTGGGGCCGGGTGCGCGAGCTCGCCTCCCCGGTGACCTCGTCCGTGAGCCCCTTCGGCTGGGCGGTGCTCGTGACCGCCGTCGCCGCGTGGGTGGCGGGGCTCGCGGGGTCGTGGCTCGAGGTGCTCGTCGTCGCCGTGCTGCTCACGGTGGTGCTGCTCGCGGCGCTCGCGTTCGTGCTGGGCCGCCTGCGCTACGCCGTCAACCTCGACCTGGCCCAGCGCCGCGTCACCGTGGGCGAGCGCGCCGTCGGCCGCCTCGACGTGCGCAACCCGACGCAGCGGCCGCTGCTGCCGTCGGTCATGGAGGTGCCGGTCGGGGCGGGCTCGGCGGCGTTCCCCGTGCCGCGGCTGCGCCCCGGCGGCACGCACGAGGAGATCTTCACCGTGCCGACGCGCCGCCGCTGCGTCATCCCGGTGGGCCCCGTGCGCTCGGTGCGGTCCGACCCCCTGGGGCTGCTGCGCCGCGAGGTGCAGCTCACGCAGGTGGAGGAGCTGTTCGTGCACCCGGTGACGAAGCCCCTCACCGGGTCGTCGACGGGCTTCCTCAAGGACCTCGAGGGCCGCGTCACCACGGACCTGTCCGACTCGGACGTGTCGTTCCACGCGCTGCGCGACTACGTGCCGGGCGACGACCTGCGGCACGTGCACTGGAAGACGACGGCCCGCACGGGGCAGCTCGTCGTGCGGCAGTTCGAGGAGACGCGCCGGTCGCACCTGGCGGTGCTGCTGTCCACGCGCCACGACGACTACGCGAGCGACGAGGAGTTCGAGCTCGCGGTCAGCGTGTGCGGCTCGCTCGGCCTGCAGGCCATCCGCGAGGACCGCGGCGTGACCGTCCTGGTGAACGACGGCCGGCTGCGCGGCGACGACCGCATGCGCCTGCTCGACGACCTCGCCCGGGTCGAGACGACGTCGGCGACGCGCACGCGCCTCGCCGACGTCGCGCGGCTGGCGGGGCAGACCATCACCGACGCGTCCGTGGTGGCGTTCGTCGTGGGCAGCGGGGTGCGCCCGGCCGAGCTGCGCGCCGCCTCGGCGCGGCTGCCGCAGAACGTGCAGGTCGTGGCGCTGCAGTGCGTCCCCGGGTCGTCGATGAGCCGGCACACGGTGGCCGAGCTGACGGTCCTGACCCTCGGCAGCCTCGGCGAGCTGCCGCTCGCGATGCGGAGGTTGAACGAGCGATGACCGAGGCGCACACCCAGGGCACCCAGAGCACACAGGGCACGACGCGCCGTCGTGGCCCCGCCCCGCGCGTCCTGACGCGGGCGGGCGCGGTCGACGGCGCCGTCCTGGTGCTCCTGCTCGCCGCGGTCGCCGTGGGCTTCGGGCCCGTGTGGGGGTCGGCGGCCTACGTGCCGCCCGCGGCCGGCGGCGCCGTCGTCGGCCTGCTGATCGCGTGGCTGGGCGCCTGGCGCCGCTGGCCCGTGGTGACGGTCGCGGCAGTCACGATCGCCGGCTACTTCGTGCTCGGCGGCGCGCTGGCGCTGCCGGGCACCACGCTCGGCGGGGTGCTGCCCACGCTCGCCACGGTGCGCGGCCTCGCGCTCGGCTCCGTCGAGGGCTGGAAGGAGTTCGTCACCTCCCCGCCGCCGATGCTGTCGTTCCCGGACCTGGCCGTGGTGCCGTACCTGCTGATGCTCGTCGTGGCGGTCGTCGCCGGGTCGATCGCGTGGCGGGCCCGGTTCGCCGCCTGGGCGATGCTGCCCGTCGCCGCCGGCCTCGTCGCCGTCATCCTGCTCGGGACGGTGGAGCCGGCGCTGCCGCTGGCGCAGGGCCTCGTGCTCGGCGCCGTCGGGCTGCTGTGGTCGGCGCTGCGCGTGGTCGAGGGGCGGCTGGGCCGCCACTCGGTCACCACGGAGGCCAGCACGGAGGCGACCCGTCGCCTGCGCTGGTACCGGTTCCGCACGGGCGCGATGGTGCTGGGCGTGGCGGCGGTGGTCGCGGCGGTCGCCGCCCCCGCCCTGCTGCCCGCGGACCCGCGCACCGTGCTGCGCGAGGAGATCACCCCGCCGCTCGACCTGCACCAGTACGTGACGCCGCTCGCGTCGTTCCGCGAGTACGCCAAGGACGAGCGGGAGACCGAGCTCTTCCGGGTCGAGGGGCTGCCCGAGGGAGCGCGGGTGCGGCTCGCGACCCTGGACTCGTACGACGGCGTCGTCTTCGCCGCGTCGAGCGACCTGCCCGGCTCGGGGATCTACGCGCGCGCGGGCGCCGAGATCGCGACGGCGGACGACGCCGCCCGGCTGCCGGTCACCGTGCAGGTGCTCGACTACGACGGGCCCTGGGTGCCCGACGTCGGCGCCGTCACCGGGATCACCTGGCGGGGCGACCGGGCCGCCGAGCACACCGCCGGCACCTACTACAACGGCACCACCGGGACGCTGCTGGCGACCGACGGCGTCGTCGCGGGCGACACGTACGAGCTGCAGGCGCAGGTGGCCCCGCAGCCGTCCGAGGAGGACCTGCGCGCCGGGGCGATCGACACGGACGTCGAGCTGCCGCCGCTGCCGAAGGAGGTCGTCCCGGCGTCCACGGGCGGCAAGGCGGGTCAGTTCATGGGCGACGCCACCGAACCGGTGGAGCGGCTGTTCGCGCTGCGCGACGGCCTGGTCGCGTCGGGCGTCTTCTCCAGCGGGCTCGAGGGCCAGACGTTCTCCCGGCCGGGGCACTTCGCCGCGCGCATCGACGAGCTCCTCGCCGACGAGAGGATGGTCGGCGACGACGAGCAGTTCGCCGTCGCGCTCGCCCTCATGGCGCGCGAGGCGGGCATCCCGGCCCGCGTGACGATGGGCTTCTACCCGGAGAAGGGCCGGCTCGAGCCGGGCGAGCCGTACACGGCCACCGGCCAGGACGTGCACGCCTGGGTCGAGGTGCCGTTCGAGGGGTACGGGTGGGCGGCGATCGACGCCGTGCCCGACGAGGACTCGAAGGTCCAGCCGCAGCCGCGCAGCAAGCAGGTGCCCAAGCCGCCCGTGCTCGACGAGCCGGAGCCGCCGGAGGAGCCGGCCGACGACATCCCGGGCGAGACCGAGGACACCGACGAGGACGACCAGGACGCCGACCGCTTCGACTGGGGCCTGGCCGCCCTGGTGGTCGCGGCCGTGGTGGTCCCGCTGGCGCTGCTGGCGTCGCCGTTCCTCGTGATCCTGGCCCTCAAGGCACGACGGCGCACCCGCCGGCGCACGACCGGGCGCCCGTCGGACCGGGTCAGCGGGGGCTGGCGCGAGGTCGTGGACGTCGCGACGGACCTCGGCACCGGGGTCCCGCCGGGCGCCACGCGCCGCGAGGGCGCGCAGGCGGTGGGCGAGCGGTTCGGCGACGCCGGGCACGTGGCGCTCGCGCACCGCGCGGACGCGAGCGTCTTCGGCGGGGCCGAACCGAGCCCGCAGGAGGTGGACGCCTACTGGGCCGACGTCGCCACGGTCGTGGGCGGCCTGCGGTCCGGGGTGCGGCGTCGCGACCGGTGGCGGGCCGCGGTCTCGCTACGCTCCCTGCGCGGGGGCGACGGACCGGGTCGGCGTGCGGGTCGCCTCACGTGGTGGCCGGCGCTGCGCGCACGGCTACCGTGGGGCCGGCCGACCGGAGGGGCACGGCCGCACGACGAGCGACAGCACGGGAACGAGAACGGGGACTCCCGATGACGGACATCACCTGCGCGGCCTGCGGCAGCGCCCAGCCCGCCGGCGCGGCGCTCTGCGCGCTGTGCGGGGCGGAGTTCCCGCGCACCGGGCAACCCGTGCCGCAGGACGCGCGGCGGCCCGCGGGCGGCATCTTCGCGCACGACGTACCCGAGGCGGGGCTGGGCCTGGCGGCCGGCGCGCCGGCGTCGCCCGACACGGTGGCGGCGGGCATCCCCGCGGCGCCGGCGGGCGGGGCGGGGCCGGACGGCGTGCCCGCGGGCGCGACGATCGCGGGCACGGGGCGCCGCTTCGCCGCCTGGCTGCTCGACGGCGTCGCGACGGGCGTGCTGCCGTTCCTCACGATCCTGGTCGGGCTGGGGATGTCGGGCGTGCCGCTGAACGGCGGCGTCGTGGAGGTCACGCAGGAGGAGGCCGCGGCGATCTTCGCCCGGGTCGTGGGGACGTACGTCGTCGCGGCGCTGGTGGCCCTGGCCTGCTGGGTGGCGCTGGTGATCGTCGAGGGCCGCACCGGGCGCACGGTCGGCGGGGCGCTGCTCGGGCTGCGCACCGTGGACGCCGGGTCGTACCGGCCCGTCGGGTTCTGGCGTGCCGCGCTGCGCTGGATCATCATCGGCGCCGGCACGATCGTGCTGGGGATCGGGCAGTTCGTCGTGCTGGCAAGCCCGTCGTTCGACGGGCCACGCCGCCAGGGCTGGCACGACAAGGCCGCCCGCACCGTGGTGCTGCACCGTGCCCGGGACGCCGGCCCCGAGCCCATCACGTCGCTCGCCGCGTTCACCGCACCGGCACCGACACCGGCAGCGGCGGCCGCCGCGCCGCAGGCACCGGTCGCCGCGCAGGCACCGGTCCCCGCGCAGGCCCCGGTCGCGGCCGCGGCCCCGGCGCCGCGGGAGCCCGTCGCCCCCGCCACCCCCGACCCGTGGGAGTTCCCGGCCTCGCAGGCCCCCGGCGAAGGGCTGATCACCCGCGTGCCCGGCGTCGTGAAGGGCGGCCCGACGGCGGAGCCCGCCGCGCCCGCGACGGCGCCCCCGGGCCCGGCCCTGGCGGCCGCCGCCCCTGCCGACCGGCCCGCGGCCGAACCTGCTGCTCACCCGGCAGGCGACCCGTCCGACGACGGGCCTGTCGACGGGCAGACGCGCATGGTGCCGGTCGCTCCCCGGCCGGCGGCGCTGGTGCTCGAGACGGGGGAGAGGGTCGCGGTGGTCACGACGCAGACGCTGGTCGGCCGCAACCCGCAGGCGCCGGCCGGCGAGACGTGGGCGACGGTCGTGGTGCCGGACGGCACGCGGTCGGTCTCCAAGACCCACGCCGAGCTGTACCCGGACCCGAGCGGTCTGTGGGTGGTGGACCGGGGCTCGACGAACGGCACCGTGGTGTCCGCCCCCGGGCAGCGCCCGCGGATCGTGGCGGCCGGCGCCCGCGTCCGCGTCCCGTTCGACGCGACGCTGCACCTCGGGGACTGCCCCGTGAAGGTCGTCCGGGGCGACGCATGAGCGCCGGCGACGGACAGCACCTCGAGCTCCCGCTCGAGGTGCGGTGGGGCGCCGCCACGCATCGCGGCGCCCGGCGGAGCCTGAACGAGGACAGCCATCTCGCGTCCGGGCGGGCGTTCGTCGTCGCGGACGGCATGGGCGGCCACGACGCCGGTGAGGTCGCGAGCCGGGTCGCCGTCGAGGCACTCGGACCGCTGTCCGCCGGCCTGCGCGAGGCCGCCGGGGAGAGCGCCGCGCGTGACGTCGAGGAGCGCCTCGCCGTGGCGCACGAGCGGCTCCAGGAGATCGGCACCGCGCCCGGCCGCGGGGCGGGGACGACGATCACCGGAGTGATCCTGGTGGAGCACGAGGGCGCGCCGTACTGGCTCGTCCTCAACCTGGGCGACTCGCGCACCTACCTCCTGGTCGACGGGCGCCTGGAGCAGGTGAGCGTGGACCACTCCGAGGTGCAGGAGCTCCTCGACGCCGGGGCGATCACCGCGGCGGAGGCGCGCACCCACCCGCGCCGGCACGTCGTGACGCGGGCCCTGGGCCCGGGCCCGCGCCCGGCCGCCGACTTCTGGTTCCTGCCGGTGGGCGCGCACGACCGGATGCTGGTCTGCTCGGACGGCCTGACGGTGGAGCTCGACGACGCCCGGATCGCCGAGATCCTGCTCGCCGACCCGGACCCTCAGGTGGCGGCGGACCGCCTCGTCGCGGAGGCTCTGCATGCCGGGGGGCGGGACAACATCACGGTGGTCGTGGTCGACGCGCGCTCCGCGGACGACGACCCGGGTGCCGAGCACACGGCCCCCCGGGCCGAGACCGAGACGGACGACGAGGACACGCTGCCCCGGGCGCACGGGCTCGTGATGGGAGGACCGCTGTGAGCGCGACCGCGCGATACACGCCGGGCGACGACGTCGCCGTCGTGCACGACCGGGCGTGGGCGCTGCTGCCGGCGTCGGCCGCCGCGACCGCCCTGCCGCTGTGGGAGGCGGGGGTGGCGGGGCCGGCCCGCGTCACGGCCGTGGTGGAGGTGCTGACGGCGCACCTCGGCCTCGACCTCGCGACGCTGCCCGGCTTCGCCGCGGTCACGGTCGACGCCGACCGCGAGGCGCACGTGCTCGTACGCGGCGGGTTCCGGGTGCGCTGCGAGACCGCGGACGGCCCGGTGGACGTCGAGGGCGCCGGGGTCTTCACCTGGCAGGAGCGGCGCGTCGCGGGCGTGACGGCCGTGCGGCTCGATCGCGCCGACGCGCCCGGCCGGGATGCCGAGCAGGACGGCGCCTCCGCCGCCTCCTGGCCGGTGCGGCAGGGCGTGGTCCGGGCGGCCACCGTGTCGGCCACTGTGTCGGCCACTGTGTCGGCGGGTGCGTCGGCGGGTGCGTCGGCGGGTGCGTCGGCAGGGGTGTCGGCCGGCGTGGGCGGCGACGTCCCGCCGGACCTCGTCCCGGCCGCGGACGTCCCCGCCGCCCGCCCGGTGCCGTCGACGGCGCCGCCGGCACCGCCCGCGCCGCCGGAGGACGGCCCCGCCTCGCCCGAGCGCCCGACGCTGGTCGGGCTCGCCGAGACGTTCGCGCCCCCCGTGGAGACGGTGCTCCCCCCGCCCGAGCCGGAGGACGGTCCTCGCACGGACGTCGGGCCGGCGCCCGCCGCGGGCGCGGGGGACGTCCCGCAGGTCGCCCCGTCGGCACCGGTCGCGCACGACCTGCCGGACGACGCGCCGGCCGAGGCCGCGGACGACGAGCCCGCGATCGCGGGCTACACGCACCTGTGGGGCGAGACCATCGCGCGCAGCGTGGAGGACGCGGCGGTGCGCCTGGCCGAGGAGGACGAGCACGATGCCCCGGACCCCGCCGCGGGCGGCAGCACGCCGGCCGGCCCCGACGCGGCGTCGGACGGCCCGGACGGCTCGGACGGCCCCGCCGACCCCGCCGCGACGGTCGCGCCCGACGTGGCGGACCTCGTCGTCGACCCCGCGCAGGCGCCCGCCGCCGACGGCCCGGGACTGATCTCGGGCGTCCCCCGCACCTGGGGCGCGGGGGCCTCCGGGACCTTCGGGTCACCGGCGCCCGCCCCGTCGGAGGGTGACGCCGGAGCCGGCACGCAGGCGGGGGACGACGTCGGCGACGACGACCACGACGGCCACACGGTGATGGGGTCGCAGATCGCGGCGCTGCGCGCGCAGGCCGTCGCGCAGCCCGGGCTCGCGGGCCCGGCGTCGAGCGGCGCGGCCGGCACCCCGTCGGCGCCCGGGCCGGCGCTCGGCAGCGGCCCGCAGGTCCTGGCGCGGGTGTGCCCGTCCGGCCACGCCAACCCGCCGTCCCGCGACGACTGCCGCGAGTGCGGAGCCGCCCTCGAGGGCGACGCCGCGCCCGCCCCGCGCCCGTCGCTGGGGCAGGTCCGGGTCTCCGACGGGAGCGCGCTGGAGCTGGACCGGCCGCTCGTCGTGGGCCGGCGTCCGCGCTCGCCGCGCGGTGCGGCGTCCGAGATGCCGCGCCTCGTGACGGTGCCGAGCCCGCAGAACGACGTCTCCCGCTCGCACGTGTCCGTGCAGCTCGAGGGGTGGCACGTGCTCGCCAGCGACCTGGCCACCACCAACGGCACCGTGCTGCTGCGCCCCGGTCAGGCCCCGCAGCGGCTGCACCCGAACGAGCCCACGCTGCTCGCGGACGGTGACGTCGTCGACCTCGGCGACGGCGTGACCCTGAGCTTCGAGGGGCTGTGGTGAGCAGGCGCGCCCCCGCACCCCCGCCGCGGATCGACGGGTTCGAGTACATCTCGCTGATCGGCTCCGGCGGGTTCGCCGACGTCTTTCTGTACCAGCAGCACCGCCCCCGACGGCGGGTCGCCGTGAAGGTGCTGCTCACCGAGCGGGACAGCGGTCGCCGGGCCGCGTTCGAGTCCGAGGCCGACCTCATGGCCTCGCTGTCGAGCCACCCGTCCATCGCCACCATCTACGAGGCGGACATCGCCCAGGACGGGCGACCGTACCTGGCGATGGAGTACTGCCCCCGCGCGAACCTCGGCCAGCGGTACCGCAAGGAGCGGTTCTCGGTGGCCGAGGCGCTGCGCACCACGATCCAGGTCGCCGGCGCCGTCGAGACGGCGCACCGGGCCGGCATCATCCACCGCGACATCAAGCCGGCCAACGTCCTCGTCACCGAGTACGGCCACCCGGCGCTGACGGACTTCGGCATCTCCGCCACGCTGGGCGACAGCGGCGAGGCCGAGGGCATGTCGATCCCGTGGTCGCCGCCCGAGGCGTTCTCCGACCCGCCGACCTCCGGCGTCGCGACCGACGTGTGGGCGCTCGCGGCCACGCTGTACACGCTGCTCGCCGGGCGCACGCCGTTCGAGGTGCCGGGCGGCGGCAACACGTCCGCGGATCTGGTCGCGCGGATCACGGGGGCGCCGCTGCCGCCGGTCGGGCGCACCGACCTGCCGCCGTCGCTCGAGGGCGTGCTGTCCACCGCGATGGCGAAGCGGCCCGAGGCCCGGTACCCGTCCGCGCTCGCGTTCGCCCGAGCCCTCCAGCGCGCGCAGGGCGAGCTCTCGCTGGCGCACACGCCCGTCGACGTCCTGGACGACTCCGGTCAGGTGCAGGCCGACGACGCCATCGACGACCTCGACGACGACGCCCCTGGGACGCGGCTGCGCGAGGTCGTCTCGGTCGACCCGTCGCCGGCTCCCGCGCAGCGTCGCCCGGCCGTGCCCGCGTCCCCGGCCGTCCCGGTCCGCGACCCGCGGGCCGTCGCTCCCGCGGTCCCTGACATCGCGCCCGACCGCCCGGTCCCGGCGAGCCCGTCGACGGGCGGCTACGTCCCGCTGCTGTCGGGCGGCGCCCCGGCCGCGGACACGGGCTGGACGACCGGGCCGGGCGCCGGGCTGCCGGGCGTGCCCGACGAGGCGACGGTCTACCGGTCCGCGGCGCCGGCGAGCACCCCGGCCCCCGGTGCCGCCGAGGCGCCTGCGGACGCCGCACCCGCGCGCCGCCGCGTCGTGGGCGTGGTCGTGGGCGGGGTGGTGCTCGCCGTGGTCGCGGTCGGCGTGCTCGTCGGGCTGCTCAACGGGCTCGGCGAGGCGGACGACCCGTCGGCCTCCGCGACGGCCGGGTCGGCGACCGACGCGCCCGTGGAGGCGGAGGACAACCTCGGCGACCTCGTGCCGCCGGTGCAGGGCCTGGCCGGCACCGCGAAGGGCGGCGAGGCCGTCTTCACCTGGAAGCCGCCGAAGGGCGCCCAGGACGGCGACACCTACGCCTGGGCGAAGCTCAGCCTGACCGGGGACGCGCGGTACGAGCCCACCGAGGACACGCAGGTCTCCGTGCCGCTCGACTCCGGCGAGACCTGCGTCTCGGTGGTCGTGGTGCGGCACGGGAAGCCGTCGGCGCAGCCGCAGGACGCGTGCGTGACGGCGCCATGACCCGCTCGACGACACGCTCGACGACACGCTCGACGACCCAGGAGGCACGATGACGGGCACCGGGACCGGCGACGACGCCGGGGCGCAGGCCGCCGCGGGGGTGGCGCCGCTCGCCGTGGAGTTCTGCGGCGAGTGGTTCTACCCCGACCCCGAGGGACCGGGGTTCGACGTGGGCCGCGACGCCGACCTGGAGGTCGACGACAACCCGTACCTGCACCGGCGCTTCCTGCGTTTCGTGCACGAGGGCGGCATGTGGTGGCTCGTGAACCTGGGGTCGCGGTTGTCGGCGACGGTGAGCCAGGCCGGGGGCGGGGTGCAGTCCTGGCTGTCGCCGGGCAGCCGGCTCCCCGTCGTCTTCCCCGCCACGACGGTGGTGTTCACGGCCGGCCCGACGACGTACGAGCTGGCCGTGCACCTGGACGACGCCCCGTACGCCGCGGTGGGCGGCGACCCGCAGGACGAGGTGGGCGCCACCACCATCGGCATGCCGTCGTTCACGCTCTCCCAGCGGCAGCTCGTGCTCGCGCTCGCGGAGCCGATGCTGCGCCGTGAGGGCACGTCGCTCGTGGAGATCCCGTCGTCGCAGGCCGCCGCGGACCGCCTCGGCTGGGCGACGACGCGCTTCAACCGCAAGCTCGACAACGTCTGCGACAAGCTGGACCGCATGGGGGTCAAGGGCCTGCGCGGCGGCCCGGGCGCCCTGGCGACGAACCGCCGCGCCCGGCTCGTCGAGTACGCCGTCGCCTCCCGGCTCGTGACGTCGGAGGACCTGCCGCTGCTCGACCTGCCCGACGACGGCTGACCGCCCGGCAGGCCGACGACGACACCCCTGAACCCCCGGACCACCTGACCCCCTGAACGGAACGACGAGGACCACGTGCGCATCAAGCTCGCCCTGCACCGCCCCGACCACAGCGTCGCGAACGTCGCCGTCACCGCCGACGCGACGGCCACGGTCCAGGACGTCGCCGAGGCCCTGTTCGGCGGCGACCCGCAGCGCTCGGGCGCCGCCGTGCCCGACCGGCTGACCCTGCAGGTGCGGCCCACGGGGGACGCCGGGCAGCCGCGGCTGCTGCTCCCCGCGGACGACGTCGTCACGGCGGGCCTGCGGTCGGGCTCGTCGGTCGAGATCGTGCGGATGTCCGAGCAGTTCGACCAGCCGGGGCAGGCGCGCGGCCCGGCCGTCGCCGTCCTGCGCGTGCTCGACGGGCCGGACGCGGGCGCGGAGTTCCCGCTGCCGGCCGGCACGAGCTACCTGGGCCGGGAGCGCGGGATGGACATCCGGCTGTCGGACTCGCTGGTGTCGAAGCGGCACGCGCGCATCTCCGTGGGCGAGACGATCGAGGTCGCGGACCTGAGCTCCGCCAACGGGCTCGTCATGGGCGGCGAGCGCATGACGCGGGCGTACCTCACGTCGTCGGACACCGTGGTGGCGGGGGACACCACGTTCTCCGTGGTGCCGCTGCACCGCAGCGCGAGCATCGCGCCCACCAGCCCGGTGGTCGAGTTCAACCGGTCCCCGCGCGTCGTGGCGCGCTACCCGCGCAAGACGCTGGTGGCGCCGAAGCCGCCGGCGCCGCTGCAGCCGTTCCACCTGCCGTGGCTGGCGATGGTCGCCCCGCTGATCCTCGGCGGGATCATGTTCCTCGTCACCAAGAACATCTTCTCGGTGATCTTCATCGCGCTGAGCCCGCTGCTCATGCTGGCGATGTACCTCGACAACCTCATCACGGAGAGGCGCCGCTTCAAGCGGGAGAGCGCGGCCTTCCACGCCTCGGCGGACGCGCTGTCGCAGACCATCGTCACGTCGCACACCCTGGAGCGGGCGGTCCGGCTGTCGGAGACCCCTGCCGTGGGCGACTCGCTCGACGCCGTCCGCCGGCTGAGCGGCCTGATGTGGACGCACCGCCCTGAGCACCCCGCGTTCCTCACGCTGCGGATCGGCCTCGGGGCCGCGCCGTCGCGCACGACGGTCGACGGTCCGAGCGAGAACGACACGCTGCCCGAGTTCTGGGACCGGATCAGCGAGCTGCAGGACCAGTGCCACACCATCGCGGACGTGCCGATCGCCGCCCGGCTGCGCACGGCGGGCGGGTTCGGCATCGCGGGGCCCGACGCCGTCGCGGACGCCGTCGGCCGGTCGGCGCTGCTGCAGCTCGTGACGCTGCACTCGCCGGCGGACCTCGTCGTCGCGGCCATCACGTCGCAGCGCTCGCGCGAGAACTGGGAGTGGCTCGAGTGGGTGCCGCACACCGGCTCCCCGCACAGCCCGCTGGGCGCGTCGGACCACCTCGCGGACAACCCGGGGACGGCCGCCGGGCTCCTCACGCGGCTCGAGGGCCTCATCGAGGCGCGCGGGGCGTCGCTGGAGCGGCGCGCGGAGCTGCGCGGGCCGATCGACGAGGAGAAGGAGAACGACGAGGTCCCGGACCCGGTCCTGCCGAGCGTCGTCGTGCTGGTGGAGGACGACGCGCCCGTGGACCGGTCGCGCCTGACCCGGCTGGCCGAGCGCGGCGCCGACGCGGGCGTGCACGTGCTGTGGGTGGCGCCCACGGTGGAGCAGCTGCCCGGCTGCTGCCGCACCTTCGTGCGCGTCGCCGACCCGGCGGCGGGCACCACGGGCGAGGTGCGCGAGGGTCGCCTCAGCTACCCCGTGGTCTGCGAGACGGTCGAGCTGGGCGTGGCGCACGAGATCGCCCGCTCCATGGCGCCCGTGATCGACGTCGGCGCCCCCGTGGAGGACGACTCCGACCTGCCGCGCACCGTGTCCTACCTCGCGCTGGCAGGCATGGGCCTGCGGGACGAGGCGGCCTCGGTCGTCGAGCGCTGGAAGGAGAACGGCTCCCTCACCCCGCGCGACGGCACGCCGCCCGTGCGGCGCAAGAAGCCCACCGACCTGCGCGCCCTGGTGGGCCACAACGGGGCCGAGGCCATGCACCTGGACCTGCGCACCCAGGGGCCGCACGCCCTCGTGGGCGGCACCACGGGCGCCGGCAAGTCCGAGTTCCTGCAGTCGTGGGTGCTCGGCATGGCGGCGGCCCACAGCCCGGACCGCGTGACGTTCCTGTTCGTGGACTACAAGGGCGGCGCGGCGTTCGCGGACTGCGTCCACCTGCCGCACACCGTCGGCCTCGTGACCGACCTGTCCCCGCACCTGGTGCGGCGGGCGCTGACGTCGCTGCGCGCCGAGCTGCGCTACCGGGAGCACCTGCTCAACCGGAAGAAGGCGAAGGACCTCGCCTCGCTCGAGCGCACGGGCGACCCCGACGCCCCGCCGAGCCTGATCATCGTGGTCGACGAGTTCGCGGCCCTCGTCGGCGAGGTGCCCGAGTTCGTGGACGGCGTCGTCGACGTCGCCCAGCGCGGCCGCTCGCTCGGCCTGCACCTCATCCTGGCCACGCAGCGCCCGGCCGGCGTCATCAAGGACAACCTGCGCGCCAACACCAACCTGCGCGTGGCGCTGCGCATGGCCGACGAGGCGGACTCGTCCGACGTGCTCGGCCTGCCCATGGCGGCGCACTTCGACCCGTCGATCCCGGGGCGCGGCGCCGCCAAGACCGGGCCGGGCCGCATCATGCAGTTCCAGGCCGGGTACGCGGGCGGGTGGACGTCGGACCGCCCGGAGCGCGCGGAGATCGACGTGGAGGAGCTCGCCTTCGGGTCGTCCGTGCGCTGGGAGCCCCCGGCGCAGGAGGTCGAGGACGTCACCGACCCGGGCCCCAACGACATCGCCCGCGTGGTGGGCAACATCTCCGACGCCGCCCGGTCCGCGGGCGTGCCGGTGCCGCGCAAGCCGTGGCTGCCGGAGATGGCGACGACCTACGACCTGGCCCTGCTGCCCAACCCGCGCACCGACGCGCAGCTGCTGCTGGGCGTCAAGGACGACCCGGCCGCGCAGGCGCAGCCCACGTTCTTCTACGAGCCCGACCGGGACGGCAACCTGGCGGTGTTCGGCACGGGCGGCTCGGGCAAGTCGACCACGCTGCGCACCGTCGCGATCTCGGCGGCCATCACCGCCCGCGGCGGCCCCGTGCACGTGTACGCGCTGGACTTCGGCGCGAGCGGCCTGCGGATGCTGGAGGAGATGCCGCACGTGGGTGCCGTCGTGTCCGGCGACGACGAGGAGATGGTGGGCCGCGTGCTGCGGATGCTCTCCGACCTGGTGGACGAGCGTTCGGGCCGGTACGCCGCGGTGCGCGCGGACGGCATCGACGAGTACCGGCGGCTGGCCGACCGCCCCGACGAGGCCCGCGTCATCCTCCTGGTGGACGGCGTCGGGCCGTTCCGCGAGGCGTTCGAGTGGGGGCCGGCGTGGGCGCAGTTCACGCAGGTCGCGACCGACGGCCGGCAGGTCGGCGTGCACGTCGTGGTGGCGGGGGACCGGGCGAACGCCGTGCCCGCGTCCCTCGGGTCCACGATCCAGAAGACGGTCGTGCACCGGCTCGCGTCGGAGGACGAGTACCAGGCCCTCGGGGAGCCGCGCGACGTGCTGGACGTGACGTCGCCGCCCGGGCGTGCCGTCGTCGACGGCGACGAGCTCCAGGTCGCCGTGCTGGGCGGCGACCCGAACGTGGCGCTCCAGTCGCGGGCCGTGTCGAGCCTCTCGGCGTCGATGGTGCGCATGGGCGTCCGCCCGGCGCCCGGGCTGCGCCGGCTGCCGGACAGCTTCCCGCTGGACGACCTGCCGGCGACCGTCGACGGGCTGGCCGCGATCGGCCTGGACGACCTCGACGTCGCCCCGGTGGGGCTGCCCGAGCGCGGCGCCTTCATGGTGGCCGGACCACCGGCCGCGGGCCGCACGACGGCGCTGGTCACCATGGCCCGCGCGCTGCGGCGGGCGGGCAAGGGGCGGCTGGTGCACGTCGCGATGCGGCGCACCGCCATCGCGGCCCTCGACGTCTGGGACCAGGCCGCCTACGGCGAGGAGGACGTCGCCGACCTGATGCGCGACCTGCGCCGGGAGGTGGAGTCCGGGGAGCACGAGCCCGGCAGGCTCACCCTGTTCGTCGAGGCGCTCGCCGACTTCACGGACTCCGACGCGGAGGCGACGCTCGACCGGTTCGTGCGGTCGGCGGTGCGCGCGGACCAGCTCGTGGTCGGCGAGTCGGAGACGTCCACCTGGGGGCAGGCGTGGACGCTCGCGCAGCCGTTCAAGGCGGGCCGTGCGGGCCTCCTGCTCACGCCGGGCGACCTGGACGGGGACTCGCTGCTCAACACGAGCCTGGGCCGGATCCGGCGCAACGACTTCCCGCCGGGGCGAGGCTTCCTCGTCGTCGGCGGGCGACCGCGCAAGCTGCACGTGGCGCTACCCGAGTAGGGTCGCGGCGGCTCGTCGCGGGGATGGGGAGCGGTCCCCATCGACCGACGCAACCGGGTCTGGTTGCATGAGCGTCATCAACACCAGGAGGCACCCGGCAGGGGGCCCTAGCGGAAGGAAAGCGACATGGCCGGATACCTCGGGCTCAACCCGGAGGAGATGCAGCAGCTCGTCCAGGTGCTCCGCAAGAAGGCTGACAAGATCGAGGAGCTGGTGGGCAAGCTCAACCAGCAGGTCAAGGCGACCACCTGGGACGGCCCGGACGCCGAGCGCTTCAAGAGCGAGTGGGAGGGCAAGCACCAGACCGCGCTGAAGCAGGTCGCGCAGGCCCTCGAGCAGATCTCGCAGGCGGCGAAGAAGGAGCTCGAGCAGCAGAAGGCCACCTCGCACTGAGCCTCCGCGCACCGAGCATTCTTGCACCGGGCCTCCGCTCGGTGCTCCTGACCCACAGAACCTCTTGACCGCCCGGGGGCGGTCGCCAGACGAAGGAGAGAAACATGGCCGGCAACAAGCTCGGTATGGAGATCGCCGAGGTCCGGAAGCTCGGCAAGAGCCTCCAGTCCGACTCGGACGTCCTGACGCAGGCGGCGCAGCAGATCACCAGCACGCTCAACGGCACGTTCTGGAAGGGCGCCGACGCGGAGCGCTTCAAGAACGAGTGGAACAGCCAGTTCCAGCCCAAGCTGAAGCAGGTCGCGACGGCGCTGGACGAGTTCGGCCAGCTGGCCGGCAAGCAGGCCGACGAGCAGGAGAAGGCGTCGAACTGACGTCATCGACCCGGGCAGCGGCCCGGGTGCGGCCGAGAGGGCGCGGGGCGAGGTCGCCCCGCGCCCCTCTGGCGTCCGGCGAGAGGGCGTCGCCGGGATCGGCGGTCCGGACGGGGAGGCGAGGATGGGTGTGGGGCGTGCAGGTGCGGCTCGGGTGACCGGCGCATGAGCGGGCGGCTGGGTGCGGATCCGGAGGATCTGCGGCGGTTGGCGTCGGCGTTCGAGCGGGCCGGTGAGGGCCTGGAGGACGACGCGCGTCAGATCGGCACGAAGATCCGCGCGTCGGGCTGGGACGGCCCGGACGCGCGGCGCTACCTGAGCGCGTGGGACTCGCAGCACAAGCCGGTGCTGCTGAGCGTGGGCCGCGAGCTGGCGTCGTCGGCGACGACGCTGCGGCGTGAGGCGAAGGCGCAGGAGAAGGCCAGCGGCGAGGAGGGCTCCGGAGCAGGCCCCGGGAGCGGGCCCGGCCTCGGGCCGCGACCCGGCGGCGACACCGACTTCTTCGACGTGGCCGAGCCCGCCGTCGGTCTGGCCGAGTTCGGCGGGGCGGCGTGGAAGGCCTTCACGTACGGCAGGAACCTGCTCAACTACACGCGCGCCCTCGACGGTGTGGGCGACGCCGCGGCCAGCGCGTCGGTGTTCACGCGGCAGTTCATGCTCGAGGACGGGCTCGGGATCGTCGGGCGGCTCGGCACGTTCGGCAAGTTCGCCGGGGTGGCGGGTGGTGCGTTCAGCGTCATCGGCGGTATCGACCAGATGATCAACCCCCGGTACGACGGGTGGCGTGGTGGCCTCGACCGGGTCATGGGCGGAGTGGCGGTCGGCGGCGGCGTGGCGACGATCGGGATGTTCCTGGGTGCGGCGGCGTTCACCGGGCCGGTCGGGATCGGCATCGCGGTGGGCGCCGGGCTGGTGGTGGGCGCGTACGAGCTCACCAACCTCGTCGTGGACAACTGGGACGCGATCACCGGCTTCGTGTCCGACCCGCTGCCGTATCTCGCCGACGGGTTGGACCAGGTCAAGGACTTCGCCGGGGACGCCGCCGACAAGGTCGGTGAGGTGGCGAGCGACGTGGGCGGTGCCCTCAAGGACGGTGCCGGGGCCGTCGGCGACTTCGTGGGAGGGTTGTTCTCGTGACGGAACCGAAGGTGATGCGCTTCTCCGAGGAGGATCGTGCCGCCGCGCGCACGACGCTGGAGCAGGCGCGGGCGGGCGAGGTGGTGCCGATCGTGATCCTCACGGACGAGGAGGTGACGATCCTCGACGGCCTCGAGCACGAGCAGCTCGTCCCCACCCCGTGGCTGGACGCCCAGACAGGTGCCGACCGCTCCCTGGTGGGACGGGTGGCGCTGCGCTCGCTCCTCGCGCGCGAGCTCGTGGTCGAGGCAGGCGCGCCGTCGGGCGGGACGGTGGCGATCACGGCCCACCCCGGTATCACGGGGCCGCTGGTGCTGCGACGCAGCGCGCGCGAGATCGTGTCGGTCGAGCGGACCTCGTCGAGCGGCAAGCACTGGGTGTTCGCGTACGTCCATCACGAGGGCGGCGGGGCGGTCGTGCTCGAGGAGGAGATCGTGGCCGCGGGTCAGCACGCGTTCTCGGTGTACCCGCTCGAGGTGCTGGGCGAGCGGCTCGAGAAGTTCCTCGACCCGACAGGCGCGGCAGGGTCCGGAGGCGAGGCGCGGACGTACGACGCGCCGTCCCTCGAACGACAGGCCGCCGGCCTGCCCGCGCTCTCGGAGGCGGTCGCGGTCAGCATCGTGTCCGGCGTGCGCCGGGGCCGCGACGAGCTGCTCTCGGCGTCCGTGTACTCCGGCCCGCGCGGGGTGCACGTGCTCCGGGGGTCGAGGCACGGGCAGGACGGCGAGCCGGTGGAGTACTCCCTGCAGGAAGTGGATTCCCGAGCGTTGCGGGCCCTGCCCGCGGAGATGGTGGCGTGATGAGTGCTCTCGGTCGATGGTCGCTGGGGATCGGGATCGTCCTGGTCGTCGTCGCGGTCGTGCTGGCCGCCGTGTTCAACCTCTTCGGGGGTGCGGCGCTCGTCGGCATCGTCGGGCTCGTCGGGGTGGTGATGGGTCTCTACGACGCCGCCTACCAGGCGCTCGCCCGCCGGGACCTCCGCCGTCGGGGAGAGCGCGCGCAGCAGCGCCGCGACAGTCGCTGACAAGCACACACCGTGGGGCGGGGACTTGTCCCCATGGGCAACCCTCGCGGGCCTGCGTAGGGTCGCGCCCGTAGTCGACGACCCGAGGACGGAGACGATCATGGGCGTGGTGCGTGCTGGTGGCGGGCGGGGGGCCGTCGCGTGAGCGGGCGGCTGGGTGCGGATCCGGAGGATCTGCGGCGGCTGGCGTCGGCGTTCGAGCATGCCGGCGAGGGCCTGGAGGACGACGCGCGCCAGATAGGAACGAAGATCCGTGCGTCGGGCTGGGACGGCCCGGACGCGCGGCGGTACCTGCGCGCGTGGGACGCGGAGCACCAGCCCGTGCTGCTGAGCGTGGGCCGCGAGCTGGCGTCGACGGCGACGACGCTGCGCAGCGAGGCGAAGGCGCAGGAGAGGTCGTCCGAGGGGGGTGCGGGCGCGTTCGCGGGGGTCCGGGTCTCGGGGGACGGGTCGGTCGGCGACGGCTCCGAGCTGGCGGAGAAGTACGAGGACTTCGACGACGAGTCCGAGTGGGAGCCCCTGCCGTCCGACCCCGACGACACGCTGTCCGACGAGGCGCTCCGCTGGGAGGACACGCAGCAGGGCGGGCTGGGGGACTGCTGGATGCTCGCGGCCCTCATCTCGGTCGTGGAGGACGACCCGGACTTCGCGCGCGAGCACATGACGGCGAACCCGAACGGCACGTGGACGGTCACGCTGTACGACGACGGCGAGCCCGTGGAGGTCACGGTCGGGCCGCTGGGCCCCGACGGCGGGGCGACGGACGCGAACGGGCAGCCGAACTACGCGACCATCTACGAGGCCGCGTTCGTGCAGTTCCTCGAGGACCACCCGGACGCCACCCGGTCGGGAGACGACGGCACGGGGAGCTACGCGGACATCGGCGAGGGCGGGTTCTCGGACGAGTCGCTGGCGATCATCACGGGCCAGGAGACGCAGACCCACGAGCTGCAGAGCGACGGCTTCCTCGGCATCGGCGGCGACGAGGCCGGCTACGACGAGCTGTCCCGGATGGTCGACGAGGGGTACGTGGTCCTGTCGACCAAGGGCGACGACTCCGACGGGCCGCTGTGGACCGAGAACCCGACGATCCAGGACTCGGACGTCGTGCCGAACCACGCCTACGTGCTGGAGAGCATCACCGAGACGGAGGACGGCGACTTCGAGGTGGTGCTCCGCAACCCGTGGGGGCCGTCGGGCGGCTCCCTCACGGACGACAAGTTCGGGCAGGCGGAGCGCTCCGGCACGCTGCGGCTGACCAGGGACGAGCTGTACGCGAACTTCGACACGGCGTACACGGCGCCGCGAGCCTGAGGAGCCGACCATGCGGAAGACAGTGCAGGTGAACCAGGGCTCGCAGCCGTCGTTCGGCGGCGTGCGGGTCGGGGTGGTGCGGGCGGCGGCCCGCGACGGCGTGGGCCGGGTGCAGCTCCTGGTCCGCTCCGTCGACGAGGAGCGGAAGGTGATCGCCTCGCAGGGGGAGGCCCTCGAGCTGCCCGGCGGCGGCACGCTGACGATCGGACCCGTCCAGGCGGAGCCGGGGTCCACCCGCGGCACCGTCACGCTGGTGTTCGACGACGGCGAGGGCGACCGATGAGGCGTGCGGTCGTCGCGCCGGCGCTCGCCGCCGTCGCACTCGCGGTGCTGGCCGGGTGCGGCGGGCAGGACCCGGCGTCGCCGTCCGCCGGTCCGGACCCGTCCCCGTCGATGGACGCCGACCAGGCGTGGGCCGCGTACGGCGCCCTGCCGCAGGACCTCGCGGCGGCGCTCGACGCCGCGGTGGGCGACCTCGGCTGGACCGAGCTGCAGGGACCAGCCGTCCGCGAGGGCGAGGGCACCTGTGCCCTCAACCTGTCGCGACAGCGGTCGGAGCAGGTGCTGCTCGACCTGGACGACGCGGACCTGAGCGCGACGCGCGCGGCGCTGGACCCGGTGCTCGCCGAGTACGGGTTCCCGGCCCTGACGGAGCCGACGACGGACGGCGGCGGCCAGACGGTGGTGGAGTCGGAGCACCCGGACGGCGGCGACGTCGTGCTCACCACGCGCAGCGACACGGTGCTCGACGTGGGCGGCGTCCCGCTGGACCCGCAGGGCTGCGAGCCGGGTGAGGTCCCGGCGGGCGGGCCCGGCGCGGGCGCATGAGCGGGTGGGCCGCGAGCCGGCGGGTGGGGAGTGGTCCCCATGGGCAACCGGACGCGGCGTTCGTAGGGTGTGACCTGGATTTCGGTGTCGAGACAGGAGCGGTCATGAGCCGTGGTGACGGTGGGGGGTCGTGCGCATGAGCGGGCGGCTGGGTGCGGATCCGGAGGATCTGCGGCGGTTGGCGTCGGCGTTCGAGCGGGCCGGTGAGGGCCTGGAGGACGACGCGCGTCAGATCGGCACGAAGATCCGCGCGTCGGGCTGGGACGGCCCGGACGCGCGGCGGTACCTGAGCGCGTGGGACTCGCAGCACCGGCCGGTGCTGCTGAGCGTGGGCCGCGAGCTGGCGTCGACGGCGACGACGCTGCGCAGCGAGGCGAAGGCGCAGGAGAAGGCGTCGGGCGAGGGCGGCGGGAGTGGCGGCGGCGGGCGCGCCGGTGACGGTGGCGGCGGCGGTGGCGGCGGTTCCTCCGAGAGCGACGGCGGGAAGGGTGGCGAGGAGCAGAAGGTCAAGGCTCCCGACTCCTTCAACACGAAGCACGCGGACGACAACACCAAGGAGACCCACTGGAAGAAGACCACGAACGGTCTCAGTGGCACGTCCCCGTCCGCCGAGGACCGTGCCGAGGACGGCACGAACCACGACCAGAAGCGGGAGCACTTCAAGGTCGACCAGAACGCCAAGGTCTGGTCCGACAGCAAGCGGGCGTTCGCCGGCGCCGAGGACGGCGTCGGAGGCAAGGACCTCTGGGGCGACAAGGACGGCGCGCACGCGGGAGCCGAGGCGAAGTACCAGGCCGGTGCCGAGGCGCGGGCCGACGCCAGCGCACACGTCGGCAAGGACGGCGTCAAGGTGGCCGGCTCGGCGGACGTCTCCGTCGGGGCCAGCGGCGAGGCACGCGCCAACGCCGGCTTCGGCAACTACGCCAAGGGCGACGTCGGGATCGAGGGCTTCGTCGGTGGTCGCGCCGGCGTCGACGGCAACCTGAGCGTGGGCCCGGACGGCCTGGGCGCGCACCTCGGGGGCGAGGCGTTCGTCGGCGGCGAGGTCAAGGTCGACGGCGGGGTCAACGTGATGGGCGTGGGTGCCCGGGGCGAGCTCTCGGGGTATGCCGGCGCCGGGGTCAAGCTTGACGCCGACCTGAACGTCGGCTGGGACAAGACGACCGTCAGCCTGGACATGGGCGCTGCCCTCGGCCTGGGCCTGGGTGGCAAGGTGTCCTTCGACGTCTCGCCGAAGGACGTCGTGAACAACGTGACCGACCTGGGCGGTGACATCGTGGACGGCGCCGGCGACGCGATCAGCGACGTCGGCAGCGGTCTGAAGAGCGGCTTCGGGCTGTGGGGTTGACGTCCCGCACGGACGACTGAGATTGGATGACGAATGAGCACTCTCGCTTACCCGAGCGAACAGTTCCCCGCGTACCCGGGGGTCTCCCTGGACTGCCCCGACGGGTGGTCGGCGTTGCCGACGCCCCAGGCGCAGCTCGCCATCGTGCGCGATGCCGGTGCCGAGGAGTTCCGGGCGAACGTCGTGGTGGTGATCACGCGCCTGCTGCCTGAGCAGACGCTCGAGACCGTGGCGAAGGAGGCGGCCGCGCGCCTCGAGGCCCTGCCGGGGTACGAGGAGGTGGGCCGGCTGGAGATGGAGATCTCGGGTCACCCGGGCTTCCGCATCGAGGGCGCCTGGACCACGCAGGACACGGGGACGGTCGCCCAGGCGCTGCGCGCGACCGTCGTCGAGCACGGCGGGATGCGCGACCTCGTCCAGATCACGGGAACGTGCTCGGGCGGCCAGGTTCAGGCGCTGTGGGAGACGATCAGGTCCGTCCAGGACAGCGTCCGGATCACCGTGGACGGTGCGGCGGGATGAGCAAGGGCCTCTACCGCACGTTGTTCCTCCTCGGGGCGGCCTGCGCCGTCGTGGGGTTCCCGCTCATCGTCATGGGCAGGGAGGCGCTCGGGCTGACCATCTTCGTCGGCGGCCTGGGCACGGTCGTGGTGATCTTCGGTGCCACGACGATCGTCCAGGGGCTGCGCTCGGCGTTCCGGGGACAGAGCCGGCTGCTGGTCCCGGACGCGCCGGTGGCGACCCCGGACCACCCGAGCCAGGTCGACCAGGTGGTGTCGGCGCTCGAGGCGCTCAACAGCCCCGACCTCCCGTACGAGATCACGGCCGAGCGCGACGCGTCGGGCGCGGTGGTCTCCGCGCGGTGGCGCACCGAGGAGCTCCGCTGGCAGGGACTGTTCACCAAGGGCCAGGAGCGTCTGCTGTGGCGGATGCGTGTCGCCCTCGACCCGGCCCGGGCCCGCTACCGGTTCACCGAGTGGTCCGGCACCGCGAAGCGCGACCTGAGCCTGACGCCGGGCGGCGTCAGCGGCGTCGCGGCCGGGACCTGGCACAAGGGGAAGACCGCGGGCCAGCTGAGCTTCCGGTTCGTGATGGTCCCCGGCGGGGACGTGACGGTCACGACGCCCGAGGGCCCGCGCACCTCCTTCGAGGGCGCCGTGGCGATCCGGCCGCGGGACGTGAAGATCCCGGTCTTCCGCACGTTGCGGAACCACGGGTGGCGCCCACCGCACGACTGGTGGGGCGCGCGATGGTTCGAGGGGTGACCGCTCGGCGTGCCCCTGGCGCCGCCGCGCTGGTCGCGCTCGCTGCCCTCCTGGCGGGGTGCTCGTGGCAGATCGGGGACGTCGAGGAGGTCGCGCAGTACCGGCAGGTCGAGTCCGACGGGGTCGCGCTCGAGGTGCTCGACGGCATGGAGGCCGCGCCGGCGCCGGACGGTTTTGCCGCGTTCTGGCAGACGACCGCCGGGACGTCGACGGTGTCCGTGGGGATCGCCCCGGGGGCGGAGCCCGCGCAGTTCGTCGAGGCCCAGGTCGCGGAGATGGGGCGCGTGATGGACGACGTCGAGTTCGCCGAGCACGGTGACGACGCCGTCCGCTTCGCGGGGACCGGCGTCGACGGCGAGCGCTACACGGGCCTGATCGCGGTCCGCGGTTCCACCGGCGTGCTGGTGTCGGCGGACGAGGACGCGGACAGCGGCGTGCTCCAGCATGTGGTCGACTCGGTGGCCGCCGCGCCCTGACCGCGACGATGGATGCCCGGGCGTATGACACGACCCATGTCACGACCTTGTCAGGACGACCCCGGGCCGACGACGACGAGAGCGCGAGGACTGCGATGAGGACGACGACCAGGACGACGACGATCCGGACCGCCGTGACGGGCGCCGCGCTGGCAGGCCTGCTGGCCGTCGCCGGGTGCAGCAGCGACGGCGGGAGCGACGCCGAGGCCACCGGCGAGATGTCCGCGCCGGCCGCGGAGGACACGTTCGCGAACCTCGAGACGGTGGAGGCCGGCGGTGCGTCGGTCGACGTCCTGGCCGGTATGGAGTCCTACGACCCGCCCGAGGGGTACGCCGGGTTCTGGCAGACCCCGGAGGGCGAGTCGCCGCAGGTGACCGTCGGGCTCGCGCCCGACGCCGACCCGACCACCTTCGTGGACGACCAGCTGGCGTCGATGTCGGGCGTCATGGACGACCTGGAGGTCGTGGACCAGACCGACATGCAGGCGACCTTCACGGGCACCGGGGTCGACGGCGCGACCTACACCGGGATCGCAGCGATCAACGGCACCGTGGGCGTCATGGTCTCGGCGGGCGACGGGCTGGACGAGCAGGTGCTGCAGCAGATCGTGGACTCGGCGGCCTGACGGCCGGCCGGGGGGCGCGAGACGGTCGGGACAGTCTGGTGCGTCGGGCAATCGTGACCGCCATGCGGGACGACCTGTTCGCGCGCTGAGACGGATGTGGCATCCTGGGTAAGGCTGGACCCTGACAGGTGAGGTAACCCTCACCCGATCGCAGGAGAATCCTCCTAGAATCGAACGCCACGCATCCCCGATCCGGAAGGCGTACCCCGCAGTGAGCAGCATCCGACCTCTGCGCGTCGCGATCGTCGGCGCAGGCCCCGCCGGCATCTACGCCGCGGACATCCTGTCGAAGACCGACCTCGACGTGAGCATCGACCTCTTCGAACGCCTGCCCGCGCCGTTCGGCCTCGTGCGCTACGGCGTCGCCCCGGACCACCCGCGCATCAAGCAGATCATCACGGCCCTGCACCGCGTGCTGAGCCGCGGCGACGTCCGCCTGCTGGGCAACGTGGACTACGGCGTCGACCTCAAGCTGGACGACCTGCGCCAGTTCTACGACGCGGTGATCTTCTCCACGGGTGCGATCAAGGACCACGAGCTGCCGATCGACGGCATCGACCTCGACGGCTCGTACGGCGCGGCCGACTTCGTGTCCTGGTACGACGGGCACCCCGACGTGCCGCGCACCTGGCCGCTCGAGGCCAAGGAGGTCGCCGTGCTGGGCGCCGGCAACGTCGCCCTCGACGTCGCGCGCATCCTCGCCAAGCACGCGGACGACCTGCTGCCCACCGAGATCCCGGCCAACGTCTACGACATCCTCAAGTCGTCGCCGGTGACGGACGTGCACGTCTTCGCCCGCCGCGGACCGGCGCAGGTGAAGTTCTCGCCGCTGGAGCTGCGCGAGCTCGGTCACGTGCCGGACGTCGACATCGTCGTCTACCCCGAGGACTACGACTTCGACGAGGGCTCGATGGCCGCCGTCGAGTCGTCCAACCAGACCAAGCAGGTCGTCAAGACGCTCACGGACTGGACCCTGGTCGACCCGTCGACGCAGAAGGCGTCCCGCCGCCTGCACCTGCACTTCCTGCACGCCCCGGCCGAGATCCTCGGCGAGGACGGCAAGGTCGTGGGGCTGCGCACCGAGCGCACCGCGCTGCAGGGCGACGGCACGGTCAAGGGCACGGGCGAGCACCACGACTGGCCGGTCCAGGCCGTCTACCGCGCGGTCGGCTACTTCGGCTCGCCGCTGCCGGAGATCCCCTTCGACGAGCTCAAGGGCGTCATCTCCAACCGCGAGGGTCGCGTCGTCGACCTCGACGGTGAGCACCTGCCCGGCGTGTACGCCACCGGCTGGATCAAGCGCGGGCCGGTCGGCCTCATCGGTCACACCAAGTCCGACGCGTCCGAGACGATCCGCCACCTCGTGGAGGACGTCACAGGCGTGGGCGACGGCGGCGACGTCGCGACCGGCGACCTCGCGGCCGGCCGCACCGCGACGCAGGCGGACCCGCAGGCCGTGCTGGACTTCCTCGCCGACCGCGGCGTGGACGTCGTCGAGTGGGACCACTTCGTGCTGCTCGACGAGCACGAGAAGGCGCTGGGCGAGCCGCACGGTCGCGAGCGGATCAAGGTCGTGCCGCGCGACGAGATGCTCGACATCGCGAAGGGTCGCTCCTGACGGATCGCTCCTGACGGATCGCACCGAGGGCCCGGGCGGGAACCGCCCGGGCCCTCGGTGCGTTCACCCCGTGGATCCTGCCGGCGCACCGGTGCCGGCAGGGGGCACGGAAGGAGACGGCAGGACACATGGGCCACCAGCACTTCAACGGTCTCAAGACGGCGGCGCTCTTCGGCGTCATGTGGGCCGTGGTCCTCGGCCTGTGGGCCCTGTTCTTCCGCGGCAGCGCGGGCATGCTCGTCGTCTTCGTGGGGATCGGCCTCGTCACGACGTTCATCGGCTACTGGAACTCCGACAAGATCGCCATCCGGGCGATGCACGCCTACCCGGTGACGGAGCTCGAGGCGCCGGAGATGTACCGCATCGTGCGGGAGCTCTCCACCGAGGCCCGGCAGCCGATGCCGCGCCTGTTCATCTCGCCCACGCAGGCGCCGAACGCGTTCGCGACCGGCCGCAACCCCAAGAACGCGGCCGTGTGCTGCACCGAGGGCATCCTGCGCCTGCTCGACGAGCGGGAGCTGCGCGGCGTGCTCGGGCACGAGCTGATGCACGTGTACAACCGCGACATCCTCACGTCGTCGGTGGCGTCCGCGATGGCGGGCGTCATCACCTCGCTGGCGCAGTTCCTGCTGATCTTCGGCGGCGGCGACCGCCGCGAGGGCGGCAACCCGCTCGCGGCGCTGGCGATGGCGATCCTCGCGCCGTTCGCGGCGATGCTGATCCAGATGGCGATCTCCCGGACGCGCGAGTACGACGCGGACGAGGACGGCGCCAAGCTCACGGGCGACCCGATGGCCCTCGCCTCGGCGCTGCGCAAGCTGGAGTCCGGCACGGCCAAGGCGCCGCTGCCGCAGACCCGCGAGCTGCAGAACGTCTCCCACCTCATGCTGGCCAACCCGTTCCGCGGCGCCGGCATGGCGAAGATGTTCTCCACGCACCCGCCGATGGCGGACCGCATCGCCCGCCTGGAGAAGATGGCGGGCGGCACGGGCTTCGGCCCGGGGGGAATCACCCGCTACTGACGGGGCGTGGGGCCGCGCTCGGGGAGCGTGGCCGACGCCGGTCTGCCAGGCTGACCTGCGATGACCTCAGCCCCGCCGGGCGGCCGGGACGACGCGGCCGGGCCCGGGCAGCGCGAGCGCCCGCCGTCGTCGCACGCGGACGCCGGTCACGCGCGGCTGCGGCGCTGGCAGTCGGCCACCGAGTGGCCGCTCACCGCGATCTCCCTGGTGTTCCTCGTCGCGTACGCGATCCCGATCGCGCGCCCCGACGTCTCCCCGGACGTACGGGCGGCCTGCTCCTTCGTCCTGGCGGTGACGTGGGCGCTCTTCGTCGTGGACTACGTCGTGCGCGCCCGGCTCGCGCCCCGCCCGTGGCGCTACGTCCGCCGGCACCCGCTCGAGCTGGCGGTGGTCGTGCTGCCCGTGCTGCGCCCGCTGCTGCTGGTGTCCGTGGTGGTGCGCCTCAACCGTGTCAACGCCGTGCGGCTGCGCGGCCGGGTGGTGCGGTTCGCCGCGGCGGGCACCTTCCTCCTCGTGATCGTGGGGGCGCTGACCGTGACCCAGGCGGAGCGCGGCGCGCCGGGCGCCAGCATCGTCAACCTCGGTGACGGGTTCTGGTGGGCGATGGTGACCATCACGACCGTGGGCTACGGCGACCTCACGCCGGTGACGCCGACGGGCCGCGTCATCGCGGTCTGCCTCATGCTCGGCGGCATCGCGCTGCTGGGCGTCGTGACGGCCACGCTGTCGTCGTGGCTCGTCGAACGGGTCACCGACACGTCGTCGCCGGACGACCGCCTGGGCGCCGCCGGCCGGGGACCGGGCGGCCCGGCGGGGGAGGCGCCCGTCGGCATGGTCAGCCAGGCGCAGGTCGCCCTGCTCGTCGCGGAGGTGCAGGAGCTGCGCGCCCAGATCGTCGCCGACCGGCAGCGCGATCAGGGGGAGAGCGGCTCCGCGGGGTAGCCCGCCTCGGGCGCGGCCCCGTCGAGCGCGGCCTCCAGGGCGGCGGCGACGCCGTCGTCGTCGTTGCCGGGCACGACGGCGTCCGCGCACGCGAGCACGTCCGGGTGGGCGTTCGCGACGGCGTGGCCGCGGCCGGCCCAGCGCAGCATCGGCAGGTCGTTGGGCATGTCGCCGAAGGTCCACACGTCGCGGGCGTCCACGCCGAGCCGCCGGCACCAGCGGGCGAGCGCGACGTCCTTCGTCACGCCCGGCGGCAGGAGCTCGGCCAGCCCGGCCGCGCCCGAGTAGTGCAGCTCGGCGCGGCCGCCGACGACGTGCCGCACCTGGTCGAAGAAGGCCTCCTGCGCGTCGTCCCGCACGTCGCCGCGCTGCACGACGCCGAAGCCCTGCGTCGGCGTCCCGGCGCGGACGGCGAGGAGCTTGGCGACCGCGTCGCCACCGCCGCGCAGCGCGTCCTCGACCGGCGCGGCGCGCAGGCCCCGGTCGAGCCCGGGCTCACCGTCGGGGAACCAGGGGTCGAAGGCGGGTCCGCCGACGGTCTCGACGGCGAGCCCGACGCCCGGCACGGCCTCCCGCAGCCCCGCGACGAGGTCGCGCACGACGCCGTCGTCGAACCCGCAGGCATCCAGCGCGCGGCCGGAGCCCAGGTCCCACACCGCGGCGCCGCCCAGGGCGATCACGCGCCCGTGGCCGCCGACCAGGTCGGCCAGGTCGTCCAGCCAGCGGGGCGGGCGGGCGGTGACGAAGACGACCTCGGTGCCCGCCTCCTCCACGGCCCGCAGCGCGCGGCGCGTGCGCTCCGAGACGGAGCCGTCCGAGCGCAGCAGCGTGCCGTCGAGGTCCGTCGCGACGACCCGCGGCAGCCCGCGGCCGGCGCCGCCCGCCCGTGCCGTCACCGGTAGTTGACGAACTGGACCGCGAAGTCGAGGTCCGCGCCCTTGAGGAGCGCGATCACGGCCTGCAGGTCGTCGCGGGACTTGCTCGTCGCGCGCACCTCGTCGCCCGTGATCTGCGTCTTGACGCCCTTGGGGCCCTCCTCGCGGATGAGCTTGGTGACCTTCTTGGCGTTCTCGCCCGCGAGGCCCTCCTTGAGGGAGCCGGCGAGCCGGTAGACCTTGCCGGACGACTGGGGCTCGTTCTCGCCCGTGTCGAGGGCCTTGAGCGAGACCCCGCGCTTCACGAGCTTGGTCTGGAACACGTCGAGGGCGGCGAGCACGCGCTCGGCGGAGTTCGCCTCGAAGACGATGGTGTCCTGACCGCTCCATGCGATGGACGCGCCCACGCCCTTGAAGTCGTACCGCTGGGCGATCTCCTTGGCGGCCTGGTTGAGGGCGTTGTCCACCTCCTGGCGGTCCACCTTGCTGACGATGTCGAACGACGAGTCGGCCATGACGGCTCCTTCGGGTCGGGGGTCAGGGTTCGGTGACCACCGTAGTGCGTGCGCGCGCGGCAAGACGGGCGGCGCGGGCCTGGCGGGTGCCGTCCACGCTGAGGATCACGAGCGCCACCCACACGAGCACGAACCCGGCCCAACGGGTGGGGGGCATGTGCTCGCCGAAGACCAGCAGGCCGAGCAGGAACTGCAGCACGGGGGTGAGGTACTGGAGCATCCCGACCACCGACAGCGGGAGCCGGCGCGCGGCGGCCGAGAACAGCAGCAGGGGCAGGCCGGTGATGACGCCGCACGCGGCGAGCAGGAGCGCGTGGTCCACGCCCTCGGTGGCGAACGTGCCGACCCCCGTGGCACCGAGCACCACGAGGTACGCCAGCGCGAACGGCGTCGCGACCGCCGTCTCGGCGGCGAGCCCCGGCAGCGCGCCGACGTCGCGCCCCACCCGGTTCTTCACGAGGGAGTAGAGCCCGAAGGCGCCCGCGAGGACGAGGGCGATCCACGGCAGGCCGCCCACCCCGGTGGAGATCACGACCACGGCCGCGGCTCCGAATCCGAGCGCCACCCACTGCGCCACGCGCAGGCGCTCGCGCAGCACGAGCACGCCGAGGAGCACCGTGAGGAGCGGGTTGATGAAGTAGCCCAGGGCGGCGTCCAGCACGTGACCGGAGAGCACCGCGTACACGTAGGTGGTCCAGTTCGCGATGATCAGCACGGACGCCACGGCGAGCACGCCCATGACGCGGCCGTTGCGCAGCACGGCGACGAACGACCCGAAGGTGCGCGTCACGAGCAGCAGCACCAGGCAGAACACCAGGCTCCACACCACGCGGTGGGCGATGATCTCGACGGGGCCGGCGGGCTCGAGCAGCGGGAAGAACAGGGGCATCGCGCCCCACAGGACGAACGCCGAGAGGCCGAGCGGGAGCCCCCAGCGGTCGGGGGAGGAGGGGGACGTCACCGCCTCAATGTAGGCGCCGGGAGCTGCCGAACAGGCGGTTGGCACCGTGCTGGGCTGCCCGGACACGCCATCGCGGTGTCAACCGCCTGTTCGGCACGGTGGGCGAGGCGGTGGGGTGACGCGGGCCACCGAGGGCCGATTTCCGCCGGGGCCCTCCGGGGCGTTATGGTTCTACCCGCGAGCTCGTCCGCGAGCCCGCACGGCAGGTTGCCCGAGCGGCCAAAGGGATCTGACTGTAAATCAGACGGCTCAGCCTTCGGGGGTTCGAATCCCTCACCTGCCACCGCGACGGACGGGGCGCCCCCCTCGGGAGGCGCCTCGTCCGACGTCTGGAGAGGGCCGCACGGTCCCGGCGCACGATGTGATCGAGCGGGCATCCCGCGGATTTCATCAGGTGCCGAGACCCGTGTAGAGTCTTCTCCGCTGCCCCGATAGCTCAGTCGGCAGAGCGTCTCCATGGTAAGGAGAAGGTCAAGGGTTCGATTCCCTTTCGGGGCTCTGTGACACGGCGCGGGGCCGTCTTCCGGAAACGGGCGGCGGTCTCGCGTTCAGTCACGCGCGGCGGGGTAGCTCAGCTGGTCAGAGCGCACGACTCATAATCGTGAGGTCGCGGGTTCGAGCCCCGCCCTCGCTACCGACATCATCACGGTTCGACGGCCGGCGTCGGACCGGCCTGTTCCTTGATTCACGTGGCGCCTTCCGGGGGCGCGAGAGGTGACACACCATGGCTGCCAAGAGCGCGGACGTCCGCCCGAAGATCACGCTCGCCTGCGTGGACTGCAAGGAGCGGAACTACATCACGAAGAAGAACCGCCGCAACGACCCCGACCGTCTCGAGCTGGCGAAGTTCTGCCCGCGCTGCGGCAAGCACACGTCGCACCGCGAGACCCGCTGACACAGCTCTCGACGGCTCACCGCACCGACGTGGCGAACCCCGACTTCGCTGGCCGCGAGTATCCGGCCACCGCTCCCTACTCCGTGGGGCGCGAGAAGCTCCGTGAGTTCGCCTCCGCCGTCGGTGCCGCCCACCCCGCGCACCACGACCTCGTGGCGGCGCGGGGTCTCGGCTATCCGGACCTCGTCGCGCCGCCCACGTTCGCCGTCGTCGTCGCGCAGCGGGCCGAGGCGCAGTACGTCCAGGACCCGGCGGCGGGGATCGACTTCTCGCGCGTGGTCCACGCCGACGAGAAGTTCGCGCACCACCGGCCGATCGTCGCGGGCGACGAGCTGGTCACCGTGCTGCACGTGGACTCCGTGACGGAGCGGGCCGGCATCGCGATGGTGACCACGCGCTGCGAGATCTTCGCCACGGGCGACGGGGTCGACGACGGCGCCCGCGAGCCCGTCGCGACCGTCTCCTCCAGCCTCGTGATCCGCGGGGAGGACTCCTGATGGCCCGCCCCGTGCTCGCTGAGCTGTCCGTCGGTGACGTCGTCGCCACCGGCGAGGTCGAGCTCGACCGCGCCCGCCTCGTGCGCTACGCCGGGGCCAGCGGGGACTTCAACCCGATCCACTGGGACGAGACCTTCGCCACCGGCGTCGGGCTGCCCGACGTCATCGCCCACGGGATGCTCACGATGGGCTCCGTCGTCGGCGTCGTCGCCGACTGGGCGGGCGACCCGGGCGCCGTGGTCGCCTACCAGACCCGCTTCACGAAGCCGGTCCCGGTGCCGCGCGACGGCACCGCCGTCGTCGAGGTCTCCGCGGCGGTCGGCGCGATCGACGCCGACGCCGGCACCGTGCGGGTCGACCTCACGGTGACGCACGAGGGCGCCAAGGTGCTCGGCCGCTCGCAGGCGACCGTCCGCCTCTCCTGACCTTCCGGCTGCGCGAGAGCGCGGCCTCGGATCTCGTCGCGCCACGGCGCGACGAGATTTTTTACATCTATCACTTCCCATGAAACGGGATTTCACGGTTCGATGGCCGGGTGCGCCCCGAGCGCACTCCGTCCTCGAGAGGAGCACTCCCCGTGAGATCCGTACGACGACGCACCACCGGCCTGGCAGCCGCCGGCCTCCTCGTCCCCCTGGTCACGATCCCCGCGGGCACCGCGGGGGCGGGACCCTCCGTCGCCCCCATGTCCGACGTGACCTGCGACGCCGTCGTCGCGGCGCCGGACCGGGAGTCGGCCTTCGCCGCCGCGAGCGAGGCGACCGGCGTCCCCGCCGACCTGCTCAAGGCCGTGTCCTACATGGAGTCCCGCTGGGACCAGCACGCCGGCACGCCCAGCGCCGACGGCGGCTACGGCCTGTTCAACCTGCTCGACCACGCGCCCGAGGTGCCCGACGGTGCCGGCAAGGACGCCGACCGACCTGCCGCCGTGAGCGAGCTCGACCGCGCCGCGGCCCTCACCGGGTTGTCCGCCGCACAGCTGCGGTCCGACGCCGGCGCGAACACCTGCGGTGCCGCCGCCCTCCTGGCCTCCTACCGGGAGGCCGCGGGCGAGGGCGTGGGCGACCTCGCGTCGTGGGACGCCGCCGTCGTCCGGCTGGGCGGGTCCCCGTCGTTCGCCGACCGGGTGTTCACGACGCTGCGCCAGGGCGAGAGCCGCACCACCGACGACGGCGGGCGCGTGACCCTCGCGGCCAGGCCCGACGCCGTCCGGCCGGAGACGTCCGCCGCGGCCGTGAGCGACCCGGCGGCCGACTGTCCTCCGGACCTGGGCTGCGAGTGGCTCCCCGCGCCGTACGAGAAGGGCAGCGCCGACCTGCCCGACGACACCGGGAACTACGGCAACCACGACCAGGCCGACCGCACCGGCGAGGGCGGCCCGTCGATCGACTACATCGTCATCCACGACACGGAGACGGCGTACGAGCCGAGCGTCCGGCTGGTCACCGACCCCACGTACCTGGCGTGGAACTACACGCTGCGGTCCTCGGACGGGCACGTGGCGAACCACCTCGAGCCCGCCGACGTCGGGTGGCACGCGGGCAACTGGTACATGAACATGCACTCCATCGGCCTCGAGCACGAGGGCTGGGCCGGTACGTCCGGCTGGTTCACGGAGGCGATGTACCAGTCGTCGGCCGAGCTGGTGCGGTACCTGGCCGACGAGCACGGCGTGCCGCTCGACCGCGCGCACGTCATCGGGCACGACCAGATCCCCGGCATCCTGCCCGGGTACACCAAGAGCGTGCACTGGGACCCGGGCCCGTACTGGGACTGGGAGCACTACTTCGACCTGCTCGGCGCACCGATCGGGGACGGTCTGGGCACGACGACGGACGTCGCGCCCGGCGACGTCGTCGAGGTGGTCGCCGGCTACGACGACAACGTCAACCCGGTGACGGGCTGCGAGCAGGCGTCGCCGGGGTCGGGGGACTGCGTCGCGGGCGCGGGCACGAACTTCGTCGTCGCCTACCAGGAGCCGTCGCTCGACGCGCCGTACGCCCGCGACCCGGGCTGGAAGCCGGGCGGTGCGGACGGCACGACCTACGCCAGCGACATCAGCGCGCGCGTGAACTCGGGCCACAAGCTCGTCGTCGCGCAGGTGCAGGGCGAGTGGCTGGGCGTGTGGTGGGCCGGCTCGCTGGCCTGGATCCACAACCCGGCCGACCGGCCCGTCGTGGTGCCGAGCACGGGGAAGACCGTGACGGTGAGCGGGCAGGAGGCGGCCGCGATCTACGGCCGGGCGTACCCGGAGGGCGCGGCCTACGCGCCCTACCCGGGCATCACGCCGCAGGCGGTCACGCCGATCGAGTACACGATCGGTGCCGACCAGGCGTACGTGGTCTCGGACGACACGGTGACGACCGACTACTACAACGCCAAGTCGTTCGACGGCTCGATCCCCGACGACCGCACGGACGTGCGCGGCGAGGACTCGTACTACCAGCTCTGGTACGCCCACCGGCACGTGTTCACCCGCGCGGCCGACGTCACCCTGCACGACCCGGTGGTGACCGACGTCGAGCGCCCGACCGTCGAGGGCAGGGCGGAGATCGGCAAGGTGCTCACCGTCGACCCGGGGGAGTACCTGCCGGCGGACGACGCCGACGTCGACGTGCGGTGGCTGCGCGACGGCGAGCCCGTGCGCGGCGCCGACGGGACGAGGTACCACCTCACCGGCCGCGACCGCGGCGCGGACATCTCAGTCGAGGTGACCGTCTCCGCGCCGGGCTACACGTCGGCGACGTTCACGTCCGACGCCGTCGGCCCGGTGCGCCCCCACTGAGCCCCGCGAGATAGAGAAGGGAACCCGGCGGGTTCCAGGTTCCCTTCTCTATCTCGCGGGTTCGGGTGCTCGATCTTGTGGGGTCACCAGTTGGGCGTGGCCCCCGGGACGTTCTCGGGCAGCTTCACCTCGTGCGGGTGGATGACGTACGCGATGCCGTCGGTGGACGTCTGCCACACGCGCTCGAAGTTCTCGCGGGTGTAGACGCTGCGCACGTCGGCGTCGGTCGCCTTGTTGGGGTCGTTGATGACCGGGTCGCCCTCGGCGGTGAACCCGACGATGGTGACGAGGTGGCCGTCGGTGCCGTAGCCGGCCTCGGGCATCTCCTCCGCGGCGAAGTTGATCGACACGACCAGCGGGATGCCCGCCGCGACGAACTTCTCCGCCTCCGCCAGGGAGCGCAGCCGGGTGACGAACGACTCCAGCCCGAACCGGTGCGCGTAGGCGGTGTTGAACGGCCAGTTGCCCGAGCCCTCGTACGTGTAGTCCCACGTGTTGATGGCGGCGTAGGCGACCTGCGGGTCGCCGTTCGGCGCCACGACGTCCTCGAGCTCCGACGCCGGCACCTGGTGCTTCGTGCCGTAGGAGTACTGGATCATCGTGGTCGACGTCGGAGAGCACCACACCTGGCCGCCGCCGCCGAACTCGGGGTACTCGCCGATGTGGATCAGCTGCGAGTAGCCGGGCACGTCGAGCTCCACGGCACGACCGAGCGTGAAGTCGCTGGTGCCCGCGTACGCGCCGTCGGGCAGGTACTCGTTGGTCATCGTCGTCACGCCGGACAGCCGTGGTGTCGTCGTCGACCCGGCCGGCCGGTAGAGCGTGACCCGGGTCTGGAACGCCTCGGGCTCGTGTCCGGACTTGGCGACGTACGTGTCGGTGAACAGGTAGGCGTCGGCGTCGTTCTGCCCGTCCACCGAGGTGCGGTGGATGTCGCCCACCGACCCGTCCGTCGGCGCGAAGTCGTCGCCGGACGCCCAGCGCCCCATGACGAACCACTTGGTCCACGCGCCGTCGGCCGTGCGCCCGCGGAACTCGATCTCGACCCACGTGCCGGTCGGGGTGGTGGCGTTCCACGACGTGATGGACTCGTCCACGGCGTAGCCGGTCTCCACGACCGGTGACGTCCACGTCCCCGTCTCGTACGCGACGGCGGTGCCGTCGCCGAACGGGTCGGTGTACTCGGTGGTCGGCCCGCCCGCGGAGCGCACGCCGAGGGTGCCGTGCGCCCCGGGGCGCAGGTTCTCCCACTCGCCCTGCCGCAGGTCGTCGATGCCCTGCCAGTGCGTCGTGGTGATCTTGTTGCCGGTCGGCTCCGGGTCGTCCGCGGCGCCGGCCGTGCCCGCCGTGGGCGCGATCACCGCCCACGCCGCCAGTGCTGCCGTCGTCGCTCGCATCCAGCTCCTTCGTGCCATGCCTCGCGCCATGCCGCTCATGGATCCTCCCGCAGGCGGGGGCGGTGGACGGTCCCCACCGCCCTGATGGCGAAGACTTTCCCAGATCCTGTGGTCGGTGTCACGAGTTTGCGCACGATCGGGTCGGCGTGACGCCATGTGTGATCTGCGTCGCTCCGGTTGGCAGAGGCCCGGGCGGCCTCTAGGTTAGGCGAGGCTCGCCTTACCCCAATCTCCGAAGGAGTCTCGTGACGATGCCTTCCGCCCTGCTCGGGGCCGCGACAGCGGTCGACTACGCCGGCGCGCTGCACGACGTCGTGGACGACGTGGCCGCCCGCGTCGAGGCCGCCCGCCAGCCGTTCTGCGGCGCCGGCCGCCGCGAGCTGCAGGCGCTCGTCGACGCCGTCGACCTCGACGGCCCGCCGGTCGGCACGCCCGACGCGCTGCGCGAGACCGCCGACCTGTACGCCTCGCACGCCGTGTGGTTCCACCACCCCGCGTACGCGGCGCACCTCAACTGCCCGGTGGCGCTCCCGGCCGTCGGCGCGGAGGCGATGCTGGCGGCGATCAACACGTCGGTCGACACCTACGACCAGTCGACGGTCGCGACCCTCATGGAGCAGCGGCTGATCGAGTGGACGGCCGGGCGCATCGGGTTCCCGGCCGGCAGCGACGGCGTCTTCACCTCCGGCGGCACGCAGTCCAACCTGCAGGCGCTGCACCTGGCGCGCGAGGCCGCGCTCACCGGGCCGGACGGCGCCCGGCTCGGCGGTGCGGCGCGGCGGGAGCGCCTCGGGCGGTTGCGCGTGCTCGCCACGACCGCCGGGCACTTCAGCGTGGCGCGCTCGGCCCTGCTGCTCGGGCTCGACGACGACGCCGTGATCGCTGTCGGCACGGACGCCGACGGCCGCCTCGACCCGGGCGCGCTGGCCCGGGCGCTGGTCGACGTGGAGCGGGCGGGTGACGTCGTCATGGCCGTCGTCGTCACCGCGGGCACCACCGACCGCGGCTGCGTCGACCCCGTCGCCCCGGTCGCGGACCTGTGCGACGCCGTCGGCGCCTGGCTGCACGTCGACGCCGCGTACGGCGGCGGGCTGCTGGTCTCGCCGCGCCGCCGGCACCTGCTCGACGGCGTCGAGCGCGCGCGCAGCATCACGGTCGACTTCCACAAGACGTTCTTCCAGCCGGTCTCCTCCAGCGCCCTCGTGGTCCGCGACGCCGCCGACCTCGCGCGCGCGGCGTGGCACGCGGACTACCTCAACCCCGCCGAGGAGTCGGGGGAGCCGAACCCCGACCTCAACCTCGTCGACCGGTCGCTGCAGACCACGCGCCGGTTCGACGCCCTCAAGCTGTGGGCCACCCTGCGCGCCGTCGGCGCGGACGGCATCGGCGCGATGGTCGACGCCGTCTGCGACCTCGCGGACGCCGTGCACGCCGACCTCGCCGGCGACCCGGAACTGCGGCTCCTCGCCCCGACGGACCTGTCCACCGTGCTGTTCCGCTACCAGCCCGACGGCGTCGACGACGCGCAGGCGGACTCTCTCGTGCCGCGGGTGCGGCGCGTGCTGTTCGACTCCGGCCGCGCGCTCGTCGCGAAGACCGTGGTCGACGGGCGCCCGTGCCTCAAGCTCACGCTCCTCAACCCGGACACGACGCTCGACGACGTCCGCGGCGTGCTCGATCTCGTCCGCGCCACCGCGCACGGGCTGCTCGCCGGCCAGGAGCTGCTCGCCGACGACGCGCCGCCGTGCCGCGGCGTGCACCCCCGGCTGCCTGCCCGATCCGCACTGCAGGAGGTCGCCCGATGAGTACCGGTGCGGACCGCACGTACGACGTCCTCGGCGTGGGCATCGGCCCGTTCAACCTGGGCCTCGCCGCGCTCGCCGACCCCCTCGACGACGTCGACGCCGTGTTCCTCGACCGCCGCGACGGGTTCTCCTGGCACCCGGGCATGATGCTCGAGGGCGCCACGATCCAGGTGCCGTTCCTCGCCGACCTGGTGACGATGGCCGACCCGACGTCGCCGTACTCGTTCCTCGCGTTCCTCAAGGACGTCGGCCGGCTGTACCCGTTCTACATCCGCGAGTCGTTCTACCCGCTGCGTGCCGAGTACGACGAGTACTGCCGCTGGGCGGCCGACCGGCTCACCACCCTGCGCTGGGGGCGCGACGTCGTGGCGGTGGACCGGGACGAGGAGTCCGGGGACCTGGTGGTGACCGCCCGTCTCGCCGACGGGACGTCGGAGACGTACCGCGCGCGCCACGTCGTGCTCGGGGTCGGGACGACGCCGCAGCTGCCCGGGCCGCTCGCGGCGCTCGCGGCGGAGGTCGCCCGGCGCCCGGGCGCCGGGCCGGTCGTGCACAGCGCCGACTACCTGCCGCACCGCGACGCGCTCGCCGCGACCGGCGCCGTCACCGTCGTCGGGTCGGGGCAGTCGGCCGCCGAGGTGTACCGCGACCTGCTCGGCGACGCGTCGTCCGACGCGCACCGCGTGGACTGGGTGACGCGCTCGCCGCGGTTCTTCCCGATGGAGTACACGAAGCTCACGCTCGAGATGACGTCGCCGGAGTACACCGACCACTACCGGGCGCTGCCCACCGAGCTGCGCGAGATCCTCGGCCGTGAGCAGCGCGCGCTGTACAAGGGCATCAGCGGCGACCTGGTCGACGACATCTACGACACCCTGTACCGCAAGTCCGCCCTCGGCCGGGAGGTGCCGACCACGCTCCTGTCGGACACGGAGGTGGTCGCCGCACGCGTCGACCCCGCGACGGGGGAGCACGTGCTGACCCTGCGGCACGGCCAGCTCGGGCAGGTGGCGGAGCATCGCACGCGCGCCGTCGTCGCCGCCACCGGGTACGGGTCGGGCGTGCCGGACTTCGTCGCGCCCGGTCTGGTCGACCTCGACGAGCTCGGCCGCGTGGACGTGGCCCGCGACTACACCGCGGGCGCGGGCGGGCGCCTGCACGTGGGCGGCACCGAGGCGCACACCCACGGTGTGACCGCCCCCGACCTGGGTTTCGCCGCCTGGCGGAACTCGGTGATCCTGGCGCAGGTCACGGGGCGGGAACCGTACGCGATCGAGCGACGCATCGCGTTCCAGACGTTCGGGCTGCCCGGTGGCCGGGCGGACGACGAGCCCGGCGCCGCGACCGGCGCCCCGCAGGCCGAGGAGGTCGCGCGATGACGACGCTCACCACACCCACGACAGCGGCGATCCGGACGACGCGGGTCGCGACGGACGCCGTCACGCTCGAGCCGATCGACCCGGCGCGCGACGCCGCCACCGTCCACGCCTGGCTGGCGCACCCCGCGTCCGAGTTCTGGCAGATGGGCCACCTCGACGTCGCTGCCGTGCGTGACTACCTGGCCGACGTCGCCGACCACCCGCACCAGGACGGCTGGCTCGGGCGCGTGGACGGCGTGCCCGCGTTCTACGCCGAGACGTACGACCCGGCCCGCGTGCTGCTCGTCGGCGTGCACGACGCCGCACCCGGCGACGTCGGCATGCACCTGCTCGTGGCGCCCCCGCCCCACGACCTGGCCGTCCGCGCGCCGGGCCTCACCGACGCGGTGATGGCCGCCGTCGTGCGCTTCTGCCTGACGGCGGAGGGCCGGGGAGGGGCGCGCGTCGTCGTCGAGCCGGACGTGCGCAACCGCGCGATCGCCGCGAAGAACGCGGCGGCCGGGTTCCGCGTGCTGCGGGAGGTCGACCTCGACGAGGGGGGCGGGCACACCAAGCGCGCCGCGCTGAGCGTGTGCACGCGGGCGGACTTCGCGGACTCCCCGCTCGGCGCCCTCGCCGGCCTTGGCGAGGACGGCGGCGCGCGACTCGCGCCGCACCTGCGCCCCGACCTCGCCGAGCACGCCCACCGGCACCTGGCCGCCAAGGCGCTCGCGGAGCTCGCGCACGAGCGTCTCTTCCGCCCCGAGCCCGACCCCGCTCACAACGACCCGGCGGGCGACGCGGGGCGGTACGTGCTGGCGCTCGACGGCGTGACGTACCGGTTCGCGGCGCGCACGTCCGCGCTGGAGCACTGGGTGGTGGACCCGGCGTCGATCACGCGCACGACGTCGGCCGGCGACGAGCTGCCCGTGGACGCGCTGGAGCTGGTGGCGGAGCTGCAACCGCTGCTGCAGATCCCGGACGACCTCGTGGCGACCTACCTCGAGGAGCTCTCCTCGACGCTCGCGGCCGCGTGCGCCAAGCGCGAGCGGGAGCTGGACGGCACGTCGCCGCAGGTCCCGGCGCTGGCCGCGCTCCTCGCCCCCGGGGACGCCGACATCGACGAGGCCGACGACGACCGTCGTCGAGCCGACGCGTTCCAGGCCGCCGAGGCGGCGATGACCGAGGGGCACCCCGGCTTCCTCGCGAACAACGGCCGCATCGGGTTCTCCCTCGACGACTACCGGTCGTACGCCCCCGAGCGCGGCGAGCGGCTGCGCTTGATGTGGCTGGCCGCGCGACGCGAGCACACCCACCTCGCCGTCGGCACCGGCCTCACCGAGCCGGGCCTGTACGGGGCCGAGCTGTCCGGCGCGGAGCGCGCCGCGTTCGCCGACCGGCTGGCCGCGCGAGGGCTGGACCCCGCCGAGTACCTCTACCTGCCCGTGCACCCGTGGCAGTGGCAGCACCGCGTGCCGATCACGTTCGCCGCCGACGTCGCGCGCGGCGACCTCGTGCCCCTCGGCCCGGGCGCCGACGAGTACCAGCCGCAGCAGTCGATCCGGACGGTGTTCAACCGCACGCGGCCGGAGCGGCACTACGTCAAGGTCGCGCTCGCGATCCAGAACATGGGCTTCCTGCGCGGCCTGTCCCCGGCCTACATGCGCGCGACGCCGACCATCAACGACTGGGTGGCGGGCGTCGTCGAGGGTGACCCCACGCTGCGCGACGCCGGGTTCGGCGTCCTGCGCGAGCGCGCGTCCATCGGATACACCGGCGACGTCTACCACCGCACCGCCCACCCCAGCGCGCACCGCAAGATGCTCGCGGCGCTCTGGCGCGAGTCGCCCGTGCCCCGCGCGGCGCCGGGGGAGCGGCTGGCCACCATGGCGAGCCTGCTGCACCGCGACGCGTCGGGCCGCGCCCTCGCCACCGCCCTCGTGCGGGAGTCGGGGATCGCGCCCGAGGCGTGGCTGCGCGCCTACCTCGACGCCTACCTGTACCCGCTGGTGCACTGCCTGCGCGCGCACGACCTGGCGTTCATGCCGCACGGCGAGAACCTCGTGCTGGTCCTGCGCGACGGCGTGGTGCGGCGGGTGTTCATGAAGGACATCGGGGAGGAGATCGCCGTCCTCGGCGAGCGTGCCCTGCCCTCCGGCGTCGAGCGGGTCCAGTCGGTCGTCGACGACGACGAGAAGGCGCTCGCGATCTTCACCGACGTGTTCGACGGCGTGCTGCGCCACCTCGCGGGAATCCTCGCGGTGGACGGCGTGCTCGCCGAGGACCGGTTCTGGGGCGTGGTGGCCGACGTCGTGGACCGGCACGGTGTCGAGCATCCCGAGCTCGCCCCGCGGGGCGGGCGGGGCGTCGACCTGCGCGTGCCGCGCTTCGCGCACTCGTGCCTCAACCGGCTGCAGCTGCGCAACACGCTGCAGATGGTCGACCTCACCGACCAGTCCGCCTCGCTGCTGTACGCAGGGACGATGGCCAACCCCGTCGCCCGCCCGGACGCCCCGTGACCCGACCCTTCGAGCTCTTCCGCGACGACCTCGGCGTGCCGCACGTCCGGGCGGGGTCGGAGGCGGACCTGGCCTACGGGCAGGGCTACGTCACCGCCCTCGACCGGGGCTGGCAGCTCGAGGTGGACCGGTGGCACGGCGAGGGCCGGCTCGCCGCGCGGGTCGGTCCGGCCGGGCTCGAGTGGGACCGGTTCGCCGTCGGCGTCCGCCTCGCCGACACGACGCGCCGGGTCTGGGAGGCCCTCGCGGGGCCCGAGCGCGCCTGGCTCGCCGCGTACGCCGACGGCGTGCGGGACGGGCTCGACGCGGGCGGTCGGGACACCCCCGAGCGGGCCGAGCTGGCGCGTGCCTTCGGCGGCGCCCCGCTGCCCGACGACGAGCCCTGGCGGCCGTGGACGCCGGTCGGCACGTTCCTGGTGCACCACGTCCTGTTCAGCGGCTTCCCGCACCTGCTGTGGCGCGAGCACGTGGCGCGCACGCTCGGTCCGACCCTGGGCGACGCTGCCGTCGGGTGGTGGGGCGCGCGCGACGGCGGGGCGGGCGGGCCGTCGTCGGGCTCGAACGCGTGGGCGCTGCACGGGTCGAGGACGGCGTCCGGCGCGCCGCTGCTCGCCGGCGACCCGCACCGGCTGCTCGAGCTCCCCGGCGTGTACCAGCAGGTCCGGCTCGCGCGCCCGGGGCGCGACGTCCTCGGGCTCGCGTTCCCGGGCGTGCCCGGCGTGCTGCACTTCGGGCACGCCGAGACGCCGGTGGGCGCGGTCGCGTGGGGCGTCACCAACGCGATGGCGCACCACGCCGCGCTGTACGCGGAAGGGGTCGACGCCGCGGCGGCGGGGGCGCGCGTGGTCGCGCAGGGCTCGGAGGCCGTGCCCGTGCGCGGGGGCGACACCGTCGTCGTGCGCTGGGCCGAGACGCCCCGCGGCCCGCTGGTCACCGACCGGCACAGCCTGCGCTGGCCCGTGCGCGTCACCGCGGACGCCGGGGTGGCCGCCTGGCGCGCTCTCCAGCAGGCACGGACGGCGCGCGACGTCGCCGCCGCGTTCGCCGGCTGGGTCGACCCCGTGGACCGGGTGCTCACCGCCGACTCGACCGGCGAGGTGCTGCGCCTCACCGCCGGCCTCGTGCCCGACGTGCCGCCGTCGGGCCGCGTCGTCCCGGCGACCCGCCGCGACGAGCCGGGGTGGCGCCGGCTGCCCACGCCCGCCGTGGTGACCGACGTCGCCGTCGACGCAAACCACCGACCGGCGTTGCCGGAGCACGACCTCGGCCACGCCTACGCCCCGCACCGTGCCGACCGCGTGTGCGCGCTGCTCGCCGACCGGCCGACCGACGGCGAGTCCGCCGAGACCCAGGACCGCGTGCTCGCCGACACGCGCGACGGCGGCGCGGCGGAGCTGGTCGCCTGGCTGGGGCCGGCTCCGGTCGCGGAGGCCGCCGTGACCGCCGCCGCGTGGGGCGAGCCCGTCGCGACCCCGGGAACCGCCGACCGGCTGCGCGCCTGGGCCGCGGCGGGCGCGCCCATGGACGCCGACTCCGCGGACGCGGCGCTCTTCGCCCGCTGGCGCCACGGGCTGACGCGCCGCGTCGCCGCCGACCCGGCCCTCGAACCCCTGCATGAGGCGCACGGCCTGCCGGCCGTCTTCGCGCCGTGGCTCGACGTCGTCGCGCGCGTGGGCGACGCGCTCGCGGCGATCCTCGCGTCGGGCGTCGTCGACGGGCGGAGGCTGGCGGCCGAGGCGCTCGCCGACCTCGACGCCGACCTCGACAGCGACCTCGACACCGACCGTGCCGGCGCGCGCGAGACGTGGGGCGACCTGCACCGTCTTGCCCCGCTGCACGCGCTGGAACTGGTACCGGGCGCGACGGCACCCGCGGTGCCGGCGGCGCACGCCCGGCCGCTGGGCGGGTCGGGCGACGCGGTCCGCTGCACGGCGGGCGTGCACGGCGGGACGCACGCCGTCCTGCACGGGTCGGTCGCCCGCTGGGTGTGGGACCTGGGCGACCGGCGCCGCAGCCGCTGGGGCGTGCCGTTCGGTACCTCCGGTGATCCGCGCTCGCCGCACTTCGCCGACCAGCACCCGGCGTGGGCCGACGCCCGCACCGTCCCGATCGAGACCGACTGGGCGCGGCTGCGCCCCGAGTCCCTGCCGACCCGACGACCCCCGGAGGACCGATGACGACCGAGCCCCTGTCCGAGCCCCTGTCCGACTCCCTGCTCGAGCCCGCGACGTCCGACCGACTGCTGTCCGGAGCGCGCGGCGCGGAGGTGTGGCGCGCCGACGTCCCGGGCGCGGGCACGGTCACGGCGCACATGCTGGACCCGGTCGCCGACCTCGACGTGCTGCACGAGTGGGTCAACCGCCCGCACGCCGGGTTCTGGGGCCTGGCGGGCCTGAGCCGCGAGGACCTGAGCGACACGTACGCGTTCGTCGACTCCCTGCCCACGCACCACGCCTACCTGGTGCGCTGGGACGGCGAGCCCGTCGTCCTCGTGCAGCTGTACCACCCGGAGGACGACCCGGTCTCGACGGCCTACGACGCGCTCCCCGGCGACCTGGGGATGCACTTCTTCAAGGGCGGCGACGGCCCCGCCGCCCGCTACGGCGTCGCGCCCTGGGCCGTGATCGGCCCCGCCGTGCTCGCCTTCGCGTTCGCCCGCCCGGGCACGCGGCGGCTGGTCGGCGAGCCGGACGCCCGCAACCGGTCCGCGGTCGCCCGCATGGCGGCGTTCGGCTTCGAGGCCGCCGGCACCGTGCACTTCGAGTCCCCGCAGGGGCCGAAGGAGGCGGTGCTGGCGTTCTGCCCGCGCGAGCGCGCGGAGGAGCTCGTCGCGGCGGCGCTCGGTACCGAGGGCTGAGGCGGCGTCAGGCCTGCGCGTCGGCGGGGCGGACGACGTCGGGCACGGGCCCGGTGGTGGTGCCTGGCACGAGCTCCACGGGCAGCGTGGTGCAGGTGGGCTCCTCGCCGGCCAGCACGCCCAGGACGGCGCGGCCGAGCGCGGCGCCCTTCGCCTGCAGCGGCTGGTGCACGCTGGTGAGCACGTCGGGGGAGAGCCACGGCAGGTCGATCCCGTCAAAGCCGGCGACCGAGACGTCGTCGGGCACGCGCAGCCCGAGCTCGCGGGCCGCGATGACGGCGCCCGCCGCGAGCAGGTCGGAGTGCGCGACGATCGCCGTCGGACGCTCGGTCTCCGGCACCCATGCCCCGAGGATCTCCGTGGCGGCGTCGCGACCGTGCTCCACGAGGGACGCGGGCGTCTCCCACGAGATGACGGGCTCGACCGCGTCCCGCACGCCCGCGAGGCGGTGTCGCGTCGACGTGCGGTCGGCCTGGGCGAGGCGGGCCGCGTCGATCGGGCCGGACCGTTCCGCGGCGTCGAGGGGGAGCGTGATCTCCGCGATGCGGGTGTGCCCCAGCTCCTGGAGGTGGCGCACGGCCAGGGCCGTGCCCGCCCGGTCGTCCAGGGCGACGAGCGGCGCGCCCTCGACGCGGCCGCCCTCGCCGACCACGACGGGGACGTCGCGGCGACGCAGGGCCGCGAGCGTCGCGTCGTCGGTGAGCACGCCCCACACGAGCACGGCCACGTCCATGGCGGCGGACTCCAGCAGGGGGTCGACGGCGGGCACGGGCGCCGTCTCCTCGCCGTCGACCCGCGGCCCGGGGACCGCCCGGACGCCGGGGATGAGCAGCACGCCCAGCCCCTCGGCGCCGAGCACGTCCACGAGGCCGTCGAGCACCTTGACCGCGACCGGGTCGCGGAACGCGCGGCCGGGCTGGTCGCCGAGGACGACGCCCACGATGCCGGAGCGGCCCGAGCGCAGCTGCCGCCCGAGCGGGTTGGGGCCGGAGTAGCCCAGCTCGGCGGCGGCGGCGAGCACCTTGTCGCGGGTCTCGGCGGTGATCGGTCCCGCGCCCGAGAACGCGAGGGACGCGGTGGAGACCGAGACGCCCGCGAGCTCGGCCACCCGCGCGAGGGTCGGTCGGGCGTTGCTGCGGCCCATGGGGCTCCTTCCGGCGAGGTCCGGGGCGAAGCCTACCCGCGCCGACCAGCACGTGCTCGAATCGATTTGACCCGCGTGGCGGATTCCGGAAGCGTCGGACCGTGAGCACCGAACTCCCCGCACGCCCGCCCGCGCACGCCGTGCGCGCCGCCTGGGCCGTCTTCGCGGTCTTCGTCGTCGCCGGGATCGGCATGGCCACGTGGGCCTCCCGGATCCCCGCGGTGCGCGACGGCCTCGGCTTCTCCGAGGCGGAGATGGGCGTGCTGCTGCTCACCGGCGCCATCGGGTCGCTCGTCGCGCTGCCGCTGTCCGGCATGATCGCCTCGCGCATCGGCGCCGGTCGCACCTGCGTGTCGTTCGCCGCGCTGGCGGCCGCGGGCTTCGCCGTCGCCACCCTCGCCGTCGACGGCGACCACCCGATGCTGGTGCGGGTCGGCCTCTTCCTCGGCGGGATGGGCGTGGGCATCTGGGACGCCGCGATGAACCTCGAGGGCGCGGTCGTCGAGCAGCGCCTCGGGAAGTCCGTGATGCCGCGCTTCCACGCCGGCTTCTCGCTCGGCACGGTCGCGGGCGCGGGCATCGGCGCCCTCGCGGCGCACGCCGGCGCCTCGCTGCCGGGGCACGTCATCACCGTGATGGTGATCGACCTGCTGGTGGTCGTGGCCTGCGTGCGGTTCTTCGAGCCGACGGCGGACGCCGCCGCGGCGGAGGGCGTGACCGCGACGGACGCGCAGGCCGACCCGGCCACCGCCGTCGACACCGGCACGGGCCACACGCTGCGCGACACCCTCGCGACGTGGCGCGAGTCGCGCACCCTCCTCGTCGGACTGGTCGTGCTCGCGGCCGCGCTCACCGAGGGCGCCGCCAACGACTGGGTGAGCCTCGCCGTCGTCGACGGGTTCGGCACCGACGACTCCGTCGGCGCGATCGGCCTGGCCGTCTTCCTGTGCGCGATGACGCTCGCCCGGCTGGCGGGCACGTCGCTCATCGACCGCTACGGCCGGGTGACCATGCTGCGCGTGTGCGGCGCGGCCGCGCTCGTCGGGGTCGTCGTCTTCGCGCTCGTGCCGACGCTGTGGGTCGCGCTCGTCGGCGTCGCGGTCTGGGGCGCCGGCGCCTCGCTCGGCTTCCCGCTCGGCATGTCCGCCGCCTCGGACGACCCCAAGCGGGCCGCGCTGCGCGTCTCCGTCGTGTCGACCATCGGGTACTCGGCGTTCTTCGTGGGCCCGGCGCTCATCGGGTTCCTCGCCGAGCACGTCGGCTACCGCGACGCCCTGCTGGTGCTGGCCGTGCCGGTCGCGGTCGGCCTGCTGGTCGCCGGGGCCGCGAGGCCCCTGCCAGCCGCTCCCGACCCGGCGCGTACGCTGGGCGAGTGAGCCTGCCGACCCTCCACACCTCCTCCGCCGACGAGCCCGCCCGTGAGCGCGACGGGCGCGACACGGCCACCCCGGCGCTCTCCGAGCTCACGACGCTGCGCGTCGGCGGGCCGGTCGACGAGTACGTCGAGGCGGAGTCCGAGGCCGAGCTGATCGACGCGGTGCGCGCCGCGGACGACGCCGGGCAGCCGCTGCTGGTGATCGGCGGCGGCTCCAACCTGCTGGTCGCGGACGAGGGGTTCGCGGGCGTCGTCGTGCGCGACGTGCGCCAGGGCCTCGACGCGGACCTCGAGGACTCCTGCGGCACCGACGGCGCCTGCGGCGGCGCGAGCCTGCGCCTTCCCGCCGGGCAGGACTGGGACGCCTTCGTGGCCGAGGCCGTGGCGAACGAGTGGGTGGGCGTCGAGGCGCTGTCCGGCATCCCCGGCACCGTCGGCGCCGCACCCGTGCAGAACATCGGGGCGTACGGCCAGGACGTGTCCGGCGTCGTCGCGTCGGTGGTCACCTGGGACCGCGCCACTGGCAGTCGCAAGACCTTCCCGCTCAGCGAGCTGGGCTTCGGCTACCGCACGTCGCTGCTCAAGCGCACCATGCGCGCCGACGGCGGCGAGGGCGCGCCCTGGTACCCCACACCGCGGTACGTGGTGCTCGAGGTGAACCTGCAGATGCGGCTCGGCAGCCTGTCCGCGCCCGTCGGCTACGGCGAGCTGGCCCGGCGCCTCGGCGTCGAGGTGGGGCAGCGGGCGCCGTCGGCCGAGGTGCGCGAGGCTGTCCTGGAGCTGCGCGGCGGCAAGGGCATGCTGCTGGACGGCGTCGGCGGGGCGCCGCTCGGCGACCACGACCGCTGGTCGGCGGGCTCCTTCTTCACCAACCCGGTGCTGCCCGCCGACGCGGCGGACGAGCTGCCCGAGGACGCGCCACGCTTCGCCGTCCGCTCCGCGACGCCGGCGTCGACCGTGGGCCCGAGCCTCGGCGTCGTCGACCCGACGCTCGTGAAGACCAGCGCCGCCTGGCTCATCGAGCACGCCGGGTTCACCAAGGGCTTCGGGCCGGCGGGCGAGCACAGCCCCGCGCGCCTCTCGACGCGGCACACCCTCGCGCTGACCAACCGCGGCGGCGCGACGGCGGCCGACGTCGTGGCCCTCGCCCGCACCGTGCGCGACGGCGTCCGCGACGCCTTCGGCATCGAGCTCGAGCCCGAGCCCGTCCTCGTCGGCACCGCCCTCTGACTGTGGTGAGCCCGCTCACAACAGTCGGGGTCAGTAGAGGATGACCGGGGTGCCCTTGGGGAGGCCCCAGGAGTCCCAGAGCCAGTTCATCGCGGCGTTGGACACGCGCACGCACCCGTGCGACGCCGGGTACGGAGGGATGGATCCCGAGCCGTGCACCGCGTACCCGCCCGAGAAGTACTTCGGCCGGTACATCGAGCCCAGCTCGAGCGTGGACTCGTGCATGCCGTTGCGCTCCATGTACACGGCGTAGGACCCGCGCGGCGTCGTCGCGTGGTAGCTGCGGCCCTTGGCCTCGTACGTCTCCCCGTTGCCCGACGACGCGTTGACGATCCGGGTGACCTTGCCGCCCTCGACGGCCATGAGCAGCTGCCGGTCGAGGTCGATCTCGATCGCCTTGCCCGACGACGACTGCGCCTGGGGCCGGACGCCGTCGTCCAGCGCGGCCTGCGTCTTCGGCCCGACGACACCGTCGCGGTACTGGCCGGCGGCCTTCTGCAGCGCCCACACGGCCTGCTGCGTGGCCGGGCCGAAGCTGCCGTCGGCGTCCTGGAGGAAGTAGCCCAGCTCCTGCAGGCGGTGCTGCAGCGCGAGGACCCGCTCGCCCGAGTCGCCGTACTCGAGCATCTTGTCGCGCTCCTCGGCGGCCTTCTTCTCCGCCGCCTCCTGCTCGGCCTGCTCCTTCGCAGCGGCCTCCTCGGCAGCCTTCTTCTCTGCGGCCTTCTTCTCTGCTGCCTTCTTGTCGGCCGCCTCCTGCTCGGCGGCGGCCTTGTCCGCAGCCTCCTGCTCGGCCTGCTCCTTCTCCGCGGCCTCGCGGTCGGCCTGCTCCTGGGCGTCCTGGGCGTCCTGGTCGGCGCGCCCCTGCGCGTCCTCGGACGCCGACCCGGCGTCGTCCGAGGCCGGGGGAGCCGACGTCGTCGGGGCCGCGCCCGGCTCGGGCTCGGTCTCGCCGGACAGGGGAGCACACCCGGCGAGCGCCAGGGTGAGCACCACCGGGACGCCGACGAGCGACGCCGTCAGGCGTCGCCTCAGGCTGGGAACCGTACGCATGGAGCCCCTTCCGCGCCGTCGGCGCACCAGGCGCGCCGCGGGGTACTACCGTGCCCCGCGCGTGCCTGGAACGCGACCTCAGCGCTCCGGTCGTGTCGTGATCGTCACCGTGTCGTGACCTGTCGTGGGTCGTTCACCTGCTCAGACGCACGGCGCGGCGAAAACGTTGTGGCGCTCACCATGACCGACCGACGCCTCCCAGCAAGCGATCTCTCGCGCCATCGGACCCGACGGCGCGAGAGATCGCTTGCTGGAAGGCAGGCGCGGTCAGCGGCGGTCCTCCTTCAGGACGGCGAGCCGCTGGCGGTACTCGGCCTCGTCGATCTCGCCGCGGGCGTACCGCTCGCCCAGGACGTCGACGCCGCCGGCCCCGCCGCGGGCCCACGGCGGGCCGTAGCGCCGCGCGCGGCGGGCGACGAGGAAGACGACGGTGGCGAAGAGCAGGAACCACAGGATCGGGAAGACGATCCACCAGCCCGGCCCGCCGCCGGCGTACGGGTGCCCCATCTCGGCTGCGGAGGCGACCGCGGGGGCGGCGATCGCGGTGGCGGTGGTGAGCATCGTGGACTCCTCGTGACGGTGGGCCCGCCCGGTGCGGACCCTGCGTCACCACGGTCGCCCGGCGGCGTGGTCGCCGTCGTCAGCCCCTCGTGCCGTCCTGGGTGGTCCCGTCGTGCCGCACCCGCCGCGCAGGAGGTCAGCCGGTCCAGCCCGGCCGCACGACGCCGCCCTCGTACGCCGCGACGACGAGCTGCGCGCGGTCGCGGGCGTGGAGCTTGGCCATGACGCGCGAGACGTGCGTCTTGACGGTCGACTCCGAGAGGTACAGCGTGCGCGCGATCTCGTCGTTGGACAGGCCGCCGGCCACCTCGACCAGCACCTCGCGCTCGCGGGCGGTGAGGTCCTCGAGGCCGGGCGGGGGCGGCACGTCGCGCGTGGCGTCGGCGACCCGGGCGAGCAGGCGGCGGGTGACCCCGGGGGAGAGCAGCGCGTCCCCGGCCGCCGCCACGCGCACCGCGCGCACGAGGTCGGCGGGCTCCGTGTCCTTGACGAGGAAGCCGCTCGCGCCGCCGCGGATGGCCTCGGCCACGTACTCGTCCAGCTCGAACGTCGTCACGACCACCACGTGCACGCCGCCCGCGCCAGGGTCGGCGACGATGCGCCGGGTCGCCTCCAACCCGTCCGCGCCGGGCATGCGCACGTCCATGAGCACGACGTCGGGCCGCAGCTGCAGCGCGAGGCGCACGGCCTCGTCGCCGGTCGCGGCCTCGCCCACCACGGTCATGTCGTCCTCGGCGTCCAGCAGCGCGCGGAAGCCACCGCGCACGAGCGCCTGGTCGTCGGCGAGCAGCACGCGGATCATGCGTCCTCCTTCGAGCTGTCAGGACGAGCGCGGCGTATACCGCCCGCTCGTCCTGACAGGTCCGCGGGCAGCGGGATGGCCGCGGCGACGGCGAACCCGCGTGCGGCGGGCCCGGCGTCGAGCGTGCCGCCCGCGCCCTCGACACGCTCGCGCATGCCGCGCAGGCCGTAGCCGGCCGTGTCCCCGTCGTGCGAGCCGGCCGGGCCGCCGTCGTCGTCCACCGTGACGCGCAGCCGGTCGCCGTCACGCCCGACGCGCACGACGACGTCCCGCGCCCGCGGTGCGTGCCGGCTCACGTTGGTGAGCGACTCCTGCACCACGCGGTACGCCACGCCCGCGACGTGCGCGGGGACGGCCCCGGGCGGCTGCAGCGCGGGGTCGACGTCGAAGCGGACGGCCACGCCGCGGGCCCGCAGCGGCTCCGCCAGGCGGGGGAGGGCGGCGAGGTCCCAGGTGGGCGTGCGCGGCTCGGGGGTGTCGGTCGGTGGGGCGACGCCGTCGCCGCCGCCGTCCTCCTCGCCGCGGACGACGCCGAGCACGGCGCGCACCTCGTCGAGCGCGTCGCGGCTCGTGGTCTTGATGGAGGCGAGCGCGGACCGCGCCTGCTCGACGTCGCGGTCCAGCAGGTGCAGGCCCACCCCCGCCTGCACGTTGATGGCGGACAGCGAGTGGGCGAGGACGTCGTGCAGCTCGCGCGCGATGCGGAGGCGCTCGGTGGCGACGGCGGTCCGCTCCCGGTCGGCCCGCGCGGCCCGCCAGGCGGCGGCCCGGGCCAGCCGTTCGCGGATGCCCGTGGCGACCAGCAGCGCGACGGCGGTCCACGCGGCACCGCCGAGCAGCCCGCCGACGCGGGTCCCGTCGTCGCGCAGGGCGGCCGCGCCCACCACGATGCCCCACATGAGCAGCGCCCCCGACCAGGCGACGACCCGCGCCCGGGCGGCAGGCCCGGTGAGGAGCACCATGACCAGCACGCCGACCGTGCCGCCCAGCGCCGGCCCCCAGGCGTAGCCGAGCGCGAGGTACGTGCCGACCGCGGCCACCGCCAGCAGCACCGCGAGGACGGGGCGCCGAGGGAGGGTGAGCAGCACGACCGGCCCCACGAGCGCGAGCAGCAGCCCCAGCGCGTCGACGTCGCGCGCGCCCGGCTGCCAGTGCGACGCGCCGAGCGTCCCGAACGTCACGACGACCGCCAGCGCCACCGCGAGGAACAGCCGGGGGCGCCACCGGTCGAGCGGGCCGCGGTCCATGCCCGGCACGCTACGCCGCGGCGCGGTCCTGCGCGTCCGCCCGTGGTGCCGTGCGTCGTGGTCCCCAGGGAGGACGATGAGCGACGCGTCGGCCTCGGCACCCCGGCCGGCGTGAGGTCTCCAGCAGCGGCACTGCCACGACGTGGTGACTACTGCTGGCTGTCCCACCCGTCGTCGCCGGAGTCGGGGCCCACCGTGCGCGCGCCGGCGGGCGCACGCTCCGGCACGGGCTGCCCGTCCGCGGGGCCCCGGGACTGCTCGGACAGGGTCTCCATGAACGGTGTGATGATCCGCCCTCCGGCCCGGCGTGTCCCGGTGAGCCCCTGGAGCGTCTGGCGGGCCACCGCGGCGACGTTCTTCGCCACGACCGAGGAGACGAAGTCGGCGTCTGGTGCCGTGGTCTCGGACGCGGCCTGTTCGAAGGCTGCGGGGAGCTGCTCGGCGAGCTCCGCGACCCATGTCAGGACCTGCTCGGTCTCGAGCCCGGCCACCTGGGCGAACTTCTCCCAGTTGCCACGCTCGACGTCACCGAACCGGCGCTCTCCCCCGATCGACATGGCGCCCTTGGTGTAGGGCAGGCGTCCTGCCGTGTTCGGCACCAGCCCGGTCGCGACGTCGTACAACGGGGTCAGGTCAGCGGTGGGTCCGGCCAGCAGCAGCCCGTAGTTCTTCCCGTGGGCGTCGGGCGCGCCGAGGATCTGGTTGGCGATGACGGCGCGCGCGAACCGGTCGACGGACCGTGGGCCGGCCGCAGCGCGCAGGAGGTTGACGGCACGCGCGACGCCGGGCCCGCCGTCGGACTCGTACTTGCGCCGTGGGTCGAGGGCGAAGGCTTGCAGGAGGTCCTCTTGGTGGATGCGCACCACGGCCCCGCCGCGAACCTGCCGGTCGAAGCGGGTCACGACGATCGCGTCCTGGTCCTCGAACGTCAGGTAGTGCGTCTCGGCGACGGGGAGTCCGGCGATGGCGAGCGCGCGCATGCTGACGTGCTCGGACAGCGCCTGGGAGCGGATGCGTCCGATGCCGGGCTTGACGATGTGGGTGGAGGGCGCCGAGCCTTCAGGATGCGCCCACCCGTCCGGAGTGAGCGCGAGGGTGAACTTGGACTGCGCGCCCGCGAGGCTCCAGTGCTCGTCATCCTCGTCGTCCTGCCAGGCGGCATCGTCCCGGCGCAGCCGGCGCAGGCGCTCGGCGATCTCGGTGTCGCTGGCTGGCGCGAGCCTTCCGGGGCGGACCAGGGCGTCCTCGATCTCGTCCTCGGGCGCGAAGACGGCGCCGCCGGAGACGTCCAGGCCCACGTGCGCCACCAGCCCGAGCCAATCTCCAGGCTTCACGCCAGCTTTGCGCGCCCACCGGTCCAGGACGTCGGGGTGGTCGGGCAGCAGGCCCCTCAGGTAAGCCTCGACCGGCTTGGCGGAGTAGGTCCGGTCGCTCACGGGCATCGACAACGACAGGGGGGTGGCGTTGCGTAGGCGTTGGTAGGCCGTCTGATAGCGGAGCGTGGTGTGCCCCCGGTCTCGCTCGATGACACCCGCGACACGCCCGTACAGGGCGAACGCGAGCCTCACGGCTCGCCCAGCAGCTCGGTCAGCACATCGCCGGTGCTGCGGGTGTCCGCCGGGACGAGCTCGATGGCGAGCTCCAGCGCACGCATGACTGCGAGTACACGGACGAGCTCGGCGCGCGCGCGTTTGCCGGCCTCGAGGTCGATGACGAAGGCGCGCGACACACCTGCCTTCTCGGCGAGGCGCGCTTGGGTCAGGCCGGCGCGCTCACGCCGCTCGCGCAGCGCGGCCCCCAACTGCAGCTCGTTCGCGACAGGGTTCACAGGAGTCACGGTACTATGACAAACAGAAATGTCACAGAGCCGCGACTTTTATGGTTGTCACGGCTCCGTGACGTCCGCCGGCACGGATGAGAGACCTCTCATCGACGTCTCACCGTGCGCACGCCCGCGACCCGTCGGATGGTGCCGTGCCGCCCACGAGCCCCGTCCTGACCGGTCCCACCCCGTTCGGCCCCGCCTCGTCCGGTCCCGCCCCGACGTCGCCCGCGGACCACCGCGCCTGGCTCGAGACGCTCACCGGCGACCCGGCCGCGGAGCTCCTGGGCGCGGCCCTCGCCGCCGACGGCGCCGCGCTCGAGTCGTGGTCGGTGCGGCAGGTGTACGCGCGCCCGGGCGCGGAGCTGACCGTCGCGTACGACGTCGTCGCCCGGCGCGAGGTCGGCGGTCGCACGATCCGAGGGCCGGAGCACTTGTTCGCGACCAGCGCCCGCGCGTCGGCCTTCCGCCGGGCCCGCGGGGACCGCGAGGCCGGCCGTGACATCGACCTCGGCCCCGGGATCGTGCGGCTCGACGACGGCGAGCGCACGGTGCACGTGTGGCGTCACCCGCACGACCCCGCGCTGCCCGGTCTGGCGGCGGGCAGCACGCCCGACGGGGTGGCCGAGCGGCTGCGGGCCGCGGGCGGCACGGCCGCCCTGCTGGGCCTGGAGACCGTCACCTACCGCCCGCTGCGCCGGGCGGTGCTGCGCGCGCGGACCACCGACGGCGCCGCGTACGTCAAGGTGGTGCGCCCGAGCCGGGTGGACGACCTCGTGCGGAGGCACGCGCTCTTCGCGGCGCGACCGGGCGGTTCTGGCGGGATCGCCGCGCCGCGGGTGCGGTCCTGGTCCGCCGACGGCGTCGTGCTGCTCGACGAGGTGGCGGGCGAGTCGGTGGCCGCGCTGGTCGCGCGCACGCCCGCGGCCGAGCAGCCCGCCTGCGTCGACCCCGCGGAGCTGCTGCGGGTCGCGACGACCCTGCCGCGCGCGGGCCTCGCCCTGCCGCGCCGCCCGGCGTGGGCCGACCGGAGCGCCCACTACCTCGGCGCGCTGGCGACCTTGCACGGCGTCGACGCCGACCGGCTCGCCCGGCTCCGCGTCGCGATCGACGCGGCCGTTGCCGCGGGCGACCCGGGCCCGCTCGTCGTCACGCACGGCGACCTGCACGCCGCGAACCTGCTGCTGGAGCCCGCCGGCGCCGGCGAGCGCCCGCGCGTCGGCGCCGTGCTCGACGTCGACACGCTCGGCCCGGGCCATCTCGTGGACGACCTCGCCTGCGCCGTCGCGCACCTGGCCGTGCTGCCCGCACTCGATTCCGTCGCGTACGCGGGCGTGGACGGCCTGGTGGAGCGCTGCCTCGACGAGTTCGGGCGGGCGGCGGAGCCGGCCCTGCTGCGCGCCCGTGCCGCCGCCGTCGTCGTCTCGCTCGCCGCGGGGGCGGAGGACGCCGCGACCGTGGCGGCGTTCCTCGCCGTCGCCGAGCGCCTCGCCGACCAGCCCACCGCACAGCCCACCGCAGTCTGAGAACCCTCTCATCCACGCCTCCCGGCCCTCTCACGGTGGCCACGGAGGCTGGGAACCAGTCGGCGGGAACGACCCGCCCGGAACACCCCGGACGAAGGAGCAGCACCATGAAGGCACGCAGCGCATGGATCGTCACCGGCGCGCTGGGCGCGGTCGGCCTGGGAGCCGGCGTCGCTGCGGCGCAGGGCACGTTCGACCGCGCGCCGTCGGACGCGGTGGTCGCCGACGCCGTCCAGGTGGGCGACGACGGCACCTCGTCGATCGCGGCGTCGGCGCCGGCGTCGGCCGCGAGCCCGTCGCCCGCGGCGGTGCAGAACGGCACGTCCATCACCACCGTGACGGCGGGCTCGGTCGCCACGCCGGGCACCGCGCCGACGACGCAGACCGCGAACACGGCGCCCTCCGCGCCCTCCGCGCCCTCCGCGCCCTCCGCGCAGACGGCCCAGACGGCGCAGACCGCCGCGTCCCCGGTCAGCCCCGTCACCCCGCAGTCCGCCACGACCGCGCCGACGGCGGCCTCCGCGGACTGACCCCCGGCGTTGCGCCTGGGATCAGGCCAGTCGGTACCCCATGCCCCGCACGGTGACGAACCGCTCGGCGCCGAGCTTGTTGCGCAGGTAGCGCACGTACACGTCCACCACGTTGGAGCCGGGGTCGAAGTCGTACCCCCACACGCGGGAGAGCAGCTGCTCGCGGCTGAGCACCTGCCCGGCGTTGCGCAGGAACGCCTCGGCGAGGGCGAACTCCCGCGCGGACAGGTCCACCTCGACGCCGGCGGCGGTGGCCCGGCGGGTGCGCAGGTCGAGGCTGAGGTCGCCGTGGCTGAGCACGGTGACCTCGCCCGCCGGCTCGGCCCGCAGGCGCAGCCGGATGCGCGCCAGCAGCTCCTCGAACCGGAACGGCTTGGGCATGTAGTCGTCGGCGCCGCCCTCGAGCCCGGCCACCGTGTCCGCCACGGACGTGCGCGCGGTGAGGATGATGACGGGCAGCGTCACCTTGGCCTCCCGGAGCCGGCGCAGCACGGTGAAGCCGTCCTGGTCGGGCAGGCCCAGGTCGAGCACCATGAGGTCGAAGTCGCCCGACGACGCGAGGTCGAACGCCTCCCGCGCGGTCGCGACCGTCGTGCTCGCGTACCCGGAGGCGCGCAGCCCCTTCGCGACGAACGACGCGATGCGGGTCTCGTCCTCGGCGATGAGGATCTGGCTCACGTGGCGGGTCCTTCCCGGTCGGGGGCGGTGCGTGGGGGCAGCTCGGGGGTGGGCGCGGAGCGCGCGGTCGGCGCTGTCCGGCCGACGGGGGGCACGGCTCGCCCCGGGGCCGGGTCGGGCCCCGCGTCAGGCACGGGCAGCACCGGCACGACGACGGCGAACGTGGAGCCGCGGCCGGGCGCGGACTCGACCGTGACCTCGCCGCCGTGCCCCTCGGCGATGGCGGCGACGATGGCGAGGCCGAGCCCGGAGCCCTCCCGGCGCTCGCCGTCGTGCTCGCCGCGCGCGAAGCGGTCGAAGACGCGCTCCAGGTCGTCGGGCGCGATGCCCACGCCCTCGTCGCGCACCCACAGGCGCACCCGCGCCCCGTCCGGCGTCGTGCGCGACCCGATCGCCACCACCGAGCCGGGCGCGGAGAACTTCACGGCGTTGGCGGCGAGCTGCAGCCACGCCTGGGTGAGGCGCTGCGCGTCCGCCATGGTGCGGGCGTCGGTGCGGGAGTCGACCAGCCAGGTGCGGTCGCCCAGCGTGCGCGCCTTGTCGAGCACGTCGTCCGTGAGCCGGCCGAGCTCCACGGGGGAGGGACGCACGAAGTCGGGCTGCCCGACGGTCGCGAGGGTGACCAGGTCGTCGACGAGGCGGTGCATCCGGTCGAGCTCGTCGAGCGCCAGCACGCGCGTCTCGGCCGCGTCCGCCGGGTCGGCGGTGTCCATGAGCTCGAGGTGCCCGCGCACGATCGTCAGCGGGGTGCGCAGCTCGTGCCCGACGTCGTCGAGCAGCCGGCGCTGGGACTCGAACGAGCCCTCGAGCCGGTCGAGCATCCCGTTGAAGGCGCGCGTGAGGTGGGTCAGGTCGTCGTTCCCGGTCTCGGGGATCCGGGCCGACAGGTCGGACTCGCCGATCTGCTGCGCGGTGCGCGCGAGCATCCGGATCGGGCGCAGGAGCCGACCCACGAGCAGCCAGGCGACGACGCCCGTCACCACCAGCGCGGCGAGCGCCACGAGGGCGTAGCTGCGGAAGACGGCCTGCGTCTCGGCGTGCTCGGCGACGCGGTCGTAGGCGAGCACGAGGGCGGCCGGGTCCCCCGACGCCGTGACCGGCGCCACGGGCGCGACCAGCGCGCGGTAGTCGGTGGTCGACGTGCGGATGGTGCGCAGCACCGCCCTCTCGGAGCTCAGGAGCGGCGTCACCGCGGCGACGAGCTCGGGGTCGTCCTGGAGGTGCACCTCGACGGCCTGCTGGGACACGAGCGGCCGTTTCCCGGTGCGCAGCCCGAGGACGCCCTCGTGCCGGGCGGGGACGTCGAGCTGGATGGCGGCGACCACCACCTCCTCGGCCGAGGCGAACGGGTCGCCGGTCACGGGGTCGACCCCGGACGCCCCCAGGGTCTCCAGCTCCTTCGCGCTCTCGGTGAGGTCGGCGTCGATGCGGTCGTCCACCTGCTCGTACGTCAGCAGGTAGGCCGTGGCCCCCGCGAACCCGAGCGCGAGGGTGGTGAGTGCGAGGAGCGCGGTGAGGATGCGCGTGCGGACGGTGGGCCCGCCGTGGGTCCCCGGGGCTCGCACCATCAGTCGTCCTCGTCGTCGGAGTCGTCGTCATCGTCGTCGGGGCCGTCGTCGTCATCGTCGTCGTCCGTGGGCGGCACCGGCGCCACGCCGCCGTCCTCCGACGTGCGGGTCGGTGTCGGCGTCGTCGACGGATCCGGCGAGGGCCGCGGGTCGGGGGAGCTCTCCCCGGGGCCCGGGGACGGCGACGCCGGGTCGGGCGTGGGGGAGACCACGACGACGCCGCCGACGTCGCGGTCCTCGGGCTCCGCGGTGGTGGCGGCGACGACGATGCCGGCGATCACCGCGACGAGGGCGATCCCGAGGGCCCAGGGGAGGGCGGCGCGCCAGCGACGTCCTGACCGTTCGGCCGACCGTTGAACCATGCCCGGATCATCCCGCGGGCGGATGAGACGCAGATGAGAGCGGGTCGGGTTCCGTGAGCCAGGCGTCGACGTCCGCCAGCATCCGGCGCTTCGTCGCCTCCGACGCGCGGCTCGCCCGCACCGACGACCGGGCCAGGTCCGCCAGCTCGGCGTCGGAGAACCCGTGCACGTCGCGGGCGGCGACGTACTGGTCGAGCAGCCGGGAGGAGAACAGCAGCGGGTCGTCCGCACCGAGCGCGACGCGGGCGCCCGCCTCGACCAGCGGCCGCAGCGGCACCCGGGACGTGTCGGCGTACACGCCGAGACCCACGTTCGAGGCCGGGCACACCTCGAGCGCGACCTCGCGCTCCACGAGCTCGGCCAGCAGCGCCGGGTCCTCCCCGGCCCGGACCCCGTGGCCCAGCCGGTCGGGGTGCAGTGCGTCGACGACGTCGCGCACGTGCGCCGGGCCGAGCAGCTCGCCGCCGTGCGGCACGGACGCCAGCCCCGCCCGGCGCGCGATGGCGAACGCGGCGGCGAACTCGACGGTGTCGCCGCGCCGCTCGTCGTTGCTCAGCCCGAAGCCCACCACCTCGCCGGGCCCCTCGCCCGCGTACCGGGCCGCGAGGCGGGCGAGCGTGCGCGCGTCCAGCGGGTGCCGCATCCGCGACGCGGCCACGACGACGGCCACCTCGACCCCGTGCGCGGCGCTCGCGGCGCGCGCCGCGTCCAGCACGATCTCGACCGCGGGCGTGATGCCGCCGACGAACGGCGCGTACGACGTCGGGTCCACCTGGATCTCGAGCCTGCCCGACCCCTCGGCGGCGTCGTCCGCCGCGGCCTCGTCGACCAGGCGGCGCATGTCCGCCTCCGAGCGCACGCACGCACGGGCCGCGTCGTAGAGGCGCTGGAACCGGAACCAGCCCCGCTCGTCGGCCGGCACCCGCAGCGGGTCGCCGTCCGTGAGGGCGCTCGGCAACCGCACGCCGTGCCCGGCCGCCATGTCGCGCAGGGTGTCCACCCGCATCGACCCCGTGAAGTGCAGGTGCAGGTGAGCCTTGGGGAGCTTGGCCAGATCGCGCACGGCGCCAGTCTGCCCCGACTTCATGGGTGCGGGCCCGGTCAGGGCAGCCAGCCCCGCTCGCGGGCCACGGTCACGGCCGCCGTGCGGTCGTCCACCCCGAGCTTCACGAACGCCCGCAGCAGGTGCGTCTTCACGGTGGCCTCGGCGATGAACAGCTCCCGCCCGACGGCGGCGTTGGACAGGCCGCGCGCCACGAGCGCGAGCACCTCCGCCTCGCGCGCCGTGAGCCGCTCGGCCGCGGTGCGCACGCTCGTCACCAGACGCGTCGCGACGCCGGGAGCCAGCACCGTCTCGCCGCGCGCGGCCGCGCGCACGCCCGCCACGAGGACGTCACGTGGCGTGTCCTTGAGCAGGTAGCCCGTCGCGCCCGCCTCGACCGCGCGCAGGATGTCGGCGTCCGTGTCGTACGTCGTGAGGACGACGACGCTCGGCCCACCGCCGCGGGACGCGCCCACGATCCGCGCCGTCGCGCCCACGCCGTCCAGGCGCGGCATGCGCAGGTCCATGAGGACGACGTCGGGCGCGAGCTCGGCGGCCAGCGCCACGGCCGTCTCGCCGTCCGGCGCCTCGCCCACGACCTCGACGTCGGGCTCGCCGTCGAGCATCCCGATGATCCCCGAGCGCACCACGGGGTGGTCGTCGGCGACGAGCACCCGCACCGTCCCCGCTCCCGTGCTGGTCATGCGGCACCGCCCGCGGCCGGCACGTGCACCTCGACGCGCGTGCCGCCGTCCTCGCCGGGCTCGACGGCCAGCGTGCCGCCCACCGCCGACACACGCTCGCGCATCCCGGCCAGCCCGAGGCCGTCGACCTGACCGGGCGGCAGGCCGCGACCGTCGTCGGTCACCTCGAGCCGGACGTCGGCGGCCGTGCCGGTGTCCACCCGCGTCAGGCGGATCGTCACGGCCCTTGCCCCCGCATGCCTGCGCACGTTCGCCAGGGCCTCCTGCGCCGCGCGCAGCAGCACGACGTCGGCGGCGGCGTGCCCGGTGGCCCCGCCCACGGCGACGGCGGGCGCCTCGGTCGCGCCGGCCACGTCCAGCATCACCGGCGTGCCCGTCTCGGCCGTGAACCGCTCGGCCAGACGGCGCAGCGCCTCGGCGAGCGTCGAGCCCTGCAGCGGCACCGGCGCGAACGCGGCGACGAGCGCGCGCGCCTCCGCCAGGTTGTCCCGCGCCGTCTGCTCCACGACGAGCAGACGCTCGCGGGCGCGGTCCTGCTCGCCCCGGTCCAGGGCCGCCGTCGCCGCCTGCGCCTGCGTGACGACGCTCGTGAACCCCTGCGCGAGCGTGTCGTGGATCTCCCGGGCGAGGCGTTCGCGCTCCGCCGCCACGCCCGCGGCGTGGTGCGACTCGGCGAGCTCCGCCTGCGCCCGGCGCAGCTCGTGCAGCAGCCGGGCGCGTTCCTCGGAGCGCCGCATCGTCGTGGCCACCCAGAGCCCGAGCATGATGGCGAACGCCAGCGCGATCGCCATCTGGGGCGCCGCCTCCAGCAGCGTGGGCAGGTCGAAGCCTCCCTGGTACGCGATCCCCACCGTGGTCGCGGCCGCGAGCACGACCGACGCGACGACCGCCCGGCGCTCCGGCTCGAGCAGCATCCACAGCTGGGTGAACGCGCCGAACAGCAGCAGCGTCGCGACGCCGTTCTGCGCCACCGTGACCGACGTGCCGGCGATGAGCACGACGACGTACGCCGCGGCGGTGCGCTGGTCGCGCGACCGAGCCGCTCGCGCGCCCCATGCCGCGTACGCCCCCAGGATGGCGGCCATCGCCACGTACGCGACCCACAGTGACGTGCCGCGCTGGCCGGACAGCGGGAGCGCCGCCACGGTGAGCAGGACGATCGCGACGAAGGTGCGGTCCCACCACACGACCTGCCGGTCCCAGGCGGCGTCGTCCAGGTCGGCGGTCTCGTACGGGTCGGCCGCCGGCCCGTCCCCGTCGTCAGCCGTCGTCACGGCGTCGCCACCGGAAGGTGCGCACCCCGACGACCAGCCCCGCGATCAGCCATGCGACCAGTACAGCAGCGGTCGCCGGGTGCTGCCAGGACCCGCTCGTCTCCAGCGCCGCCATCTCGTCGGGCAGGAAGACGGACCGCATGCCCTGCGCGATCCACTTGAGGGGGAACACCGAGGCCACGGTCTGCATCCACCCGGGCAGCGCGAAGAACGCGAAGAAGACGCCCGAGATGAACTGCAGCACCAGCACGACCGGCGTCACGACGGCGCTCGCGGACCGGCCGGACCGCGGCAGGGACGAGAACCCGACGCCGCAGATCGTGCCGGTCGCCGACCCGAGCACGAACACCCAGGCGAAGGTCGCCCAGCGCCCGGCGTCGGTGGGCAGCGGCACGTCGAAGGCGACGGCCGCGACCGCCAGCAGCAGGGCCGTCTGCACCACGGAGGTGGCGAGGGTCAGCAGCACCTTCCCGCCGACGTACGCGGCCGCGGGCAGCGGGGTCGCACGCAGGCGGCGCAGCGTGCCGTCGTCGCGCTCCATCGCGATGGACACGGCCAGCGACTGGAAGCTCGTGAGCACGATGCCGGTCGCGACCATGCCCGGCAGGAAGTACTGGGCGAAGCCGATCTGGGCGACGTCGGTGCCCTGGTCGTCGTTGCCGAAGACGCTGGAGAAGATGGCGAGCATGAGGATCGGGTAGGCGAACACGAAGATCACGGCGTCGCGCTCGCGCCAGAACTGACGCAGCTCCAGGCCCGCGCGCACCAGCGCGAGGGGCGCGAGGCCGGGCAGCCGCCCGCCCCGGCCGGGGGCGGCCTTGGTGTCGACGGCGGTGGCGCTCATGCGTGGTCCTCCTTCGCGAGCAGCCCCAGGTAGACGTCCTCGAGGCTGGGGCGGGTGATGCACAGGTCGGTGACCTCGCCGTCGGCGCCGGCGACGGTCGCCATGAGGTGCGCGGCGAGCGCGGTCGGAGCGTCGGTGCGCTCGGCGTGCCGGACGCCGTCGGCGGCCCAGGTCACCAGGGGCGTACGGGCGTCGGGGCCGCCGAGGGTCGCGGGGGTCCCCTCCGCCACGACGCGCCCGTCGCGCACGACGGCGACGCGGTCGGCCAGGTGGGCGGCCTCGGCGAGGTCGTGCGTGGTGAGCAGGATGGTCGTGCCGGCGTCGCGCAGCCGGAGCACCAGGTCCCAGAAGGAGCGGCGGGCCTGCGGGTCGAAGCCGGTGGTCGGCTCGTCGAGGAAGAGCAGCTCGGGCCGACCGACGACGCCGAGCGCGACGTCGAGCCGGCGCCGCTGCCCGCCGGACAGGGAGCGCACCCGCGCGCCCGCCTTCGCGGCGAGGCCCACGGCCTCGACGACCTCGTCGGGGTCGCGCGGCGCCGGGTAGTACCGGGCGGTGGAGCGCACGGCCTCCGCGACGGTCAGCTCCGCCTGGTCGCGCGAGTCCTGCGCGACGACGCCGAGCCGGGCCCGCCAGGCCCGCCCGGCCCGGGCGGGGTCCTCGCCGAGCACGCGCACCTCGCCGCCGTCGCGGTCCCGGAACCCCTCGAGGATCTCGATCGTCGTCGTCTTGCCCGCGCCGTTGGGGCCGAGGACGGCGACGATCTCGCCCGTCGCGAGGTCGAGGTCGAGGCCGTCGACCGCCTGCTTGGGCCCGTAGCGCTTGGTGAGGCCGCGGACACGGACGGCGGCGCCGGCCGAGGCCGGTGCGCCGCGGGAACCGTGGGCACCCCCGGGCCGCCCGCGAGGGGCGGGCGGCAGGGGAGCCGGGGAGGGTGTCGTCGTCGAGGTCATGGGTCGAGCCTCGCGCCCGAGCCGGTCGCCGCGGGAGCCTCGGACGACGGGACCGGGGGTCCACCGATCGGTGGACGGCGGGCGGCTCGGGCGTGGTTCGACCCACGCCCCCGCGTCGCGTACAGTTGTCCCTCGGTGGTTGATGCCCGCCAAGATCGAACGCGCCCTTCCGGGGTGTTTCGAGCGTGGCGACAGGGGCGTCGAGCACGAAGGGTAGTGGCGCAATTGGTAGCGCAGCGGTCTCCAAAACCGCAGGTTGCAGGTTCGAGTCCTGTCTACCCTGCCAGCGTGATCCCCCGCGGGGCCGCGCGCAGCGGGGCCATCCGCATGACCCCGGAACGCCAGGAGTCAGTGCCGTGGGTGCGTCGCCGGCAGGTGGCGCGGCCGCGGCGGGAACGCGAAACGGGGTAGAGCGAGTGAGCGAGTCACCGGCTGAGGCCGTGGGGACGCCCGGCGGGGGCACGTCGGCCACCGGCAAGCGCCCGAACCTGTTCGCGCGCATCGCGCTCTTCGTGCGCCAGGTCGTGGCGGAGCTCCGCAAGGTCGTGACCCCGACCCGTTCGGAGCTCATCAACTACACGATCGTGGTGCTGGTCTTCGTCACCGTGGTCATGCTGTTCGTGGTGGCGCTCGACTGGGTCATCGGACTGGGCGTCCTCGCCCTCTTCGGCGACTGACCTCGGCAGGGCGCCGGACGCCCGCCCCTGAAGCAAGCAGATTCCAGAAAGCAGGTTCGTTCGTGTCCCAGGATCCGCTGGACCAGACGGAGAACGTCGACCCCACCCAGCCCGACGCCGACGGCGCCGAGGCTGACCTCGACGTGCCCACGGACACCGCCGACGCCGAGCCCGAGGCGGGCGTCGAGGACGCTGCTGAGGAGACCGACGCCGCTGACGCCGACGCGGACACCGAGGCCGAGCGCCCGGCGGACGCCGACGGCGACGTCGTCGAGGACCCGGCCGAGGAGTTCCGCCGCACCCTGCGCTCGCAGCTCGGCGACTGGTACGTCATCCACTCCTACGCCGGGTACGAGAACCGTGTGAAGGCCAACCTGGAGAACCGCATCCAGAGCCTGAACATGGAGGACTACATCTTCCAGATCGAGGTCCCCATGGAGGAGGTGACCGAGATCAAGAACGCGCAGAAGAAGACCGTCCGCCGCGTCCGTATCCCCGGTTACGTCCTCGTGCGCATGGACCTGCAGGACGAGTCGTGGGGTGCCGTGCGGCACACGCCGGGCGTCACCGGCTTCGTCGGCCACACGCACCAGCCCGTGCCGCTGACGCTCGACGAGGTCTACTCGATGCTGGCGCCGGTGTTCGTCGAGGCCGCCCCCGAGGCCGGCAAGGCCGCCGCGGCGTCCTCCGGCGCGACGGCGAAGGCCCCGGTCGAGGTCGACTTCGAGGTCGGCGAGTCGGTCACCGTCACCGACGGCCCGTTCGACACGCTGCCCGCCACGATCTCCGAGATCAACGCCGAGGCCCAGAAGCTCCAGGTCCTCGTCTCCATCTTCGGCCGGGAGACCCCGGTCGAGCTGTCGTTCAACCAGGTCGCCAAGATCTGACGGACGCGGTACTGCAACCGGGTCATCGCCCACGGCGTCGGCCCACGAACAAGAAAGTCAGGGAAGAGTCATGCCTCCCAAGAAGAAGGTCTCCGGCCTCATCAAGCTCCAGATCAACGCCGGTGCGGCCACGCCCGCCCCGCCGATCGGCCCCGCGCTCGGTCAGCACGGCGTGAACATCATGGAGTTCTGCAAGGCCTACAACGCGGCCACCGAGTCGCAGCGCGGCAACGTCGTCCCCGTCGAGATCACCGTGTACGAGGACCGCTCGTTCACGTTCATCACGAAGACGCCGCCGGCCGCCGAGCTCATCAAGAAGGCCGCCGGTGTGGCCAAGGGCTCCGCGACGCCGCACACCGTCAAGGTCGCGCAGCTGTCCCAGGACCAGGTCCGCGAGATCGCGCAGACGAAGCTCCAGGACCTCAACGCGAACGACATCGACGCCGCGATGAAGATCGTCGCCGGCACCGCTCGTTCGATGGGCATCACCGTCGCGGAGTGATCCGCGACCGGGCCGCCCGGCCGTGACCGGATCCTTCCGGCACCGCCCGGGCGGCTCGGACCAAGTCCCGGCGATCGACGTCGGGCACGTGGCAGGGTCCGCGCGGACCCGCTCACCACGACTGCAGAAGGAGAAGCAGATGGCAACGCGCAGCAAGGCGTACCGCGCCGCGGCCGAGAAGATCGACCGCGAGAACCTGTACAGCCCCCTCGAGGCGGTCCGCCTCGCCAAGGAGACCGCGACGGTCAAGTACGACGCGACCGTCGAGGTCGTGTTCCGCCTGGGCGTCGACCCCCGCAAGGCCGACCAGATGGTCCGCGGCACGGTCAACCTCCCGAACGGCACCGGCAAGACGGCCCGCGTGATCGTCTTCGCGAACGCCGCCAAGGCCGAGGAGGCCGTGGCGGCCGGCGCCGACGAGGTCGGCGGCGACGACCTGATCGCCAAGGTCGCGGCGGGCTACACCGACTTCGACGCCGCCGTGGCGACGCCGGACCTCATGGGCAAGGTCGGTCGTCTGGGCAAGGTGCTGGGCCCCCGTGGTCTCATGCCGAACCCGAAGACCGGCACCGTGACGATGGACGTGACCAAGGCCGTGTCCGACATCAAGGGCGGCAAGATCGAGTTCCGCGTCGACAAGCACGCGAACCTGCACTTCATCATCGGCAAGGCGTCCTTCGACGAGAAGGCGCTGGTGGAGAACTACGCCGCCGCGCTCGACGAGGTCCTGCGTCTCAAGCCGACGTCGTCCAAGGGCCGCTACATCACCAAGGCCACGATGACGACCACGATGGGCCCGGGCATCCCGCTCGACCAGTCGCGCACCTCGAAGCTGCTCGACGAGGCCTGATCGAGGCGTGATCCCGGCAGGGACCCGCTGAACCACGCACGACGGCCCGGCACCCGCGAGGGTGCCGGGCCGTCGTCGTGTCCCTGTGCGGGCCGCGCCCGTCACGGCCCGTGATGGTGGCCCTCGAGGCCGGGCAGGTCGGGGAGGTGGTGCTCGCCGTGGGGCACGGCCTGCGTACCCGCCTCCGTGTCGGTCAGGCCGGCGGACGCGACCGTGGAGACGGCCACCGCCCCCACGAAGAGGATCGCGAGCGACGCGGCGGGGCGCGACCTGCGCCCGGTCGTCGTCGTGGCGGGCGGGCGCCGGAGCCCGTCGGTTCCGCCGGCGCCCCACCCGTCCCGCGCCGGCCGCATCGTCGCACCCACCACGCAGGCGGCGGCGAGCTGGAGGGCGGCGGCCGCGGCGGCCGCGCCGATGTGGGTCCCCCGGGCGACGCCCAGCGCGATCCCCAGGACGCTCGTCACGGCGAGAGCCCCGACGGCGAGGCGGGCGCTCATCGGGCGATCGGCGCCGCGCATCGCCGTCCCGCGCAGGACGAGCACCGCCGCCACGAGCTCGGTCGCGCCGACGCCCAGCGAGAACACCCCCGAGGGTTGGGGGAACGCGCCCCGCACCAAGCCCAGGTTGACCAGGCCGGCGCCGACCAGCGCGAAGGCGACGAGCAGGCGGGTCAGGGGCGCGGTCCGGGTCATGCCGTCGCGACGCCCGTCTCGGCGCGACGGTCCGCGCTCAGGCCGACGCCGAGCAGCAGGAGGGCGCTGGCCAGGTGCAGCACGTTGTCGGCGCCGTTGAGCGCGATGATGTTCGCGCCTGTGCCGACGAGGAATAGGCCGAGGACGCCGACCAGCAGGTAGACGGCGCCGACGGTCACGTTGACGCCCTTGGCCGCCGCGACCGAGCGCGAGGCCAGGAGCAGGGCGGCGCCGATCGCGACGTGGATGATGTTGTGCAGCGGGTTCACCTCGAAGAACAGGAGCTTCTCGCCTTCCGTGGCGGCGAAGCCGACGCCCGAGGTGACGACGAACCCGGCGAGGCCGACCAGCAGGTAGACGGCGCCGAAGACTGCGGCGAGGAGACGGTTCGCGGACGAGCCCATGGTGGCTGCTCCTTTTTCTGTCGGGCGCGGGGTGGTCCCGCGCTCGGGGGTGGTTCGGAGCGGTCGGCCGATCGGACGGGTCCGGATGTATCAGGCGGCGTGGGTCGCCCTCTCTCCGGGCGATGACGAGTACGCAGCACCGCACGCGCGCTGTGGGAGGAGGGCTTTGCATGTCGATGCAACCTCATCCTGCCGCGTCGTCGGCGCGCGCCGTAGGCTCGGAGGTTCCGGGGCGCGGCCGCCCCGGTTTCTCGACGAGCCCTCACGAGGTGCGAACAGCCATGACACGAGCCACTGAGGAACCGCTCGGTGGGACGCCCGACGCCGACGAGAGCCTGGGCGACCGGGCCGCGCGGGCGATCCTGGAGTTCCGCGAGGGCCGCACCGACGCCCTGTCGGACCTGGTCCGGGAGGCGACGCCGTTGCTGTGGCACACGGTGCGCGCCCAGGGCGTCGACCGGGACGTCGCCGACGACGTGGTGCAGTCCACGTGGGCGGCGCTCGTGCGGCACGCGGACACGATCGCCGAGCCGAAGGCCGTGCTGAAGTGGCTCCTCGTGACGGCCCGCCGGGCCGCCTGGGAGACGGTGCGCAAGGGACGCGCGGACCTGCGCCGCCGCACCGAGCTGCCGGACGACGTGACCGAGGGCGCCGCGGCGCTGCCGGACGCCCGCCCGGGCCCGGAGGCCGAGGTGCTGACCGACGAGCGCGACCGGATCCTGTGGTCGTCGCTGCGCCGGCTCCCGGAGCGCTGCCAGGAGCTGCTGCGACTCGTCTCGCTCGCCGACCGCCCGGACTACAAGGCGATCTCGGCGTCGATCGGCATGCCGGTGGGAAGCATCGGCGCCACACGGGGACGGTGCCTGGCGAAGCTGCGCGCCGTCCTCACCGAGCATGGGGAGGCCTCGTGGACATGAGCCCGAAGCACGAGAACGCGTGGGGCGAGCCGGTGCCCGGCGAGGACGAGGTCCTGGACGCGCACGACGTCGCCGTCCTGGGGCGGCTCGGCCGCGCCGTCGCGGTGGTCGATCCCGTGCCCGAGGGGCTCGTCGAGCGGTCGCTGTTCGCGATGACGCTCGCGAGCCTCGAGGCCGAGGTGATGGAGCTGCAGCAGATCGAGGCCCCCGTCGGGTCCGTGCGCGGCGACGCCCCGCCGCTCGAGGCGCGCACCATCACGTTCACGCACGAGCGCCTCACCGTGATGATCGCGCTGTCCACCGACGACGACGGCACCCACGTGCGCCTCGACGGCTGGGTCGCGCCCGCCGCCACGCTCGTCGTCGAGCTGCGCCAGCCGGACGGCGAGCGCACCACCACCGCCGACGACGACGGCCGCTTCGCCTTCACCGGCGTCGACCGCGGCCCCACCAGCCTGCTCGTGCGCCTGCCCGACGGCGGCGACGTCACCGTCGCCACGCCGGTCATCGAGCTCTGAGACGCCGGGCGCGACAGGCGCCCACCTGAGAACGTGCGCCGATCCGGCGCGCCCGTGATGAGGAGGACACGTGACCGAGACGCCCAGCGGCCCGTCAGGCCGACCGATGCGGCCTGTCGACCCGCCGATGCGATACCTGGACCCCAACGCGCTGCGTGCCCGTCCCGGACGCCGGGCGGTCGAGCCCACCTGGTACGTCGCCGACCGCGTCATCGTGCACGGCGAGCTGCCCGGTGGCCTGCGTGAGCGGCTCCGCCGCCCGGGCACCGAGGAGCCGCGTCCTCGTTTCCTCGACGTCGAGTACCCCGACGACGACGGCGCGGCGACGCGCGTCGAACGGGAGGCGCGACGTCAGGGATGCCGGCTCGGGCTCCAGGTGCGGTACCGGCCCGACGCGCAGGGGACGGACGACGACCCGCTCGACGGGGTGGACGACGAGCACGGCTTCGTGCTCCGGCTCCTCCCGGAGAACCAGGACGCACAGCCCGACGCGTGGGGAGCGCTGGAGGCCGACGGCGACGACGAGTCGACGTCGTGGTCCCTCAGCCTCGACCACGTGATGTCGGCCCTGCCGTTCTCGACGCATCCGTTCTCGACGCACCCCTTTTCGACGCATCCGTTCTCGACGCACCCCTTTTCGACGCATCCGTTCTCGACGCACCCCTTTTCGACGCACCCCTTTTCGACGCACCCGTTCTCGACCCACCCGGCAGGAGGGCTCGCCGAGTACGGCGTGCCTGGTTCGGGAGGTCGGACGCCGGTACGTTGGCTCGGCGGCGCCCCCGTACGCACCGTGCGGGAGGACGGCGACATGTGGCGCACCCCCGACGGTGCCCGCCGCCCGGTCGTGGCGATCCTGGACACCGGGGTCGGGACGCACGAGTGGTTCGGAAGCTACGGGACCGGCGGCGCGCCTGACGGCAACGGGGTCGTCATCCGCGACGCGCTGCTGGGCGAGGACCCGATCGGTACGCACCCCGTGGCCAAGTTTCCCGAGGAGGACGCTGAGATCGGCGGGGCGAGCACGTCACCCCTGACCGGCCCGCTCGACCCCGTCGCGGGGCACGGGACGTTCATCGCAGGCATCGTGCACCAGGTGTGCCCCGACGCGTTGATCCTCCCGGTGCGAACAGTGGGGGGATCAGGCGTGGCCTCAGAGTCCGACGTCATCGAGTCGCTGCGGCGCCTCGCGACGTTCCACGAACGCGGGCTGGGCGGGCGCGCCGACTACGTGGCGATTGATGTCGTGGTGCTGTCGATGGGCTACTACCACGAACGACCCGAGGACATGCGGTGGGATCACCCGCTCCGAGCGGTCCTGGCGCGGCTGCGGGACTCCGGTGTCGCGATCGTCGTGGCGGCGGGCAACGACGGGGAGACACGGCCTGAGTTTCCGGCCGCCTTCGCTCCCGAGGTCGATCGTCGCGCGGTGCCCCCCACGATCACCGACCCGGGGGACACGTCGCAGGAACGCCCGCCGATCTTGACCGTCGGAGCGCTGAACCCCGACGGGACGACCGCCCTCTTCAGCAACGACGGCCCGTGGGTCACGTGCCTTCGACCGGGTGCCGGAGTGGTGAGCACGGTCCCGACGACGCTCGACGGGCCGATCACGCCCTCGCTGCGCATGAAGGAACGGCATTCGGACCAGTACCGGTCGACGATCGATCCTGAAGGGTTCCAGAGCGGGTTCGCGACCTGGAGCGGTACCTCCTTCGCGGCTCCGGTGCTCGCAGGAGAGGTCGCGCGGGAGTTGTTGCGCCTGCGTCAGGAATCATCGACGTTGGGGGCGGAGGCCGACCCGACTACTCTCGTGCAGACGAGGGTGCAGCAGATCTGGTCGGCCATCACCGAAGCGACCGGCGGACTGTCGGCGGGAGGTGCCCATCCCGTGTAGGGACATGAGGTGAGGCGTGGACGGTCTCGAGGCCGTGCTGGAGCAGGTCGAGCGGGCGCGGACGAGCGCTCGTTCGCACCGGCGGTTCGGCCTCGCACTGCGGACCTACAGGGCTGCGCTGCGCAGGCTCGATCAGCTCGACGAGACCCGGGAGGACGTGCTTCGTGCCCGTGCTCGGGTGCTCGTGGGTATCGCCACCTGCGAGTACGAGCGAGGCACCGACCGGGACGCCGTCATGCGGGATCTCGACGCTGCACACGACCTGGCCGTGCGTGCCCGCGACGACTCGATGATGGCGGTCGTCCGTGGGCATCGAGGCCTGCAGCTGATGCGCATGGGGGAGCTGGGGCTCGCCAGGCGAGAGCTCAATTCGGCGCTGGACGGCATCACCGAGGACCGGGACCTGGTCCCGGTCCTCATCAACCGGGGTTGGCTCTGTCTCGAGACCGGTGAGCTGGACCTGGCCGTGAGCGATCTGGAGCGCGGTCGTCAGCTTGCCCACGACGTGGGCGAGACCGCAGTCGAGCTCATGGCCGAGCACAACCTGGGTTACGCCTGGTTCTTGGGCGGAGACCTGCCGGCTGCTCTTCGTTCCATGGACGCGGCAGCACGGCACGCACCGCCGGAGCACGCCGGGATCGGGCTGATGGACAAGGCCGCCGTCCTCTACGAGGCCGGTCTGCTGTCGGAGGCGGCGGACGCCCTCGGGCGGGCAGCGACGGTCCTGGCGGACACCCGCACATGGCGAGACCTCATCGACGCGCAGATCGGGCAGGCGCGGTGCCTCGTCGGCCTCGGGCGCTACGCCGAGGCGAACGCTCTCGCCCGGCGGGTCCGGGGGCGCGCACGGCGCGCGGGCCACGACCTGCTCGATCTTCGGGCCGGCTTGATCTCGATCGACGCCAGGCACGGAATCCTCGTCGAAGGCGGTGCACCACCCCGCGCCTTTCTGCGGCTGGCGCACGACGCCGCAGAGCTGGCAGAACGGGCCAGTACGGTGCCGGGGGCCGACCGCATCGCCGTCGACCTCGAGCTGGTCGTCGCCGAGAGTGCGGTGCGCGGAGGGGCGCCGGAGGCGGCCACCGAAGGTCTGCGCCTGCTCCCGGCGGCCGCGGGACTCTCCCTGGGCACCCAGGTCCGCGCCCAGGTGGTCCGCGCCCTGGTCGCCTTCGCGGCCGACGACCGACGCGCCGGGCTCGCCGCGGTGCGCAAGGGCCACCGTCTTCTGGCTCAGCAGCGGCAGCGACTGGGCGCCGTGGAGGCCGTGACCGCGGCGTCGGCCCACGGCATCCGCCTCCAGGCCGTCGACCTGGGTGCGGCGCTCCGGTCGGGGCGCGCGGACGCGGTCTTCGACGCCGTCGAGCGAGGACGTGCCACCTTCGCCGGCTCCGGGCGGGTGCGGCCTCCGGAGGATCCCGAGATGGCGGCCCTGGTCGGAGGTGCACGACGGCTCGCGGAGCGGGCGCGGCAGCTCGAGGGGGACCCCGGCTCGGCCCTCGAGCAGGTGCGGCTCCGCCGGGACGCGCGACGTCTGCAGAGCCAGGCACGCGAACGGTCGTGGCACGCGGACGGGCACGCGGAGGTCCCGAGGCCCACGTCGGCACGCGAGCTGCGGCGGGTGCTTGAGGCCGCGGGGTCGGATCGCGTGGTGCTCGACCTCATGATGATCAAGGACCGGGTGTGCGCCGTTCGTGTCGACGCGCACGGGTCTCGCCTGCTCGACCTCGCACCGCTCGCCCCCGCGCTCGAGCAGGTGCGCCGGGTCCGGGCGGACCTCCAGGCCCTCTCGAACCCGCTGCTTCCGCAGCCCTTGCGGGCGACGGCGTCCCAGTCCCTCGTGCGGAGCCTCACCTGGCTCGACGACGCTCTGCTGCGCGGCGCCGAGGTCGCGGGGCCGGTGTACATCGCGGCACGTGACCGCCTGGTCTCCGTGCCGTGGTCGCTGCTGCCGTCGCGACGGGGGCTGTCGACGGTGGTCAACTCCTGGGTCACCAGCGGGCATGCGGGGTGGGTGCCAGGGTCGGCGCTGGCCGTCGCGGGTCCGGGGCTGCGGCACGCGAGCGCGGAGGCGGCCGAGGTGGCGCGAGTATGGGGGAGCGACTCCCTGCTGGACGGCGCTGCCACGTGCGCAGCGGTCGCGGACGCCGTCGAGGAGGCGTCCGTCGTCCACCTGGCCGCGCACGGGACCCACGAGCCGGACAACCCGGTCTTCTCCAGCCTTCTCCTGGCCGACGGCCCGTTGTACGCCCACGAGCTGGACGGTCGTGACCTGTCGCGGTCGGTCCTGGTCCTGTCGGCGTGCGACGTCGGCTCGGCGAGCATCCGGCACGGCGGCGAGCCGCTCGGCCTGACGAGCGTGCTGCTGCGCATGGGTGCGCGTGCCGTGATCGCCGCCGTCGCGCCGCTGCGGGACGACGTCGCCGTGCGGGTCATGCCCGTGCTCCACCAGGGGCTGCGCGACGGCCTGCGCCCGGGCGCGGCGCTCGCACGCGCCGTCGCGGACGAGCCCGAGCCGGTGCCGCTGGTCTGCTTCGGCCCGCTGGTGCTCTGAGAGCCGCAGTGGTGGGTGCCACACGCGACGAGTGCCGACCCACCGCCCTCCGTCGTGTACAGTTCTCGGGTAACCCAAGACCGCCGGTCGTCCGACGCTGCCCGGGCTCGCCCAGCAAGCCGAAGACCGAAGTCCCGTGAGAGTGCGGGGGCCTGCGTAGGTGACACGACGACGATCACACAGCCTGGCTGTGAGCTCCGAGCCCCGTGCGCACCTGCGCCGGGGCTCTTTTCTTTCGCAGGTACCGGTGGCACCACCACCGGAAGGATTGCCATGGCGAGGCCGGACAAGGCAGCCGCTGTCGCGGAGGTCGCGGACAAGTTCCGTGACTCGAACGCGGCCGTGCTGACCGAGTACCGCGGGCTCACCGTCGCGCAGCTCAAGGAGCTGCGTCGGTCGCTCAGCGGCAACGCAACCTACGCCGTGGTGAAGAACACGCTGACGTCCATCGCGGCCAAGGAGGCCGGGATCGACGCGTTCGAGGCCGACCTCAAGGGTCCGTCCGCGATCGCGTTCGTGACCGGCGACCCGGTCGAGGCCGCCAAGGGTCTGCGTGACTTCGCCAAGGCGAACCCTGCACTGGTCATCAAGGGCGGTGTCCTCGAGGGGAAGCCGCTGACCGCTGCAGAGATCACCAAGCTCGCGGACCTCGAGTCCCGCGAGGTCCTGCTGGCCAAGTCGGCCGGCGCGATGAAGGCCAAGCTCTTCCAGGCTGCCTACGCCTTCAGCGCGAAGCCGGCCCAGGCCGCTCGCGTCATCGATGCCCTGCGTCAGAAGCAGGAATCGGAGGCCGCTGCCGCCTGACGGCGGTACGGCAAGCACCACCCCCTCCCTTGCTTCTGCGGGGCTTGATGCCCCAGGACGCACCAACCGAAAGGAACGCCATCATGGCGAAGCTCAGCACCGACGAGCTCCTGGCCGCCTTCGAGGAGCTCACGCTCATCGAGCTCAACGACTTCGTGAAGGCCTTCGAGGAGAAGTTCGAGGTCACCGCCGCTGCTCCCGCCGCCGTCGCGGTCGCCGCCCCCGCCGCCGGCGGTGCCGGTGGCGCCGAGGCCGCCGAGGAGAAGGACGAGTTCGACGTCATCCTCGAGGCCGCCGGCGACAAGAAGATCCAGGTCATCAAGGAGGTGCGCGCGCTCACGTCCCTCGGCCTGAAGGAGGCCAAGGACCTCGTGGACGGTGCCCCGAAGCCGGTCCTGGAGGGCGCGAACAAGGAGACGGCCGAGAAGGCCAAGGCTGCCCTCGAGGGCGCCGGCGCCACCGTCACCCTCAAGTGATTCCCGCGGCCTAGCCGCGCATCGCTTCCGCGAGGCCCGCATCCCTTCTGGGGTGCGGGCCTCGCTGCGTCTGACTGGGGCCGACGGCGCGACGGCGGCAGTTCGTGCTCGGCGCGGCAGTTCGAAGTGCCGCGCCGCGCACGAACAGCCGCGCCGAGCGCGCGGGGGGGGGGCGCGGGGGGGGGGGGGGGGACCGGGT